>CAMSIF010000001.1 GCA_947058885.1 uncultured Clostridia bacterium
CTACACAACCGCGGACACTCTTTCCCTACACGACGCTCTTCCGATCTGTGTTAGGGGTAAATTTGGGGAGTTTAGGGTTCATGTCTGACTTAGAGTTAGGGGAACTAGGGTTACTGAAGAATTTGGCGAGCGGGCGGTACCGGCGAGAGAAGCGGATGATGTTAGATGTGGCGGTAGTACGGGAGGGCCGGACGGTGTATACTGGCGGCGCACTCAACGACGCGGTTGTGACGAAGGGTGCGATGGCACGGGTAGTACGGCTGCAAGTGTCTGCTGGAGAGGAGCAGTTGGGGATATTTTCTGGGGACGGGGTAGTGGTGGCGACACCGACTGGGTCCACGGGGTATTCCTTGTCGGCAGGGGGGCCTATTGTGGAGCCGACGGCGCAGAATTTTGTGATAAGTCCGATATGCGCCCATACGGTATTTACGAAGTCGTTTGTGCTTTCGGCGAGCGGGACAGTGACGGTTGCACCGGCGGAATTAAACCGGAAGCAGGTGTATTTGTCGGTAGATGGAGGGAAAGCGTTTGCGTTACGGCAAGGGGATAAGGTACGGATTTGCCGGTCTCGGTATGAGACTGAGCTGCTGCGGCTGACGGACAAGAGCATCTATGAAATCTTGAGGACAAAAATGACAGGAGGAATCGGCCATGAAAAATGACCGGCAGGCGAAGATTTTGGAGATTATCGAGCAAGAGGCTATTGATACGCAGGAGCAGTTACAGCAGCGGTTGCAGGAGCTGGGGATAACCTGTACGCAGGCGACGATTTCGAGGGATATCAAGCAGCTGCATTTGATAAAGGAGCCGGTGGGGCAAGGGCGGTACCGGTATACGGTGTCCAGCCAGCGGACGCGGCTGAATGTGGCGGACAAGTTACGAACGATATTTCGGGAGAGCATAGTAAGTATAGACCACGCACAGAACATCGTAGTGATTAAGACGATGGCAGGTTTAGCGAACGCGGCGGCGGCGGCGGTAGATGGGATGAATGTTTCGTATATGGTGGGGAGTTTAGCGGGGGATGATACTGCGCTTTTGGTGATGAGAGATGCTGAGTCTGCGAGGAATTTTTGCGAAGAAGTGCATGAGATGATAAAGTAGGACAGGTTTTAACAGAGAGCGCCCCGGGGTAGCTTCGCTTATACAAGAGATGCGCAGAGGGCGATAGCACCCAGAAGTCAGAGTTGAGGGCAAGGCGCGCAGAAGCTTCGCCCGACATCGGCCCAGAGGACTTACGCAGAAGGGGCGGTCTACCGATTCGTAGCGCAACCAAAAAATCCCCCTGAGCGACGCCAGTCGCGACGGGGTAGAGGTCCAGCCCTACGGGCTGGCGGTTTTTGGGTACTTTTGCCCGCGCAAAAGTACCCGCGGGGTCCGGGGGTGCGCAACCCCCGGGCTAGAGGGCAGAGCAATTGCGCCTTCCGGCCCGCAGGCCGGAAAGAAGGAGTTACAGTATGTTACAACTGCTTCATATAGAAAACATAGCCGTCATCGATGAGGCTGACATCACCTTCGACGAAGGATTCAACGCGCTGACCGGCGAAACGGGGGCGGGAAAAAGTATCGTCATTGACGCCATGAGCGCAGTTTTAGGACAAAGGACCAGCCGTGATATTATCCGCACAGGGGCAACGAAGGCGTTTGTCGGCGCAATGTTTACAGAGGTACCGGAATTAGACGTTTTCGCTGCGTGCGGCGTTGCGCCGGAGGACGGAGAGCTTCTTCTGCAACGTGAAATTTCTGCGGAGGGCAAGAACGTCTGCCGTGTAAACAGCCGTCCTGTCACTGTGGCCCAACTGCGGAAGATTGGCGGGGCACTGCTCAACATACACGGGCAGAACGACGGCCAGCAGCTTTTGGACGAGGAGCAGCACGGGACATATCTGGACAGTTTTGGACGGGTAGACGCTGAGCTTTCGGCATATCAGGAACGTTTCAAAGCCATGGAGGAGCTGCGGAAGAAGCTTCGGTCTTTGGAAATGGACGAGGCGGAAAAAGAACGCCGGGTGGACAGCCTGAACTTTCAAATTGACGAACTGGAACGTGCCCAGCTGAAACCTGGTGAAGAAGAAGAACTTCTGCAACGCCGGAACCTGCTCCGCAACAGCGAAAAATTTATGTCCGCCATTCAGGGGGCGCTGTGGAACCTTAACGGCGGCGATGACGGCGGAGGCGCGGTCTCCGCTATGCAGCAGGCGGCGGGCGCACTTTCCAGCGCAAAAAGCTTGGACGGCCAATTTGCCCAGCTCTCCGAGCGGCTGGAAAGCCTCTACTCCGAAGCCTACGACGTGGCGGAGACGCTTCGGGATTTGGAGTCGTCCTTTGATTTCAGTCCCCAGGAGCTGGACGAGCTGGAGGCACGGGCGGACCAGCTGTACCGGCTGAAAAAAAAGTACGGTCCTACTGTGGAGGATATGCTGGAGTACCTGGAGAAACGGCGGGAGGAGCTGGACCAAATCGCTTTCGCGTCCGATACTGCCGCGCGGCTGGAAAAGGAGCTGCAAAAACATCGGGTCCAGGTGGAGAAAGACGCGGAGAGACTTTCGGAAGCCCGGCAGGCGGCGGCGAAGGAGTTGGAGAACCGTATTCAGGAGGAGCTGCGGCAGCTGGATATGCCTAAGGTCCGCTTCGCCATCCGGTTTGAACGGCAGGAGCCGGATGCAACTGGTATTGACGTGGTGCGGTTTCTTATGAGCGCAAACGTGGGCGAGGAACTGCGGCCTATTCACCGCATCGCCTCCGGGGGCGAGTTGGCCCGCATTATGCTGGCGTTGAAAAACGTGCTGGCGGAGAATGAGACTATTGATACGCTGGTATTCGACGAGGTGGATACCGGCGTCAGCGGCAGGGCCGCGCAGAAGGTAGCCGCGAAGCTGGCGCAGGTCAGCCGGAGGAAACAGGTTCTATGCGTTACCCATCTGCCTCAGCTGGCAGCTATGGCGGATACCCACTTCTGTGTGGAGAAGGGGGAGCGGGATGGACGGACATATACCCAGGTTTTGCGTCTGGACCGGGAACGCAGGAAGCAGGAATTGGCCCGGCTTACCAGCGGCGATCAGATTACTCCGGCTATTCTGGCCGGGGCGGAGGAACTCATCGCGGGGGCGGAGGCGTACAAAAAGGAGCTTTAGTCTGGGTCTCAGGGGAAAAGGAGCCGCTATGGAGCAAGTTGAGAGATTGAAAAAATATTTGCTGACCGTGCATCCTGTACGGAAGACGGCTGGGCAGAAAGCGGAGTTTCGCCAATGGCTGCTGGGGGAGCTGAAACGGTCGGGCTGGAAGGCTTGCGAGGAATCTTACGGCAGGTTTAACGGCAGCGTCAACGTGGTCGCCGGGGACCCGGACAGGGCGCGGATTTTTTTGTGCGCCCACTATGATACCGCTACCCGTTCGCTGTTTCCCAACTTTGTCTCGCCTACTAACGTGGCGGCCCATGTGGCATACCATCTGGCGGCGGCGGTGTTTTTGGCCGCGCTGGCCTTTGTGGCGTCCTTGGCGGTTAGTTTTCCCTTGAATAAGCCGGAATTGATGCTGCCGCTGTTTTTGATTTTAGCGGTGGCAACGCTGTGGGTGTCGGCCTATGGGCCGGCCTGCCAGAACAACGCCAACAGCAATACTTCCGGCGTGTTGGCTCTGCTGAGGACGGCGAAGGCTATCCGTCATGATAACCGGGTGTGTCTGGTGTTTTTCGATAATCATAACCGGAATTTTTTAGGGGCGTCCGCGTTTCGGAAAAAACGCTTTGACCAGACTGACGGCGCACTCTTCATTAACCTTGACTGCGTGGGGGACGGTGAACATCTGCTGTTGATGCCCTCCAAGCAGAGCCGGTGGGACGCGGAGCTGCTGGAGGCCGTCCAGGCGGCGTTTGAGGACACGGAGGCGGTACACCCTCGGCTGTTGGATAAAGGACTGCAATATTATCCCTCCGACCACCGGCGGTTCAAGCAGAACCTGGCTGTGTGCGCCTGCCGCCATCTGGCGGGGCTGGGGTACTATATCCCCTGGCTGGGAACCCGGCGGGACGTGACGCTGCGGGAGGAAAATATTGCCTATATTGCCCAAGGTATGGCGCGGTTTCTGCCGCTGTATCTGGAAAAATAGCGCTTCCCGCGCCATTCGGGAAAAGTGGTTGACAAAAGAAGCGTTTGCGTATAATATGATAGTGCTATCGTGATAAAATGCGTGGATAAGGACGAGTACCCCGGTCATTCCTGCACAGAGAACCGTCCATACGGGTGAGAGGACGGAGAGGCGGGCCGGGAGAAGATCCCCTTGGAGCAGGCGGCTGAACGGGCGAAGCGTCCCAGTAGGCCCGCCCGGCGGCGGTCGTTACCCCGCGCCTGAGCGGCCGGTTTTCCGGCAAGAAGAGTGGTACCGCAGAGGAAGTGCGCCTTTGTCTCTTTCATGGGGACAAGGGCGTGTTTTTGCAAGCTGTAAAAGGAGATCGGAGATGAACTGTCCTAACTGTGGAAAAGCGATGGAACCCGGCTGGATCTGCGGCAAGTCCCCCCTGCTCTGGACTCCTAAGGAGGATAAGCGGACTCTCTTCAAGGGCCGGGAGGACGTGAGCCTCATCGACGGCTCCTTTCCCGCCGCCCATATCTGTAAGGATTGCCGCAGGGTTGTTTTGGAATACGGAAAATCTTCGCCATATCATCAATAAAATCATTCTCATATAGGAGGAACGCACCTATGGATTACAACAAAACCATCAACCTGCCCCAGACTGGCTTCCCCATGCGGGCGGGCCTGCCCGCCCGGGAACCCGCCATGCTGGAACGCTGGGAGGACCTGAACCTCTACCACGAGCTTTTGAAGAAGAACGAAGGCAAGCCTCGCTACGCCCTCCACGACGGCCCCCCCTTCTCCAACGGCGCACTGCACATGGGCCACGCCCTTAACAAGTCCATCAAGGATTTTATGGTCCGCTCCGCCGCTATGCGGGGGTACTATACCCCCTATATCCCCGGCTGGGATAACCACGGTATGCCCATCGAGTCCGCGATTATCAAGAAAAATAAGCTCAACCGGAAGAAAATGAGCGTACCGGAATTCCGCTCCGCCTGCCGCGACTTCGCCCAGCACTATGTGGACGTCCAGCGGGAGGGCTTCAAGCGCATGGGCGTTATCGGGGACTGGGACCATCCCTACCTCACGATGGACCCCGGCTTTGAGGCCGAGGAAGTGAAGGTGTTCGGGGCTATGTACCAGAAGGGGTATATCTACAAGGGTCTCAAGCCTGTGTACTGGTGTCCCCACGACGAAACTGCCCTGGCTGAGGCGGAGATTGAGTACCAGGATGACCCCGTTACTACGGTCTATGTGAAATTTACCATGAACGACAGCCAGGGAAAGCTGGCTGCCCTTGACCAGGGCAAGCTCTCCTTCCTTATCTGGACCACCACCATCTGGACCCTCCCCGGCAACCTGGCGATTGCCCTCCATCCCAGGGAGAGCTACGCCGTGGTGAAGGTGGAGAACGGCGACATGTATATCCTGGCCGAGGCGTTGGTGGAGAAGGTCATGAAGGTGGGCGGCGTTGAGCGCTACGAAATTCTCGAAACGCACCCTGGCAGCTTCTTTGAAAATATGCTGGCAAACCATCCTTTCCTGGAAAAAACCAGCCGGCTGGTAACCGCGGAATATGTCACCATGGATTCCGGTACCGGCTGCGTCCACACCGCCCCCGGCTTCGGCGCGGACGACTACCAGACCTGCAAACGCTACGGTATGGAGATGGTGGTGCCTGTGGACGACCGGGGCCGTCACACAGATTACGCGGGGAAATACGCCGGTATGACCACCGATGAATCCAACCCTGCCATCCTCGCAGACATGAAGGAGAGCGGCGCGCTCTTCGCCAGCGAGGATATCACCCACTCCTACCCCCACTGCTGGCGGTGTAAGCACCCCATTATCTTCCGGGCTACGCCCCAGTGGTTCTGCTCTGTGGACGCCTTCAAGGACGCCGCCGTGGCGGCCACCGAAGCGGTCCGCTGGATTCCCGCCTGGGGTAAGGACCGGATGGTCTCCATGATTCAGGAACGCGCCGACTGGTGCATCTCCCGCCAGCGGCGGTGGGGCCTGCCTATTCCGGTGTTCTACTGCCAGGACTGCGGCAATCCCGTGTGCGATGAGGCCACCATTGAGGCCGTCAGCGCACTGTTCGCGGCAGAGGGCTCCAACGCATGGTATGAGAAGGACGCCGCCAATATCCTCCCTGCCGGGTACCAGTGCCCCCACTGCGGCGGCACCCACTTCACCAAAGAGGAGGACACGCTGGACGGCTGGTTCGATTCCGGCTCCACCCACATCGCCTCCATGAAAAAAGAGCAGGACTTCTGGCCCGCCACCGTCTATATGGAGGGACTGGACCAGTACCGGGGCTGGTTCCAGTCCAGCCTGCTCACCGCCGTGGGCGCTATGGGCCAGGGCGCGCCCTTCCAGGAGTGCGTTACCCACGGCTGGACCGTGGACGGCGAGGGCAAGGCGATGCACAAGTCCCTGGGCAACGGCGTGGACCCCGCCGATATCTTTAAAAAGTACGGCGCGGATATGATTCGCCTCTGGGCCGGGTCCGCCGACTACCACGCGGATGTACGCTGCTCGGACAACATCTTCAAACAGCTCAGTCAGAATTACCTGAAGTTCCGCAACACCGCCCGGTACTGTCTCGGCAACCTGGACGGCTTCGATCCCGACCGGCTGGTGACGCCGGAGGAGATGCTGGAGCTGGACCGCTGGGCCGTAACCAAGCTGAACCAGCTGATTGAACGCTGCTTTGCCGCCTACAACAACTACGAATTCCATGTTGTCAGCCACGCCATTAACGATTTCTGCGTAGTGGAGCTCTCCAGCTTCTATCTGGATATCATCAAGGACCGACTGTACTGTGAGGAAAAGGACGGCCTGCTCCGCCGCAGCGCCCAAACCGCCCTGTACCTCATTCTTGATACCATCACCAAGCTCTTCGCCCCCATTCTGGCCTTCACCTGCGACGAAATCTGGCAGGCCATGCCCCACCGGACGGCGGACGACCCCCGGAACGTACTGCTCAATGAGATGAATCAGCCCTTTACCGAATACGCGCTGGATACCGCCGCTATGGCCGCCTGGGGCACTCTGACCAGCCTCCGCGACACGGTTAACGGCGTCCTGGAGACCGCCCGGGCTGAGAAGAAAATTGGCAAGAGCCTGGAGGCCAAGGTAACCGTTCCGGCCAGCGCGCTGGACGGAGGCAGACAGCTGGAGCTGGACGAATTGGCCGACCTGCTGATTGTCTCACAGGTAGAGATTGGCGATACGCAGAGCGTCGCGGTCGCTCCCGCGCAGGGGGTTAAGTGCGAGCGGTGCTGGAAGATTCTGCCCTCCGTAGGCCGGGACAGCGAGCATCCCTCCCTCTGCCAGCGGTGCGCCAGCGTGGTCAGGAAACTGGATATTGCGTTTTAAGGGAAGTCGTGATATCTTGGTCTGGAGGCTTTTATGAATCAACGGAAATCCGCTACCGCTTTTGCTGTTCTGGCCGCCGCGCTGTATGCGGTCAACGTCCCTTTTTCTAAAATCCTGCTCCAATACGCCTCCCCTACCATGATGGCTGCGTTTCTGTACCTGGGGGCGGGGCTGGGCCTGCTGGCCTATCAGTTTATTTGCCGCAGGCTGGGCCGCGTTCCCTCCGCGCCGCCTTTGACAAAGAAGGAACTTCCCTACACCGCCGCTATGGTGGTTCTGGACATCGCCGCGCCTATCCTGCTAATGCTTGGCGTGGAACGGACCACCTCCGCCAACGTGTCCCTGCTCAACAACTTTGAAATCGTGGTTACTTCTCTGATTGCTCTGGTGATCTTTCGGGAAACGCTCTCCCGGCGTTTATGGATTGCCATTGGTCTGGTGACCGCCGCCAGCGTTCTTTTGGGCTGGGAGGGCATCGGCGGCCTTGTCTTCAACCAGGGTTCGTTGCTTGTACTGGGAGCCTGCGCCTGCTGGGGTCTTGAGAACAACTGCACCAAAATGCTCAGCAGTAAAAGCTCCGTAGAAATTGTTACGATTAAAGGCTGCTTCTCCGGGGCGGGGAGCCTTGCGGTCGCTCTGCTGCTGGGGGAGGACTTTCCTGCCCTGGTCTGGCTTCCGGCGATTCTGCTGCTGGGATTTGTTTCCTACGGTTTGAGCATTAATTTCTATATCCTGGCGCAGAAGGAGCTGGGCGCGGCCAAAACCAGCGCCTATTACTCCATCGCCCCGTTCCTGGGTGTGGCTTTCAGTATGCTGCTGTTGGGCGACCGGCCCGGCCTGCGGTTTTACGCCGCCTTGGCCATTATGGCCGCCAGCACTTGGCTTATGGCCCGGGACAGCATCAGGCTCCAGCACACCCACAGCCATGTCCATATCCATACCCACCCCCACCGGCATGGGGACCTGGTCCACACCCACCAGCATGAGCACACCCACAGCCACCTCCATATCCATCAGGAGGATACGGAAAACCATCTCCACCCCCATCAGGAGCTGGCGGGCCACAGCCACAGCCATCCGTAAACGCGCCTAAAGGAGGCTGCCGGAGAACATTCCAGCAGCCTCCCGGGGACCCCAGCCGGGTCCCCTATCTATGAGGCCCGCTCTCCGGACGCCGCGGCACCCGGAAAGCCAGCCCGGCGGACCATGCCGCCTGAAGCGGCGCGCCTGCGGCGCGGACCTGGGGCAGGCGCGGCGTGGGAAGGAAACGCGGCCCCGCCGCAGACGCTCTTGCCGCTACGGTATCCTATGACGCTGGGGCATCTCTGGTGCTTTGTCCCAGTTTGCCCCAATACGCTTGTCTATCCGCTTCCAGTCCCATTTCATTCAAAAAGGAGGTTCTGACAATGATAAAAATTGCTCCCTCAATCCTCGCGGCGGATTTTGCAAATTTAGAGCGGGATATCTCCCGCGTCAGCAGCGCCGACTATATCCATGTGGACGTCATGGACGGTATTTTTGTCCCGAATATCACCGTTGGTATCCCCGTGGTGGAGAGTATCCGGAAGGTGACGGAGCTGCCTCTGGATGTCCACCTGATGATTGACCGGCCCGTGCGGTTCGTGGAACACTTCTGCGACGCCGGAGCGGATATTGTTACCGTACATGTGGAGGCCGATACAGAGGAAAATATCCGCAAGGCCCTGGAGCTTATCCGCAGTCACGGCAAACGCGCCGGAGTGGCCCTTCGGCCCAAGACGTCCGAGCGGGCGGTGCTGCCCATTCTGGATAAGTGCGACCTGGTGCTGGTGATGACGGTGGAACCCGGCTTCGGGGGACAGACCTTTATGCCGGAGATGATGAGCAAGCTCCAGCTTCTCCAGGTCTGGAGCCGCCAGTGGGGCCTGAACCAGGAGCTGGAGGTAGACGGCGGCATTGACCCCGTTACCTGCAAAACCGTTATTGAGAGCGGCGCAAACGTCCTGGTAGCGGGCAGCTCCATCTACAGCGCGGAGGATATCCCCTTCCGTATCCGGCAGCTGAGAGGAAAATAGGTCTATGGAATATTTTCCCGCTCCCCTGGAAAAGCTGGTGGAGCAGTTCGCCCGCCTGCCGGGCATCGGGGGCAAGTCCGCCCAACGGCTGGCCTTCCACATTTTGAGCCTGACGGACGAGGAGGCCCAGGAATTTGCCGGGGCCATTCTGGAGGCCAAGCGAAATGTCACCTGCTGCCCGGTGTGCCAAAACCTGACCGCCGGGGGACTCTGCCCTATCTGCGCGTCCGTCAGGCGGGACGAATCCACCATCTGCGTGGTGGCGGACCCCAGGGACGTGGCGGCTGTGGAGCGGGCCCGGGAATATACGGGCCGCTACCATGTGCTCCACGGCGTCATCTCTCCTATGAACCACGTGGGCCCCGACGACCTGGAAATCAAGTCCCTGGTAGAGCGGGTGGCCCAGGGCGGGGTGGAAGAGGTCATCATGGCCACCAATCCGGACACCGAGGGAGAGGCCACGGCGATGTATCTGGCCCGGCTTTTGAAGCCCTTTGGCGTGCGGGTGACCCGCCTGGCCTACGGTATCCCCGTGGGCGGACATCTGGAATTTGCCGACGACGCTACCCTTATGCGGGCCCTGGAGGGACGGCGCGAGCTCTAGGCGGCAAACCGTCCCTATTGGGCCTGTAAACGGCCTCGCCGGTTTTAGACCGGCAGGAAGGAGAACATTTCTATGTGGTTTGATAACGCTGTTATCTATCAGATTTACCCCCTGGGCCTCTGCGGCGCACCAGCGGAGAACGACGGGAACCCCTCCCACCGTATCCTGCGCCTGCTGGACTGGGTGGAGCATATCAAAAAGACCGGAGCGGACACCGTGCTGCTCAACCCCCTCTTTGAGAGCGACCGCCACGGCTACGATACCCGTGACTACACCCGTACAGACTGCCGTCTGGGTACAAACGAGGACCTTAAGGAGGTCTGCAAGGCCTTTCACGACGCGGGCCTGCGGGTCATGCTGGACGGGGTTTTCAACCACGTGGGCCGGGGCTTCTGGGCCTTCCGGGACGTGCAGGAAAAGAAGTGGGACAGTCCCTATAAGGACTGGTTTAAAATCAGCTTTGACGGCAATACCGGCTATAACGACGGCTTCTGGTACGAGGCCTGGGAGGGCCATTACGAGCTGGTGAAGCTGAACCTCCAGCACCCGGACGTGGTGCGCCACCAGTTTGACGCCATCCGGTCCTGGGTGGAACAGTTTGATATCGACGGCCTACGGCTGGACGTAGCGTACTGCCTCAGTCCCGACTACCTGCGGCAGCTGCGCGGCTTCGTAAACGGTCTCAAACCGGATTTTGTCCTGATGGGCGAAACCCTCCACGGCGACTATAACCGCTGGATGAATGATGACATGTGCCACTCAGTAACCAACTACGAGTGCTATAAGGGGCTGTGGTCCAGCTTTAATTCCATGAACCTGTTTGAAATCGGCCACAGCCTGGCCCGCCAGTTCGGGCCTGAGAACTGGACGCTGTATAAGGGTAAGCATCTGCTCAGTTTTCTGGATAACCATGACGTGGAGCGTATCGCCAGTATCCTTACCAACCCGGAGCATCTGCGCCCGGCCTACGGCATCCTTTTCGGTATGCCGGGGGTTCCGGCGGTGTACTATGGCAGCGAATGGGGCATGGAAGGCCGCAAGGCCCAGGGGGATGACGCCCTGCGTCCCAGTGTGGAGAAGCCGGAGTGGAGCGGGCTGACGGAGTTTATTTCCCGGCTGGCTGAGGCCAGGAAATCCAGCCGCGCCCTGTGTTACGGTTCCTATCGGAACGTGGTGCTGACGAACCGCCAGATTATCTTTGAGCGGGCGGTGGACGGCGAACGGGTTTTGGTGGCAATCAATGCCGACAGCGTACCGTATACCGCGCATTTTGACGCCGGTTGTGGCCAGGCGGAGGACTTGGTTACCGGGAAGATTCACGACTTTGGCGGCGGAAGCGAGCTGCCCGCTTACAGCGTGGCGTACTGGAAGATGGAACGCTGAGCACAGTTTGGTGGAATTTAGTGGGAGAGGAGGGATTGTCCGGCTGGACGGTCCCTCCCTTCCGGGGCGGTTTTATTGAAAATTTTATTGCGGCCTCTTGTCAACGCCGGTTTTTTGTGTTATAAATAATAATCGTTACATGCGATGAACGGGAAAATAGCGGGTTTGCGGAGTCTAAGAGAGGGGCGGTCACCGGCTGAGAGCCGCCTTGGCACGTGCCGCTTGGTTCGCCCGGGAGCGGTCCGCGAGAGCGGGACGGTTTTTCCGCCGTTATTGGGATAGGAGTGCGCACCCGCAAGGGGTGCGAATGCGGGTGGTACCGCGGAAGGCTGGCCTTTCGTCCCCAAGGAGAGGGGATGAAGGGCTTTTTTGCGCTTTTCGTTCCGCAGGTAATTTCCAAGAAAAGGAGTTTATCGAATATGAAAGAGCAATTGGCAAAGATTCGGGCGGAAGCCCTGGCGTCCTTTCAGGAGGCTAAGGCCGCCGCAGACCTGGATACGCTGCGGGTGCGGTATCTGGGCAAGAAGGGAGAATTGACGGCGGTTCTCAAGCAGATGGGGAAGCTGTCCGCAGAGGAGCGGCCCGTTATGGGGCAGCTGGCGAACGACGTGCGGGCGGCGTTGGAAAACGCTTTGGAGGACTGTTCCAGGAGGCTGGAGGCGGCGGCGTTGGAGCTCCGGCTGAAGGCTGAGACATTGGATGTGACGATTCCTGGCAAGGCGGTTTCCTTGGGACACCAGCATCCTATGTATATCGCGCTGGATGAGATTAAGGACATCTTTATTGGCATGGGATTTGAGGTGCTGGATGGGCCGGAGGTGGAGCTGGCGGTTTATAACTTTGATAAGCTTAACGCCGAGGAGGGTCACCCGAGCCGGGATTGGTCCGATACCTTCTACTTTGACAACGAGAGCAGAGTGATGCTGAGAAGCCAGACCAGTCCTATGCAGGTGCGGGCGATGGAGACAAGGTCTCTGCCGATTCGGGTGATTGCGCCTGGGCGGGTGTACCGTAAGGACGAGGTTGACGCGACCCATTCGCCGATGTTCCATCAGGTGGAGGGATTGGTGATTGACAAGGGCGTGACGATGGCGGATTTGAAGGGCACGCTGAATACTGTGGTGGAGCAGCTGTATGGGAAGGGGACGAAGACGAGGTTCCGGCCACACCATTTTCCGTTTACTGAGCCGAGCTGCGAGATGGATATGCAGTGCCATAAGTGCGGGGGCGCGGGATGCAGCACCTGCAAGGGAGAGGGCTGGATTGAACTACTGGGGGCCGGGATGGTGCATCCGAGAGTGCTGGAGATGGCGGGGATTGACAGCGAAGTGTATTCCGGCTGGGCGTTTGGCCTGGGTTTGGAGCGGACGGCGTTGAAGCGGTTTAAAATCGCGGATTTGCGGCTGATTTTTGAAAACGACGTAAGGTTTTTGGAGCAGTTCTGATTAAAGTTTAGGGCCGCCCTTTTCAAAGGGCGGTGGGGTCCAGGGGCAAAGCCCCTGGCGGGTTTGGGCGGAGCCCAATTCCAATCTTACAATTTTACAAAACGGGAGTTGATATAGATGAAATTAAGCAGGAAATGGCTTGGCGAATTCGTTACCGTGGAAGCAAACGACAGGGATTTCGCGGAAGCAATGACCTTATCGGGGTCCAAGGTGGAGGGTATCGAGGACCTGGGAGCGGAGATTTCCAACGTGGTGGCGGGACGTATCAAGGCTATGGAGCGTCACCCGGACAGCGACCATATGTGGGTATGCCAGGTAGACGTGGGGCAGGGCGAGCCTGTGCAAATCGTTACGGGGGCTTGGAATATCCACGCGGGGGACTTGGTGCCGGTGGCACTGCATAAGTCTACGCTTCCTGGCGGGAAAAAAATAGAGAAGGGTAAGCTGCGGGGCGTGATGTCCAACGGTATGCTGTGCTCCTTGCAGGAGTTGGGGCTGGATGAGCGGGATTTTCCGTATGCCGGGATTGAGGCCGCCGCGCTGTTGAATGACTACAAGGCTATTGACCCGGAAAAGCCGTCGATTCCGGCGAATGTTCAGGCGGGACATAAAATTTTGGGGCCGGTAGTTGCGGCGGTGGTCGTGGGCGTTATCTACAACGGCGGCGGCGATTGGTGTATTTCCCTGGATTGGGGGACGGGCAACGGCAACGCGCATAACGTCCGGCTCCAGAATATCCACAAGGGAGATATGGTGGCGTATCATACCGAAACTAAAACTATCTGCACCGTGGCGGACCTGCACGCGGAACAGAGGGAGTTTCCTCACTGTATTCCGGACGGTATTTTTGTGATGCATGAGGACTGTAAGCCTGGGGATGATATCCGGACTGTGGTAGGGCTGGACGACCATGTGGTGGAATTTGAAATCACGCCTAACCGTCCGGACTGTCTGAGCGTAATCGGGCTGGCGAGGGAGGCCTCCGCTACGTTCAACGCGCCGCTGCGGCTCCATGAGCCGGTGGTAAAGGGGTGTCCGGAGGATGCGGAGAATCCTTTGGCGCGGTCTCTGGTGGAGCTGCTGGACGTGGAGACTATGGACCCAGAGCTTTGTCCCCGGTATACCGCGAGGATGGTGCGGAATGTGAAGATCGGACCGTCTCCGAAGTGGATGAGGGAACGTTTACGGGCTATGGGTGTACGGCCTATTAACAATATTGTGGACATCACGAATTATGTGATGCTGGAGTACGGACAGCCTATGCACGCCTTTGACTACCGCTATGTTCAGGGCGGAAAGATTGTGGTACGGCGGGCGAAGGAGGGCGAGGAGCTGACTACGCTGGACGGAATTGTCCGGAAGCTGACCCCTAATATGCTGGTGATTGCCGATGAAACCCGGGCGGTAGGACTGGCGGGTATTATGGGGGGCGAGAACAGTGAAATTGTGGACGACACCTCTTATGTGGTCTTTGAGTCGGCGAACTTTGACGGCGCGACAATCCGGAAGGCGGCGTTGGCGTTGGGAATGCGTACGGAGGCCAGCGGGAAATTTGAGAAGGGTTTGGACCCGCTGAATACCCTTCCCGCCGTGAACCGGGCCTGCGAGCTGGTGGAAATGCTGGGGGCGGGCGAGGTTATTGACGGCGTGATTGACGTGCTTAATTACGTGTCCCAGCCGACCGTGCTGCCGGTGGAGCCAGAGAAGATAAACGCTTTGCTGGGGACTGATGTGTCCGAAAACGAGATGTGGACGATTCTGCAAAAGCTGGGCTTCCGGACGCACAGGGATGGCACTGTTACCGTCCCCTCCTGGCGGGGCGATGTGAAGTGCATGGCGGACCTGGCGGAGGAAGTGGCACGGTTCTATGGGTACAACAATATTCCCTCTACCCTCCAGATGGGGGAGACAACCAGGGGCGGCTACACCCCGGAACAGCAGATGGAACGGCGGCTGGGCGCGTTGTGCCGGGCGTGCGGGTATAGTGAGATTATCACGTACTCCTTCATCTCGCCCACTTGCTATGATAAGATTGGCTGGGCCCCGGACGAGCCCTTGCGCAACAGCTTGAAAATCCTTAACCCCCTGGGGGAGGATACCTCTATTATGCGGACTACGGCCCTGCCGTCTATGCTGGAGATTTTGCAGCGGAACTTTAACTACCGCAATAAGAGCGCGAGGCTGTACGAGTTGGGGAAGATTTACCTGCCGGGCGGGCCGGATGGGCTGGCCCATGAGCCGAAAATGCTGGTTCTGGGCGCTTACGGCGATGGGATTGACTTTTTCGCCATGAAGGGTACCGTAGAGGCTATTTTGCGGGATATCCGGGCGGAAGAGGTGACCTTCTATCCCTGCGGGGAGGACCCGTCGTACCACCCCGGACGCTGCGCCGGTATCCGCGCCGGGGAACAGCATATCGGCGTAATCGGGCAGATCCATCCGGCAGTGGCGGCCAATTACGGCGTGGATATCGAGCTGTACTGCGCGGAGCTGAGCTTTGAGGCTCTGCTGGCGGCGCAGGGCGCGGGGGCGGAGTATGTGCCGCTGCCCCGGTTCCCGGCGGTGAACCGGGATATCGCAGTGGTCTGCAAGGAGGAGATTACTGTGGGCGCGCTGGAGGCTTGTATCCGGAAGGCTGGCGGGAAACTGCTGCGCGAGGCGGTTTTGTTTGACATCTACCGGGGCCAGGGCGTGGCGGAGGGCAGCAAGAGCGTTGCCTTTAACCTGACGCTGCGGGCGGATGATCGGAGTATCACCGCCGCCGAGGCGGATGAGGAAATTAAAGCCGTTTTGGAGGCTCTGGAGCGGGAACTGAACGCCGTGCTTCGCTGAATTTTAAATAAGAGAGGGACCGCAGTACCGTTTCCGTACTGCGGTCCCCCTTTTTTGCCTTATCCAATTAGATAGCGGTACTTGCTCATTACCGTGTATATCAAAACCTCTATCCCGGCGGGGAGATTGTTCGGCTGGCACAGGTCGATTTCTTCCACTTTGCCGCCGAGACGTACCAAAACTTTGCCGCCCTCCAACGGCAGGAAACCCGGATTCTTTTCGCTCTCGTCAAACCCCGCGCGGTCGTGGAACAGGGTGAATTTGTCCCGGTAAGGAGAACTGTCGTAGGGACAGAACGCCGCGCAGTTGCCGCACTCGTTGCACAGCCGGTCTACGTGAAGAATCTGGGTCCGTCCGTCGGGCAGGGTAACCGCTACGTTTGCCCGGTTGGGACATACGTCCGCGCAGGTCTGGCAGACTACCTGACAGCTGAGACAGCGGTCTCCCTCCCGCTTGGCAGATTCGCAGAGTATGCCCTTTTTGGCAAGAGCCTCCTCCCTGCCGGGCTGTGCGCGGCGGGGCATTTTACCCGCTCTCTTTTCCCCCGCTACCGCCTCCGCAAAGGCGGCGGCGTCCGCGATTCCCTCTACCACGGTGGCCGGTCCCCGTCGGGCGTCTCCGGCGGTGTAGACCCGGCCTGTCCGGAAAGCGGGGCTGCCGCTGCTGTCCAACTCCACGCCGTAGGCCGCCAGCAGTTCTTTGTCCACCTGCCCGCCTACAGCGGCAATTACAGTGTCGCAGGGAATCTCTACCGTCTCGTCCGTCTCCACGGGGGTGCGGCGGCCCGACGCGTCCGGTTCGCCGAGAACCATCTTCTTGCAGAGAAGCCTGCCTTCCCGCTGCTCTATTGGGGCCGCCAGCTCCAGGAATTTTACCCCGTCCGCAATCGCCAGCTCCAGCTCCTCCGCGTCCGCAGGCATGTACTTTCTGGTGCGGCGGTACACCAGCGTGCTGCTCTCCGCCCCGGAACGAAGCGCCAGCCGCGCGGCGTCCATGGCGGTGTTGCCGCCGCCTACCACGGCCACATGGCCCAGACAGTCCGCTTTACCCGCCTTGAGGTCCTTCATCCAGGAGAGGACGGGCTTTACATTGCCAGGGATATCCAGCCTGCCGGGCTTCCACGCGCCTACGGCCAGGAGGATATGGGTATAGCCCAGGGCTTCCAGCTGCTCCAGGGAGGGGGCGGCGGTATTGGTCCTGACCTCTACGCCCATCTTGTATAACAGCGCGGCGTCTTTCTGGATGGCGGAATCGCTTATGCGGAAGCTGGGGATAACCTGCCGGACAATGCCGCCCAGGTCCGGCGATTTTTCAAAAATGGTGGTAGGAATCCCGGCCCGGGCACAGAAAAAGGCCGCCGCCATACCGGTAGGTCCGCCGCCGATGACGGCTGCCCTTCTGCCGTCCTGAATGGGCGCGGCAGGCTTGATGGTTTCCAGCACTTGGCCGAAACCGCGTTCCGCCGCCGTCAGCTTCGCGGCGCGGATTTGTACGGAACGGTCATAGAAATTCCGGGTACATTTCTCCATACAGCGGTGGGCGCAGATGGTGCCGGTGATGAAGGGCAGCGGATTTTTCTCCAGAATAACCTCCAGGGCTTCCGCATATCTGCCCTGACGGCAGAGCTCCAGGTATTCCGGAATGTCCTGGCCAATGGGACAGCCGCCCTTGCAGGGCGCGGTAAAGCAGTCCAATAAGGGGACCTTCTCCGGCAGCTTCCGGCTGGGCAGGGGCTTGACCGCTTTCAGATGGCGGGGGTCCCTCTGGACCGCCATAGCCAACGCCTCCAGCCGGACCGTATCCACCCGGGTAAACGGCTCAAAGTGCAGCGTTTCCAGCTTCTCCGCAATCTGACGGAACCTCTGGTAGCCGCCGGGTTTCAATTCCGTGGTCGCCATAGTGATGGGCCAGATGCCGCACTGAAAAAGTCCGTCAATGTTGAAGAAATCCGCGCCGCCGGAGTAGCTCAGGCGTATTCTGCCGCCGAACGCCCCGCTGATACGCCGCGCCATCTCAACGGTGAGGGGAAAGAGGCTCTTGCCGGCCATGTACATCTCCTCACTGGGCAGCTCGCCGTTTTTTACGTCCACAGGGAAGGTATTGGAGAGCTTGAGGCCGAACTCCAGACCGTTTTTCTCCGCCAGAGCCTGGAGGCGGCTAAACATAGGCACAGCGTCAGAATACTGCAAGTCCTCGTTGAAGTGATGCTGGTCAAAGGAGACGTAATCGTAGCCCATGCGGTCCAATATCTCCCGGGCGGACTGGTAGCCCAGAAGGGTCGGATTACATTTGACAAAAGTGTGCAGACGCTTCTCCGTGAGGAGATAGGTGGCGATACGCTCAATCTCCTCCGGCGGACAGCCGTGGAGGGTGGAGACGGTGACGCTGTTGGAAATTTGGGCGGGGATGGCAGCAATAAAGGCGGCCTCATTGGGGAACAGCTCCTTCAACACCCGGATACACTCCTGGAAAATGGGGGTGCTGGAGGCGTCCGTCATGCCGTTGAGATACGCGTCGATTTTGCTCCCCTGAATGCCCTCCAGGTCGTAGCCTACGGACATGTTGAAGACAAAGCCGTCCGGCTGTCCCAGGCCAAAAATCCGGGACAGCATTTTGCAGGCGCACCAGGCCTTTACGTACTCCTCGAATGCCTGGGGAACCGTGAGTTCCGTGGACCACTCGCAGTTATAGCACTCGTCCTCCGCCAGAATGCAGGGGCGGCTGATGCAGGCCGCCAGCTCCGGACCGTCCATCTTCTGGACGGTTTTCAGCTCGAAAAAACGGGCCCCGGCAAAATAGCCCGCAATGATGTTCTGGGCCAGCTGGGTGTTAGGACCGGCGGCAGGTCCGAAAGGCGTCTCCAGCCTCTCGCCGCCAAAAATGGGTAATGTTTTTTCTCCGGCTGTATAGGGCCGCCGGACGCCGAATACTGTCCCCTCCTGCGCGTATTCGGCGGTTATCCAGGCCATCAGCTCCCGGAACGGAATGGGTATCATTTTCTCTGACATGGCGGTTCCTCCTTCTGCGTTTCAGCAATGAAATCAATACTCGCGGTGGTTCAGGTTCCCCCACAGCTTTTTGGCCTCCTCCAAAATACGCGCGTTTACGGCCTCCTCGTCCACGCCTACCAGCTCCCGGTCCCTCATCAGGATTTTTCCGTTGCAGATGGTGGTCTGGCACTGCCGGCCGGTCATTCCGAAAAGAATATGTCCGTCAACGTTCTCATGGGAGAAGGGCGTGAACGGCTTGTAATCCATGACGATGATATCCGCCGCCGCGCCCGGAGCCAGCCTGCCAAGAGGAACGCCAAAGTATTTTTCCGCAATAGCGGGGTTGTTTCGGAAAAGCATGTCCAGAACCTCGCACCAGCCTACGTTGGGCAGGCAGGCGTTATGCCGCTGGATGGCCAGAGCGGCTTTCAGGCTCTCCAGCATGTCGTTGGTGTAGGCGTCGGTACCCAGTCCTACGGTAATCCCCCGCCGCGTCAGCTGCAAAACCGGGGAACACCCTACTGCGTTGCCCATATTGCTCTCCGGGTTGTTTACGCACATCGTACCGGTGGCCTGGAGAATCTCCATCTCCGCCGTATTTATGTGGATACAGTGTCCCAGAAGGGTCCTGGGGCCCAGAATGCCGTGGTCCTGGAGCCGCTGGACCGGACGGCGTCCGTAAGTTTGCAGGCTGTCGTAGACGTCGTTCATGCCCTCGGAGACGTGAATGTGAAACCCGGTCCGGCCATTGTTGGCCGCCGCCATCCTCTCGAAGGTCCGGTCGCTGATGGTGAAAAGGGCGTGGCCGCCGAACATGGCCGCCAGCATGCCGCTGGGATTTTTTTCACACCAGTCCAGGAAATCCTGATTTTCCTGGATGGCCTGATTCGCTTTTTCTTCGCCGTCGCGGTCGCTGACCTCGTAGCACAGGCAGGAGCGGATTCCGTATTCCTTCGCGCTCTCCGCAATCTGGAACAGAGAGCCGGGAATCTCCGCAAAGGAGGCGTGGTGGTCAAAGACGGTGGTGACCCCCTGCTTGATGCAGTCGAGGTACAGCGCGTCCGCGCTGGCCCGGGTACCTTTGAGGGTCAAATGGCGGTCAATATACCACCACTGGCCCTCCAGAACCTCCAGGAAGTTGGCCGCGTGATAGCCGCTGATGCTCAGACCTCTGGCCAGGGCGGAGTAAATATGGGTATGGGCGTTAATGAGGCCGGGCATGATGACGCCGCCTTTGGCGTCCACGAAATCCGCGTCTGGATACCGGGTCCGCAGTTCCGCTGTGGAACCTACCGCGGCGATTTTTTCGCCGTCAACGGCTACGCCGCCGTCGGGCAGGTACGGGAGGCCGGTATCCCGGGTGATAAGCCTGCCGTTTGCCAGAATATACATGCTGTTTTCCTCCTTTTCAACTGCAAAGCTATGGGTTCTAAATAAAAAATGTCCCAAACCGTTCGGTTTGAAACATACAAGCAAAGGCCGAGCGATAGTTGCAGCCCGTGCGCAAAGCACTTCGTTACAGCTACCACAGTATGAAGTTTCTACCTTTATTATAAAGGCTTCCGGGAGAAATTGCAAGGAGAAAGTTTGAAGCGGTGTCCAAACCTTCCCCTTTTGTTTTGTGCAATTTGTCAAAAAAATAAAATCAGCTTCTGAAGGAGTTGTGCGAAAGGGCATGGCGGGGGTTATTTAGTGCCGAAAATCCGGTCTCCGGCGTCGCCCAGACCGGGGACGATATAGCCGTGCTCGTTGAGATGGCTGTCCACCGCGCCGCAGTAGATGTCTACGTCAGGATGGGCCTCGCGGACGGCCTGTATGCCCTCGGGGGCGGCCAGGAGGACCATGAGTTTAATGCCTACACAGCCGTATTCCTTCATAAAACCGATGGCGGCGGAGGCGGAGCCGCCGGTAGCCAGCATGGGGTCAACGATGAGGACGTCGCGCTCGGCGATGTCTTTGGGCATTTTGCAGAAGTACTTTACCGGTTCAAGGGTTTCCTCGTCGCGGTAAAGGCCGATGTGGCCAACGCGGGCGGAGGGGACCATACGCAGTACGCCGTCTACCAGGCCCAGACCGGCCCGGAGGATGGGGACGACGGCGAATTTTTTACCTTTGAGCGTGGGGGCCATGGTGGAGCAGATTGGAGTTTCCACGGCGCGTTGGGTGAGGGGCAGGTCACGGGTGGCCTCGTAGGTCAGGAGCATGCCGATTTCGCTGACCAGTTCGCGGAAGTCCTTGGTGGAGGTGTTTTTGTCCCGGAGGATGGTGAGCTTGTGGGCTACCAGGGGGTGGTCTACGATGTGAACGTGTCCGCTGTTCATATGCGTCTCCCTTCTTTCTCTTCGCAGTTGACATGTTTAAAGTTCTTTTTGATACTTTTTCTTTCAAGAAAAAGTATGACTGCCTTCCCGCGCCAATCTCTCCCGTTCCGCCTGGCTGAGACGGAGATAAACCGGGGTAAGTTCCTGGGGGGAGACCGCGCCGTTGGGCCAGAGATTGGCGGCGGCCATGCCTACGCCGATGGCGCTTTGCTGGCGGAGATGCGGAGGGGCCAAGCGGCAGGGAATGCCCTTCTGCTGGAAGAAGCCGCAGCAGAGCGGCGCGCCGTCTCCTACGATGGTGAGGGGCAGGTCCAGCGGGGCAAGGTCTCCGGCGGCATCCTCCAGGGAAATGGCGCGGTCGGGGCGCAGACGGGAAAGAGAACCGTTTCCGGATTGAAAGACGGCGTTGTAAATCTGCTGCCGCCGGGCATCCATGGCGCAGACGATTATACCTTCGAGATGGGCCAAGGGCCAGGCCATGGCCTCCAGGGTGGAAACCGGGAGACAGGGCTTGTCCACCGCCCAGGCCAGGCCCTTGACGGCGGCAATGCCGATGCGAAGGCCGGTGAAGGACCCGGGGCCAGCCGCTACGGCAAAAGCGTCTATATCCGCGAGGGACAGCTCGCAGTTGCGGAGCATGTCCTGTACCATGGGCAGGAGGGTGCGGCTGTGGGTGAGGCCGGTACACTGCCAGGAGGTGGCAGCGGGAATACCGCCGTCCAGCACGGCGCAGGAGGCGGCCTTTGCGGAGGTCTCCAAAGCCAGTATTTTCATTGGTGGGACACCCCTTCCACGCGGATTTGCCGCCAATCCCCGTTTTCTTCGCAGCGGAGAATCTCTACGGTGACCGTTCCTTCGGGCAGAGCGTGGGCCGCGCGTTCGCTCCACTCCACGGCGCATACGCCGCCGCGGCCGAGATAGTCCTCCCAGCCGATGTCGAAGAGTTCGTCCTCGCCGCCCAGGCGGTAGAGGTCAAAATGAAACAGGGGGATAGGGCCGTCGTATTCGTTGACAATAGTAAAGGTGGGACTTGTTACCCGGCCTGTACAGCCAAGGCCTTGGGCCAGTCCACGGGTAAAGGCGGTTTTGCCCGCGCCCAGACCGCCGGTATAGGCGATAACGTCCCCGGGACGCAGGCGGGAGGCGAGGGCCTGTCCCAAGGCTTCTGTTTCGATTTCGCTGTGGGAGAGGTACTCCATGGCTGATTCCTCCCAAATATGGTTTTGTGTTCCAGAGTAGTATACCATAGAATCTGTCCTGGGAAAAGGGGCGGGTGAAAAAATTTTTCAATGCGCACATTACCCCCCTGGCACGGTTGGTCCGCCGCGTCAGGGGGGTAATGCCTATTGGTGGGGTTACCGGTTACCAGCGGCTATTTTCGCCGTCGGTGAGAACGCCGTCGGTATCGTGAACTCTGGCGTTATCCAGCATTTGCTCAAAGCTGGACATGTTTGCGCTGCGGGTGGTGCCGCCGTCCAGCAGATCGTCTACGGCGCGGCCCATGTCGTCTACCGCGCTGCGTACGCCGTTGCCAATGCTGCGTCCGGGGTTGTTGTTGGTTGTGCCGTTGTTGCCGGTTGTGCCGTTGTCGTTGATGATGCCGTTATTGCCGGGGACGTCATTGTTGCCGGTGATGCCGTTGTTGGCTGTGCCGTTGTTGTTGGTGACGCCGCCGCTACCGGCAGGACCATTGTTTCCGGCAGTGCCGTTGTTGCCAAGAGAGCTGTTGCCGTTGTGCTGGTTGTTGTTGGTGGTCTGGCCGTTGTTGGGACCTCCGTTGTTGTTGGAGCTGTTATTGCCGTTGTCCTTGTTGCCGCAGGCTGCCAGCGTCAGTACAAGAGCTGCGGCAGCTGCAAGAATCGCTGCTTTTTTCATCTCATCTTCCTCCCTCCTGATATTGCGCGGAAACCGCGCTGGTTCTAGTATGGACGGAGGACGCGATTTTACCGCTGGCTATTTTTTGTAAAATCTGCGCGGAATTGGCTGGTTACGTCCGGACCGGCTGCTTGCGCAGGCCAATCATCTCCAGAATTTCCTCTTTGGATTTGCCGCCAACCTCCCGGCGGACCATCTCGCCGTTTTCAAAAAGCATCAGCGTGGGAATACTCATAATGCGGTACTGCCGGGCCAGCTCCTGCTGCTCGTCTACGTTGACCTTGCCTACCTTCACCTTGTCCTGCTCAGCGGCGATTTCATCTACCGTGGGAGCAAGGGCCATGCAGGGGCCGCACCATCCCGCCCAGAAGTCTACCAGTACAGGACGGTCCGCTTTTAAAACCTCCTGGTCAAAATTTTCCGTTGTTAATGTTATATATGCCATTTTCATTCTCCTTTCCGCACTGAGGCGTTGACAGCCTATAGTATACCCCACTTTTTCAAAAAGCTCAACTATTTTTCTCACATTCCCTCCGCCGCCGCACCATCCGCCTTTCCCGGTCATAGGATGGGACAGACAAACGAGGAGGATTATGCCTATGCCTAGTATCTTTTTAAGCCCGTCTACTCAGGAAAATAACGCTTACGTCACCGGAAGCGGCAGCGAGGAGTATTGGATGAACCGCCTGGCGGACGCCATGATTCCCTATCTCAACAGCTGCGGTATCCAGTACACCCGCAATACCCCCGATATGACCGCTGGAAGCTCCATCCGGCTGGCAAACCAGGGCTGGTACGATTTTTACCTGGCCCTCCATTCCAACGCTGCTGGAGAGGGGAATTACGGCGGCGTACGGGGCATTATCGCTTTCTACTATCCCAGCAGTACCCAGGGCCAGCGGGCCGCCCAGATTTTTGTCAACAATTTAAGGGAAATCTATCCCCTGCCTGATAAGGTAGTCACGCGCTCTACTACTACCCTGGGCGAGGTCCGGGATTCTAAATTTCCCGCCAATCTCCTGGAGCTGGGTTACCACGATAACTACGAGGACGCAAGATGGATCGAAGGGAATATTCCCGAAATCGCACGCAATCTGGTGCTGAGCCTCACCGACTATTTCGATATCCCCTTCATCTGGCCCACTACGCCCTGGGAGGGTACCGTCCAGGTCAGCGGTACCTTGAACCTGCGCAGCCGTCCCTCTACCAACGCCTCTGTTGTCACCAGCATTCCCAACGGCGCTGAGGTGCGGATTTACGGACGCTATGAGGATTGGTATGTGGTGCGGTACGGCGATTACGTTGGCTACGCGGCCGCCCAATATATTGTCTGACACGCCGCTCTCTTCTGTCCTCGGGAAAAAGCCGTTGTGTTTTCCTTTCAACTGCGGTATACTGAACCTATTAGATGGAAAGGACGGACAGAGAGTATGAAACGGAAGGTACTCATGAAACGGCTGGCTTCGCTGGCCCTGGCACTGCTTCTGGCGGCCTCCCTGGCTCCAGCGGCCCTGGCCGCAGGGGACAGTTCCTCCGGAATGACGAATTTTAAGAAAATACGGTCCTATCCCGGCTTTTCTGACGTGCAGGAGGACGCGTGGTACTACGCCGGTGTGCGCAGCGCGTACGAGCTGGGACTCATTAATGGCAGGGACGGCGTATTTGACCCCCAGGGAAAGCTGTCTCTGGCGGAAGCTGTCACCATGGCGGTCAACGTATCCGCAGTCTATTCCGGCGCGGACTTCACCCCCGGCGGCAGCCCCTGGTACGATAATGCCGTGCGTTATGCGGAGGAGAACGGTATCATTTCACCGGAGGAATACGGGAATTTTAACGCCCCCGCTTCCCGGGCCGATGTGGCGCAGATGTTCGCCAACTGCATCAACGGCGAGGATTTGGGCCGTATCAACCGGATTGCCTGGATTCCCGATGTAACCCCGGAGACCAGCTGCTGGAGCTGCGTATACGCGCTCTATCACGCGGGCGTGCTGGCCGGAGACGATTCCGGACGCTTCCGGCCCGGCGATACCATCACCCGGGCCGAGGCCGCCGCCATCCTGAACCGCGTGGCGGACCCCGGCAAACGCTTATCCTTCTCCCTCACCGCCAGCGCACCCGGTAAAGTGACTACATCCGGCAACGGCAGCTTCCGGCTCAGTATCCCGGAGGACCAGGGGTGGGAACTGGCAAAAAATATTGTTGACGAGGCGGGCAGCTGCCGGATGTATGTCCGGCAGGAAAACCTGAGCGCCACCTTGCAGATTGACGCTTACAGCAAAAATACCTATCCCGATATGACCGCCGCCGGTTCCGCCCTGGAGGACGAGGATTTTATGCGGGAGGATTTTGGCGGTGCCGTCAGCGGCGGGGTCCGCCCCAGCTGGACCCGGGGCCTTAACGGCTTCTCCTTTGACTATACCTACGAAACGGATTCCGGCGGCAAAGTCAACGGCAGGTACTCCTGTATGGAAAACAGCCAGTACGTGATTACGGTCTGGATGGACTGGGACCAGGACTGCCCGGAAGATGTGTATAACCGCCTGCAAGAGCTGCTGATGTCCTTTGACGCGGCCATGTAAACAGCCGCCTGTATGCGGCGGTGTCCCGTACACCGGGGATACCGCCGCTTTCCCTTGCGCCAATTTCTCAGGCGGCGAAAATATTTCTTGCATTTTATTTTCAGCTGTGCTATAATCATACAGTCAATAATATGCAGGGTTAGTACATCGGTAGTACATCGGCTTCCCAAGCCGAGGAGGCGGGTTCGATTCCCGTACCCTGCTCCAAAACGGGGAAGTCCTGTTACGCAGGGCTTCCCTGCTTTTTATTCTCCTACCCCGGCTTTCTCCAGGCTCTCGCGCCAGTCCCGCTCCGAAAGACCGGCCCGAAGGGCTTCGTGGACCGTACCGGGCAGACCGGCCTCCCTCCATTAGCTCCCGCTGCTGCGCATAAAAGTCCTCGGACGCCCCCTCGTTTTCCATTTTCCCGCCATAGGTATAAAAAACGATGGGAGGCCAGTTCAGACAACACTGAACTGGCCTCCTCCAGACCGGCGCGGTCCCGGATGGTTTTACTTTTTAGCAAGCTGATACCGCGCCATGTAGGCGTCAAAGGCGGACTGGAAAGCGGCGTTTCCGGCGTTCTTGACGCCGTTGAGGTATTCGTGCGCCTGATAGGCGTTCTGCGCGGTCTCAATCTGCGCTACCGCAATATTGGAGCAGTGGTCGCTGACGCGCTCGCAGTTGGTCAGCAGGTCGGAGAGAACAAACCCCATCTCAATAGTGCAATCCCCCTTTTGCAGGCGGGAGATGTGGTTGGACTTAATATCCGTAATCAAATAGTCAATCACCTGCTCCAGCGGCTCCACCTTCACCGCCAGCTCCAGGTCGTTTTCCGCAAAGGCCCGGGTGGTGACATCCAATATCTCCGTCAGTGCGGCCAGAAGATTGGAGAGCTCCCCGGCGGCCTGACCGGAAAACTGAATCTCCTTCTCATAAATTTCCTGAGCCGTGCCCACTAGGTTCAGCGCGTGGTCGCCGATACGCTCAAAGTCGCCGATGGTGTGGAGCTGCTTGGAGACGTTGCGGCTGTCCTCGTCCGAGGCGGATTTACTGCCCAGCTGGACCAATATCGTACCCAGACGGTCCTCGTACATGTCCAGACGGTCCTCGTTTTCCCGCACCTGTTCCGCTACCTTTTCGTCATACGTCCCCAACAGGCTCATGGCCTGGAGAATGGTGGCTTTGGCCAGCTCGGCCATTTCCACCGTCTTGTTGCCGCACTCGGCGATGGCTACCGAGGGCGTGGCCAGCAGGCGGGAATCCAGGAAGGTATATTCCGGCTTCTCCTGGCTGTCCTCCTTGACCACCAGGAAGGCCAGACGTTCCAGCTGCTTTGAGAACGGCAGCAGCAGCGCGGTGGTGGCGATATTGAAGATGCTGTGGACAACGGCGATGCCGGTGGGGTGAATCAGCCGCTCCATGAAGGTAAATTCGACGAAAAGTCCCGCGCCATAGAACAGCAGCAGTCCCACCGTGGTGCCGATGAGGTTAAAGGAAATATGTATGACGGAAACCCGCCGGGCGTTGCGGTTGCCGCCTACGCTGGAGAGCAGCGCGGTCATACAGGTGCCGATATTCTGGCCCATGATGATAGGCAGAGCCATACCGTAGGTGATGCCGCCGGTCATTGACAACGCCTGGAGAATGCCCACCGAGGCGGCGGAGGAGTGGAGCAGGGCGGTCAGCACCGCGCCCACCGCCACGCCGATAAAGGGGTTGGTAAAGGCGGTGAGGATAGAGGTAAACTCCGGCATGTCCGCCAGGGGACTGACCGCGTTTTTCATCATCGTGGTGCCGTACATCAGGATGGCAAAGCCTACCATAATCGACCCCGCGCTGCGGCGGCGTCCGCCCTTGTTCACTGTGCGCAGGATAACCCCGGCCAGGGCCACCAGAGGCGCGAAGTTCTCCGGCTTGAGCAGCTGGAGCCAGAAGGAATTGCTGTCGATCCCGGAAAGAGACAAAATCCAGGCCGTCAGCGTGGTACCCACGTTGGAACCCATGATGACGCCAATAGTCTGTCCCAGCTCCATAATGCCGGAGTTGACCAGTCCCACCAGCATAACGGTCACCGCGCCGGAGGACTGAATGGCAATGGTGATGCCAGCGCCCAGCAGCAGGCCCTTCAAGGGATTGGAGGTCATTTTTTTCAGAAGCTGTTCCAATCTGCCTCCTGCCAGCTTTTCCAGGCGGGAGGACATGAGGGACATGCCGTAGAGGAAAAAGGCGATGCCCCCACAGAGGGTGAAGAGGGAGAAAATATCCATTTGTATCTCCTTATCCGTTTTGTATATATTCCCAACTATCCCATTTTCATCATAGCAGAGCGCACCGCAATTGTAAAGCATAAATTCCAGATTCCCCTGTTATTTCTATCATTGACGGGGACTGCCGCCTGTGGTACTCTGATAGCACTACAACCGGAGGAGTTCCCCAGCCGGGCCAGCGGCCCGGACGGACGATGAGAGCTATCATGAGGGAGGATATCCATGGATACGATTTGGATGATATTGGAGCTGGAACCTATCCGCGACGAGGCCGCCATCCAGCGGGCCTACGCCCGGCTGTCCCAAACCTGCCGCCCCGAGGAGGACCCCGCTGGATTTTTACGCCTGCGGGCGGCGTACCAAAAGGCCCTGGCCTACGCCCAGGAGGCGGCGGAGAGCGGCCCTTCCGGCGCCCCCCGCGGCGCGGCCAGCCCCTACCAGAAGCACGAGGCGTTCCTGAAATTCCGGGAGCACTATACCGGCCCCCAGCGGAAAAGCGCAAAGACCTGGATGGACTATTTTACGTCCGCGCCCTTTCTGGAGGCGGCCCGAAATCCGGACTTTACCTCCCTTCTCCTGGAGGAGGTGGAGGCCCATGAGAAGGACTGCCCGCCCAGCCGGGAGTTTTTCACCTGGCTCAGGATTGCCTACCAGTTTGCCATTGAGGAGGACCAGGAGGGCCGCCGCTACCGGCTGATGCGGGGCGCGGAGTTTGACGGCATCAGGACCGTTCTCCGCATAGCGGAAAAGGGTCCCGGCCCCCGCCTTCTCCCGCCCAACGAGTTGGCGGTGTTCATCAGCTTTTTTGAATACAACCGCCTGCAATTCCTGGCGGAGAACAGCGGCTGGGAGGAACAGGCCCTGGACGAGGCCGCCCATATCATAAGCCGCTATACCACCTGCTACCTCCACGATAAATGCGCCAAGCAGGAGTGGAACGACGTGGAACGCCATCCGGCGGGCCTGCGGCTTCTGGAGCAGTTTTTCCGGCGCAGAGACCTGCCGGAGGAGCTTTACCGCGCCCTCTGGACCAGGCTGGACCTGAAAAGCGCGGTTTTCGGACGGTCCAAGGTGCTCTACAGCGGCCTGCGCGAGCTGGTTATGGAGCGCGTGCCGGGCGTTGAAAACGAGGAGGCGGAAAACTTCCTTCTGCTCAACAAGGCCCACGACGACTACCTGCTCCGCGTCCGGCAGCACCCGGAACAGGAGGAGCAGGAATCAGAGGCCTTTTTCGCCCGGGAGGATTTTCAAAAGGCCCTGCGCAGCCGCCGCTTCGCCGAGGAGCAGCTGCTTCGCTACGGCTTCTGGCTGTCCTCCACCCGGGGAGAGGGCTTTCTCCGGCGGCTTCTGGCGTTCTACCGGGAAAACCCCCAGCTCTCCTGCGCGGAACGGGTGGAAAAACGGGTGGAACAGATTTTCCGCGAGCTGGAGGTCCAGCGCTGGAACGACGAGGACCGGAACGCCCCCGTTCTCGCCGGAAGACCGGACGTGTCCTACCGGCCCTTTTTCCGCCACTGGCTGAATACCGGCTTTTATGCCTCCCAAGGACCTCTGCCGGGCTACCTGGAGCAAAACCTGCCGTACCTGCCGGAGTGGAGCGGACGCTTCCTGGCGGGGCCGGACGGCTCCCCCGTTCCCCAGACCTTCTCCACGGCCATTGACGGCAAAACCGTAGAAATCACCTTCCACCTGCGGCATATCGCGTACCGCATCGGCGGCGAACCAGTTTACATGCCCTGTCTTCCCTGGGAGCTGCTGGTGGAGGAGGGCGGCGCGTTTTTCTTCCACCTCCTGCCCATTGCCGCAGCTTTCTGCGACCAGAAAGAGGCGGTGGAAGCGGAACTCCTGCGCCGCCTGAACGCCTCCGCGCCGCCGGAGACGGACCTCCCCCTTCTGGCGGGGTGTCTGGCGGAGCGGGTCTGCCGCCTGCCGGTGCCGGAGAATCCGGAGGACGACCCCCTGGCCATTTTTCCCCTGGAGATTTTCGCGGAGGACGGCGGCCGGCTCTACGGCGCGTCCTGGTCGGAACAGGAGGGCGTACTGCTCCTCTTTGAGCAGACCCTGTCCGAACGGCGGGTCCTGCCCAGAGGCGAGTACGAACAGATTTTTGACGAGGGTACGGCCCTCTCCCTGGCCCGCCGCCTGCTGGCGGAGGCCGTCTCCCCCTCCCGCTTTGACCTGACCCTCCTGGCGGAACTGCCCTGGGCGGTCTACGTCCAGCCCCATAGGGACTCGGAACGGACCTACAGCCGGAAGCTGGACGGGCCGAAAGAGGGCGAGGAGCTCACCCAGGAGGTCCTGGCGGAACTGATTGGCCAGTTCGCGGAGAAAAAGCTCCAGCATCTGGAACTCCACTGGTCCCAGGGAGACCTGGTATTCCGGAGCGACCGGGCGGGATACGCCTGTTTTTACTTTGAAAACGGACCGGATAACTGCGGCTGGTACTCCATGCTGGCTCTGCCGGAGGTCTACCGCACCGTAGAGCACGACCAGGTGGAGTACGTGCGGTTTGGTCTGGGAAAGCTGCCCAGCTACAGCGTCCACCACGATCCCGCCTCTATTCTGCGGAATCTGGATTTGGTGTTTGCCCAGATGGGCAGGGGCCGTCCGGAGACCCGGGTGGGAGACCGCTGGCTCTGGGCCTCCCATGTGGAGCTTCATGACGCCAAGCACAAGCTGTTGATGGCAAGGCAGAAATTAGGGGGAATTCCTCCCTGCCGGGGCCGTAACTATATCCTGGCCAAGTTCCTTCTCAGCCAGTACCCCGTCCGGCTGGAGAGCCTGACCACGGACGGCCAGCAGACCCTGACGGACATCAAAAGCGGCAGTTACGGTCTGGCTTCGTCCGCTCTGGTGCAGTTCGTGCAGAAGAAGCTGACGCGGCTGCGGCTGACCTGGGCGTTCCAGACCCCCAACGGCGGGACGGACCTGCGGCATATCGTGCTCCTGATGGACGGCGGGCGGTTTATGATGGCCTGGCTGCGGGACGGCAAACGCCGGGCGGAATTTTACGTGGCAGACCCCGCCGTCTATATGGGGGTAGAAGGGCGGAAATATCCCAAGGACACCTTCCTGGACCGGACCGTTCCGGCTTACCTGGTTCATCAGGACTTGGACCGTATCCGCAACTGCCTGGACCTGATGCTGGACGATATCGCGGACTGCGCCCCGGTGGTGAACCAATTTGCGGAATTTGCCGCCGAATCCCCCGCCAACCCCCGTCCCTACGAGGAAATCCGCCGGGAGCTGGTGCGGGAGGACGGGGACTGAGGCGCGGAACCCCAAAGGCCCTTGTAAGCTGTCCCCATTCATGTTATAATAACAAATTATACCTACACATCTGCCGCCCTTACGGACGGGACTGGTTCAGAAAAGGAGGGTCTTTATGGGAACGGAAAGCTATACCGGCAGAATTAACCGTAAGCTGAGCAAAAAACTGCGCATTGTGGAGGTTGCCGCCGGGCGGGAAAAGGCGGACCTGGTACTGAAAAACGCGTCCTATGTCAACGTCTTCTCCAACGAAATCTGTCACGGCGATATCGCTGTGGCGGAGGGTCTAATCGTGGGCATGGGCTCCTACAGCGGCGAGACCGAAGCGGACATGTCCGGCAAAATCGTACTCCCTGGGTTCATTGACGCCCACATCCATCTGGAGAGCGCCATGGTGTCTCCCAGCCAGTTCGTCAAGGCGGTGCTTCCCCACGGCACCACAACCGTAATCGTAGACCCCCACGAGATTGCCAACGTCATGGGCGCGGACGGCATCGAGTACATGCTGCAAGCCACCGAGGGACTGCCGGTAGACGTGCGGTTTATGCTTCCCAGCTGCGTGCCCGCCACCCCCATGGACGAGAGCGGCGCGTCCCTGGACTACCGGACCATCGACTCCTTCTACGACCACCCCCGGGTGCAGGGATTGGCGGAGATGATGAACTACCCCGGCGTCATCGGGGCGGACAGCCAGGTAATTGAGAAAATCGTCGCGGCGCAGGCCCACCACAAGAAGATTGACGGCCACGCGCCGGGCCTTGAGGGCAACGACCTCAACGCCTACATAGCCGCTGGGGTGTACTCGGACCACGAGTGCTCTGACCCCGCCGACGCCATCGCTAAATTGGAGCGGGGCCAGTTCATCATGATTCGCGAGGGCACCGCCGCCCGAAACCTCCAGGCCCTGCTGCCGCTGCTGACGGAAAAATACGCGGACCGCTGCATGTTCTGCTGCGACGACAAGCACCCCAGCGACCTGCTGGAGAAGGGCCACATTGATTACATCGTCCGGGAGGCCATCCGGCAGGGCGTGGACCCCATTGTGGCGGTGAAAGTCGCCTGCCACCACGCGGCCCGGTATTTTCTGCTGAACAACCGGGGCGCTGTCGCCCCAGGCTATCTGGCGGACTTTGTGGTTATCGACAACTTCCAGGATTTTACGATCCTTCAAGTGTACAAGAAGGGCGTGGAGATGTACAACGGCGGCGCCGTCCGGGACTTCCCCGCCCCGGAAATCGACCCCTACCTCACCCGGAAGGCCCACGATACGTTCCACCTGGCCCACCTGCGGGGGGAGGACTTCGCGGAACGCCGTCCCCGGGGCATTATCGGCATGGTGCCCGGCGAGATTGTCACCCGGGACTGCGGCTACTCCGACCATATTGACGTGGAGTGGGATATCCTGAAAATCGCCGTGGTGGAGCGGCACAAAAATACCCATCATACCGGCATAGGCTACCTGCAAGGCTACGGCCTCAAGCGGGGCGCGGTAGCCACCAGCGTCTCCCACGATTCCCACAATATCATTGTGGTAGGAACCAACGAGGAGGATATGGCCGCCGCCGCCAACCGGGTGGCGGAGAACAAGGGCGGCATCGTGGTGCTGGAGGACGGCCAGGTTCTCGGGGAGGTGGCCCTGCCCATTGCGGGACTGATGAGCGACGGCCCTCTGGAGGACGTCAACGAGGCCCTGGAGAACGCCAAGGCGGCCGCCTTCGCGCTGGGCGTCAGCCGGGAGGTGGACCCCTTTATGACCCTCAGCTTCATGTCCCTGCCAGTTATCCCCACCCTGCGCCTGACCACCCGGGGCGTTATCGACGTTCTCACACAGCAATATGTTTAACAAGCAAGAGCCTCTGTCCCGCGGGACAGAGGCTCTCTCCTTTTTTTACAATAGCTCCCCCTTTGTTTGGAAGTCTTTTGTTAATCTTGACAGGCTGCAATCAGAATGTTATCATATATCTAGGTATCTCTCATGTATTTCCTTGTAGAAATTTGACAAATAACTTAAATTTTTGGAGGTGTTTCCTATGCGTCTGAACAAACTGCTGGCAGCGCTGTCCGCCGCCGTGCTGCTTCTGACCGCGTGCGCCGCCCCCTCCCCCGCAAACAACGCGGAAGGTTCCCCGGCAGAAAAACTCACCATAACCGCAATAGAAGACGTGCCCCCATTTGAGGAATTCTCAACCCTGCCCATCAGCGAGGTTAACCGGATTAAGATGGAGCTGGAGAACATTCCCATAGACTCCTGTGCCAGCCACTATACCGAATTGATTGAAACATTTCTACAGGACGAGGAATTGTTCGATTTTCTCCATATCACCATTGAGCGGGACGATTTATCCCTTGTCCAGGGAAAGAATCATAAATCCCTGTTTAATCTTGTCTTTCACATTGACCTGGAGATGGATACAACAAAGGAAATCGATAACTCCACTATCGCCAGGGATACGGCCTACCAGCTGATGGAGCATCTGCTAAGCGACACATTTTACGCCTTAAAAGTAAAACGCTGCGTGGTTTCAACCTACGATTTAAACGGCTATCGGATTAGAACCTCCGAAAGAAGAGGGACCATATCCAATGAAGAGATTTTCCGGGAGCAGCCGGAAACAGAGTACGCCGCGCAGAGTGTGGCATATCGTTTTTCCGAGGAGAATCCCGCCTTTGAGCTGGATAAATTCGGCGCGCTGCCGGACACCAAAGAATTATATGTAGAATACTACGTGGAGGACAGCTACTTCGGGCTCGGCGAGGAAGAAAACCAGCAAAATACAGAGCGCCTGGAAACAATATCTGAAACCATCCAGGAGTATCTGCTGCGGGAGGCCCCCACTGGCCGCTATATAGAAGAAAACGGCCTGAAAATCCTTACCATTTCCTTTAGAAACGGGATTTTCGACAATGATTATCTGACATTCAACATCGAGCTGTAGCCGCCCCGTGCGGCATCAGGATGCCCCTCCGTAGTGCTGGGCCTGGGCGTGCCAGAGCTTAGCGTAAAGCCCCTCCTCCGCCAGCAGCGTTTCATGGGACCCGCGCTGGACGATAGTCCCGCCGTCAAAGACCAGAATTTCATCGCAGAACCGGCAGGAGGACATGCGGTGGGAAATGTAGACGCTGGTTTTCCCACCGGTGAGCTGTCCAAAGCGGCTGTAGATTTCGTATTCGCTCATAGGGTCCAGCGCGGAGGTGGGTTCGTCCAGGATGACCACGGGCGCGTTCTTGTAGAGGGCCCGCGCCAGGGCAAGCTTCTGGGCCTCGCCGCCGGAAATCTCCACGCCCCCATGCTTTTCCCGGTACAGGCAAGTTTCCAGGCCCTGTTCCATCTCCTCCACCCGCTCCCGAATCCCCGCCTTCTCCAGGCAGGCCCAGACACGGTCCGGGTCATAGTCCTTGCTGGCGGCCACGTTCTCCCCCAGCCCCATTGAGAAAAACCGGAAATCCTGGAACACTACCGACAACAGGGACAGATATTCTTCATAGCTGTACTTGCGGATATCAATGCCGTTGAGCAGGAGTTCCCCCTCCTGGGGGTCGTAGAGGCGGCAGATGAGCTTGATAAACGTGGTCTTGCCCGCGCCGTTGGGTCCCACCACCGCCAGCTTCCCCCGCAGAGGCAGCTTGCAGCTGACGTGCCGCAGGCTCCATTGATTCTGGTTGGGATAGCGGAAGCTGACGTCCCGCAGCTCCAGGACAAAATCCCCGTCGTCCCGTTTCTCCACAGGGAGGGTGCCGTTGTACTTCTCCGAAGGAACGGCCAGAAACGCCGCGTACTCCCGCATGTACTTCCGGTGGAGGTCCAGGTGCCCCACCATCTCCACGCCCTGGCTCACCGCCCCGGCAAAGGCAGTGATAGCCCCCACCTGCATGGACACCATGCCCACGGTGATAAGGCCCGCCATGGCCTTGAGACCCACAAAGGCGTAGGCGGCCAGAACGGTAGCCAGGTTCAGCACTGACACCAGAGCCCGGATACGGGCGGAGCGCATATACATTCTCTCAAACTGGAGATTGTGCGCACTCATGGTGCGGTAAAACTTATCTGTAACCATGCCGCTCATGTTATAGGTCCGCAAATCCTTCCCCAAGGGGTAGCGGGTCAACTGGAGAAGGGCCCCATACCGGCGGTTGCCATCCACGCTGTGGGAAAACATCTCCATGTCCGACCGGTTGGCCCACAGATTCAAGGGAATGGAGGCCAGGGGAATCCCCAGAGCCAGCACCAATACGGCGAGAGCTATCCAAGGGGAATTGAGGGTCCGGACCCAGCCGGGGGCGTCCGCCGCCACAGGACTGCGGACAAAGAGACGGCTAACGGTAATGAGGGCGTAGAGCACGGTAAAGCCGTGGGCGATGGCGTCGCCCAGCTCGCTGAGGAAGCCCAGAAGGTCTCCGCCGCCGCAGCTCTGGCAGCCCTGCTCCGCCCGGACCTTTTTGTCCATGATTTCCTGGTCCTCCAGCTGCTGGTAGTCCATGGTCAGGCACTTTTTGACAATCGCCCTGTCCACCATAGCGTTGGCGGCCCACAGCTCCTCCTGGCAGTACCGCCGGAGCAGCTTGGAGCCCAGCCCTATCGCCAGGTTCAGTCCCACCATCCAGTATACCAGGTCCATAACGCCGGTCCCGCCCGCCTGGAGGCGGTCCAGAATCCAGGCGGAAAAGACGATATTCACAAAGGGAAACGCGGACTCCAGCAGCGCGGCCCCGGTAACGACGGGCAGCATGGTAGGCCGCTCCCGGGCCACCACGGAGACGGAAGCTCTCATGTCCCGGAAAAACTCCCTGATTTCAGATTTCTTCATCATATTCCTCCTTGTTCTCCCGGTAGTAGGAGCTCTGCACCTGGAAGAGGCGTGCGTAGGCCCCGCCCCGCTCCAGCAGCTCCTGATGAGAACCGGTTTCCGCGATACGCCCGTTTTCCATGTAAACCACCCGGTCGCAGAACTGAGTGGAGCTGAGGCGGTGGGAGATAAAGACGCTGGTTTTGTCCGCTGTCTCTCGGGCGTATTTCTGGTACAAATCCGCCTCTGCCAAGGGGTCCAGGGCGGAGGTGGGTTCATCCAGAATAAGCAGAGGAGCGTCCTTGTACAGGGCCCGGGCGAATACCAGCCGCTGCTTCTGCCCGCCGGAGAGGTCCACGCCCTCCCGCTCCATCTTCTGGGTCAGGTGGGTGTCCAGCCCTCTGGGCAGGGCCTCCACGACCTCCCGCAGTCCGGCCATTTCCAGGCATTTCCACGCCCGGTCCCGGTCGTACGTCTCCCGCCCGGCTATATTCTCCCCCACGGTGAAGGGCAGGGGGGTTACATCTTGGAAAACAGTGCCCACCAGCTGGAAGTAAGCCCCCGCGTCAAACCTTTCCAGCGGCGCGCCGTCCACCAGAATTTCCCCGCTGTCCGGCAGGTAGAGTCCCGAGAGGAGCTTGACCAGGGTGGTTTTTCCCGCCCCGTTAAGCCCCACCAGAGCGATTTTTTCCCCAGGCTGGATAGTGAGACTGAACTGGTCGATGACAGGCGTTTCCTGGCCCGGATAGGAGAAGGTCACATTCCGCAGCTCCACCCGGGGCGGCCGCCGGACCTGAGAGACGTCCCGCTCTCCTCCCTGGCGGCGGGGGTCCTCCCACTCCAGGAAGTTCCGGAAATCGTTAAAGGCAATGTTGATAAAACGTAGGTAAGCGGTTGTGCTGAAGAAGGCGTTGAGGTGGGCGGAGAGGGTGGCGATGACGCTGACAGAGAAGGTAAAGCCCGCCGCGTCCATCTGGCCGGAGAGAACGGCGTTGGCCAGCACGGTATAGGCGATAAGGTCCCGGAGCACAAGAAAGACGCTGTCGCTGCAATCCCCCAGAATCTGCCGCCGGAACCGCCCCTTCTCCCGGTTCCACCGCCGCCGGAAGCAGGCCGTCATAACCCCCAGCACCCAATTTTCCATCCGGTAGAGGCGCACGTCCTTGCCGTTAGCGGGGTCGTAGGCGTGGTCCAAAAGGTAGTCATACTCCCGGCGGTCGAGGATTTCATCCACCCTTGTACGGCTTTCATACCGCCGGACCAGCCCGGCGGCCAGGGTGTTGGCCGCGCTCATAAGCGCCATCACCAGCAAAATGCGCCAATCCAAGGAAGCCGCCGCCGCGCCGTAGAGAGCCAGCACCAACAGACTGCGGGTCCAGACCACCGCCTGTTGGCGCATACCATGTATGCCGCCTGCCGCCGGATTTCCGGCCACGTTGATAGCCGCGCTCCGCATCTGCTGTCCCTCCGGGGACTCCTGGATACGGTAATCCATGGTAATGCACTTCTCCAGTACCAGACCCATACAGCATTCGCTGTAGAACCGGCTCAGCCGGGCGTCGTCCCGGGCTTTCAGGGCCGCCTGGAGGTAGGCAGCGGCGGCGTAGAGGACCATCAGCCCCGCCACGACTGCCATATAGGTTCTGACCGAACCGCCCCTGGTGAGGGCCGCCACTGCCGCAGTGGGCAGCAGCGTAGCCAGCACCGGCAGCAGCAAATTGAGTCCCAGCAGCGCGAGAAAGCTCAGCGGATACCGCCGGTCAAACTGGGTCTGCAATTTTAGCGTATAGAACATATTGCTGGCGGTAGAATATTTTCGCAAGGGAATCCCTCCATTTCATTTGGTGTGAGGCGAGTATATCACATTCCGGCGCGAAAAAGAAAATTCGTGCACGAATTGTAAAAATTCGTACACGAATAGCAATCTACAGCGGCAGAAGAATTTCCGTAGCGAACACCCCCGGTTCGTTTTGCCGGTTGACGTACCCGCCGTACTTCTCCACCACCCGGTCAATACGCTTGAGGCCATGTCCGTGATTGCCACGCTTGGAGGAAATATAGGCGGCGTCCAGCTTCCGGACCGTCTCGGTAGTGGCGTTGCTCACGGAGACGTAGAGCTGCTTCTTAAACACGCCGATATATAGTCTGAGAAACCTCTCCGGTTCCGCCACCTTCTCGCAGGCCTCCACCGCGTTGTCAATAAGGTTCCCCAGTATCACGCACAGGTCAATATCGGAAACCGCCAGATTCTGGGGCACCTGGGCTTTAAAGTTCAGTTCAATCCCCTTTTTCAGCGCTATCGACAGCTTCGCGTTGAGAATAGCGTCCACCCCAGTATTCCCCGTCTCCGCCAGGGCCCGTATCCCATCCAAGTCCTCCTCCAGCCGGTCCAGATACGCCCTGGCCTCAGCCGTCTGGCCCACGTCCAGTCTGGCCTTGAGGGTTTGCAGATGGTTATGGTAGTCGTGCCGCCACCCCCGCATCGTCAGGTACAAGTTCTGCACCTCAGCAATCTGGCGTGCCAAAAGCTTATTCTGGTAAACGGCAATACGGCGGTCTGACCGGCGGCGCAGCAGCCACACCGCCAACGTCCCCGCCCCCGCCGCCAGCAAAGCCAACGCCCCCGCCAAAACAGGCATCATCCACACTTCCATATCATATCTCCCATAGCAGCCTCAATACACCCCTAGTATACCCCATTTCCAACGCCCCCGCAAGCCCTTGACTTCCAGGAACCTCCCGTGCTACAATGGCGGCATAGAGAAGAAATCCCCCGGCTCCCCCCGGGGAACAGGAGGTACCTGCTATGATGTATCAGATTGTCCGCATTACCGACCGGGAGGGCGTCGCCAAGGCCAACCCCGAAGACAAAGCCCGCCTGGGCTGTATCGGCGAGGCCAAGATGGAGGGCGGCTGTGTGCTGTTCCACTGCCGCTACGACCGTCAGGGCAATCCCTGCGACCGCTTCACCCGCACCAGCCTCGTCCAGAACTGGAAGAAGGACAAGGAGAGCGGACGGATTGTGGTGGAGACCATGAACAGCGTCTACCAACTGGACCCTATCAACACGAATACATAAGAATGACTGCCGGGTTGCCCTCCAGACTTCCCGGCAGTCATTCTTTTTCTTGAAAGAAAAAGAATCAAAAAGAACTTTATTCGCGCTCTTCCTGTTAGAAAATGCTTAAATAGAGAGCCTTGCTCAACTGCTCAAGGAGCTGTATGCCGCCCAGACTGTTCCCCTTCTGGTCCAACGCCGGCGCGTAAATACCAATGCCCATCCGCGTGGGAACCACAGCCATAATGCCGCCCGCTACCCCGCTCTTCGCCGGTACGCCCACCCGGATGGCAAACTCCCCGGAGCCGTCATACATCCCGCACGTCATCAAAATAGCGTTGACATACCGTGCCAGCGGCGCGGGAAACACCCGCTCATTGGAAACCGGCAGCCTCCCCCGGTTGGACAGCACCGCCCCAATATGGGCCAACGCCCGGCAGTCCACCTGGATAGAGCAGGCCCGGAAATAACAGTCCAATACCTCCTCCACGCTGTCCTCCAGCAGTCCATTGGATTTCAGCAAATAGGCCAACGCCCGGTTTTTACTGCCGTGGCTCTTCTCCGACTGATAGACCGCCTCGTCAACGCCAATCTCATTGTCCCCCGCCAGCTGCCGCGTCAGCCCCAGCAGCCGCTGAAAACGCTCCTCGTAGCTGCCGCCCCGGATGAGCGTACACATCACAATCGCTCCCATATTGACCATGGGATTGATATGCCCGCTGTCCAGAGCCCTCTCCCCCGCGTTGATGGCGTCAAAGGGCTTGCCGGTCGCCTCCACGCCCACCCGCTTCTGCACCAGGTCCGGCCCGTTATCCAGCAAGGCCTGGAGCAGAAGGATCGGCTTCACAACGCTCTGAATGGTAAACTTTTGGCGGCAGTCTCCCGCCCAGCTGTGCTTCCCCTCGCTGCCAATCACATAGACCCCCAAAGCCTCCGGATTCCCCTTCGCCAATTCAGGAATATAATCCGCCACACGCCCCTGGCCTGTGGCGGGACGGCACTCCTCCAGCAAGCGTTCCAGAAGTTCCTCCATATGCTTCCCGCCTCTCTATAAAAATCGTCGTAATTTTATCACGCTCTGCCCTTCCCGTCAAGCGCTCTGTTTTCCTCGCACCACTTCGCTATTTCCGCAATCAGCTCCAGCGGAAGCGGCTTGCTGTACGGAAGCTGAATCGTCCCCTTGCTGGTCTTATACTCCGTCAGCCGTCCGGCAAACGCCTCCACCGCCTCCGGGCCGGGGTACAGCCCCACGTGCCGCTTGGACGCCGCGAACTGAATCAGATTCCGCCCCTTCCAATAGGTAGGCATACTCCAGGAAATCTTTTCCACCGCCTCCGGAATACTGCCCTTAATCGCCTCGTTCACCTGCCGCAGATACTCCCTCGCCTCCTCCGGCTGTGCGGCGATATACTCCTCAATGGTCGCCGGAGGCTTCCCGCAGTAATGGCTCTGCTCCTTGTTTTGGAAGGACCGCCCGCACCTGGGACATACCCACATAGCCGTTTCCCCCTGCCCTCGAAGAATTTTATCCATCGGTTTTCCCTTGGCCAATTCGTCAATCAATTTGTCCAGATACCGGACCTCCCGCATAAAGGGGTCCTCCACCTCCTCCACCCGCACGCCGCAGATAACGCCCTTAATCAGCGTCCGGTTCGGGTTGAGTTGGGGGGCGCTGCGGAAAAAGTCCCCATAGCAAACCGAGGCGGCCCGGGACTGCTCCAGCTGCTCCGCGCTGTACCCCGTCAGCCAGCAGATGACTTCATCCACCTCTTCCCCCGTCCGTCCCTTCCGGACGGCCTTGTCCAGTAGAAGCCCATATATCTTCCCAAAATCCATTTGAAACACTTTTTCATGGTTCATATTCCACACACTCCCGGCGATATCGCGGTATTTTCCGCACGCGGCGGACGTAAAAATATCAGGGGTGTTTTCAGAAACACCCCTGATGATTCCATTATGCCTCTGGACGGACGCCTTTAAAGCGTTCCCACCCGCTTACTCCTCCACAGCGGCGCTCTTGACCTGACGGCCATTGTACGTACCGCACTCGGGACACATCCGGTGGGACAGGCGCATCGCGCCGCACTTGGGGCAAGCGGTCAGATTGGGAGCGGAGAGCTTCCAAACGGAGCTGCGCCGCTTATCGCGCCTTGCCTTTGAAACTTTACCCTTGGGGACTGCCATGATGACACCTCCTGCATATCTGAATTTTTATTTATCAAGCGTCGGAATGTTTCTCCAGAAGCTGTGCCAACGCCGCCCATCGGGGGTCTGTCTCCTTTTTGCAGGTACAGCTCCCTTGGTTGAGATTGACGCCGCAGCCGGGGCACAGCCCCTTGCAGTCCTCTGAACAAAGCGTCTTGCCGTCCATCTCCAGGATGAACGCCGTCCGGGCCAGTTCGCCTATATCTACCACGCCATCCTCCAGAAGGACGATTTCGTCATTCTCCCCATTCTCCAGCTCCTGGGCGAGGATATACTCGCACTCCACTGATTTGGGGTTGTCGAAGGTTTTCAGGCAGCGGTCACAGACAGATTGGAGGACCGTGCTCGCCGTAAAGCGCAAAAGCAGCATCTCCGCAGTATTCCGCGCCTCGCCGGTTACCACCACCGGGCTTTGCGCGGGGTACAGGCCGCCGAAGTCCACATCGGACAAGTCCAGCTCAAACTGGAAAGGTATCCGCTCTCCGGGAGCATTGATGATCTTTTGTACATTCAGAAGCATAGCACACCTCGTAAAGACACGATTACTATTATAATCAAAAGGATACCGCTTGTCAATAAGTTTTTCGGAATCTCCCGCTTACGCCCCGTTCAAACCGTCTCCGTCCACCACCCGGCTGATTCCCATAGCGAACGCGCCCGGTCCCGTGTGACAGGCGATGCTCAGAGACAGCGGGTCATACTGAATTTCCACCCCCGGAAACGCCTGGGCGGCCAGAGCCAGCCATTCCGCCTCTTCCTCCCGCGTCTGGAAGGTGCCGGAGGCGTCGATACGGATGGGTACGCCCCGGCGGCGGCAGTCCTCCACGCTCTCCCGCATCGCCTCCAGCAGCCGGGCCTTGCACTGCCGCGTGCCCCGAACCTTGGCGAAGGTATCCAGCTTCTCTCCCCGAATGACCAGCAGCGGCTTAATCCCCAGCACCGTGCCCATAGCCGCTACAGCCGGGGTGATACGCCCTCCTTTTTTCAGGTACTCCAAGGTGTCCACACCAATATAAATAAGGGTATCTCCTCCCGCAGCCTCCAGCCGCTCCTGAATCTCCTCTGCCCGGAGGCCCCTGCGGACCAGAGCCGCCGCGTCCCGGACGGCATTTTTCTGGGGCACAGAAATCTGGTGGTTATCCGCCACCCGCACCCGGCCTCCATACCCGGAAGCCAGAGCCAGGGCGGTCTGACAGGAACCGCTCAACCCGCTGGTCATGGGAATATAGATTAACTCGTCGTACCCGGAGGCGAGGACGTTGTCCCACATGGTGGTCACATCGTCCGGGGAGGGCTGTGAGCTGGAGACACTCCGGCCCTCCCGCTGGAATTGGTAGAACTGTTCCGGAAAAATATTGACTCCCTCATAGAAAATCTCATTGTCGATGATAACCGGCATGGGCACCACGTGGACGCCCCACCGTTCCGCCAGGTCTCTGGAAATGCCGCTGTTGCTGTCGGTAACAACCGCTGTTTTCATAGTCCGCGGACCTCTCTTTCGTCGTATTGCGTTATGGCTCTTTCACCGCGTCCAGACGGTCGAAGGTGTGGAGCCAATCCGCCTTAAAGTAGTAAATCAGGAACAAAACCGCGCTGAGGGACCAGGTCAGCGGGTAGGCGGTGAAGACCACCAGAATATTCTCCCAAATCCCCACCGCTATGGTGATGTACGCCACCCGGACCACGCACCAGATGGCCATCATAATCAGCATCGGCACCGTGGCCTTACCCGCGCCCCGGAGAATCCCGGCCATACAGTGGTTGAGGGCCAGCAGGCAGTAGAAGGGGGAAATAATCCGGGCCTGCCGGACGCCAAAGGCCACCACCTCCGGATCATTGTTGAAAAGGCCGATGAAAAAGGGAGCCGCCAGCCAGATGACTACCCCGATGAACTCCGCCGTCAGCATGGAACAGGCCATGCCGAATCTGGCCCCCTGTTTCACCCGCTCATGGTGCTTGGCCCCCAGATTCTGGCCCACGAAGGTGGCCAGAGCCATAGAGAAGCAGGTGACCGGCAGGAAGGCAAACCCCTCGATTTTGCTGTAGGAGCCGCACCCGGCCATAGCGCTGTCGCCAAAAGCGTTAATGTTCGCCTGCACCATGACGTTGGCAAAGCCGATGACCGAATTTTGCACGCCCGAGGGCAGGCCGAACCGGACAATCAGTCCCAGCATGGACCAATCCAGCCGGATACGCCGCAGTTCCACCCGATAGACCTCCTCCGTCCGGACCAGACGCCGCAGGCACAGGACGGCGGACACCCCCTGGGAGATAGCGGTAGCCGCCGCCGCCGAGGCCACTCCCCACCGGAACACACCTACAAACAGCAGGTCCAGGACCACGTTAATCAGCGAGGAAGTGATGAGGTAGTAAAGGGGATGGCGGCTGTCGCCCACCGCCTGGAGGATTCCGGTGGAGATGTTGTAGAGGAACAACGCCGCGCAGCCAAAGAAATAGGTGCGGAAATAGGAGATGGACTGGGGCAGCACGTTGTCCGGCGTACCCATCCAGCGGAGGATATAGGGCGTCAGCAGTACGCCCACGACGGTCATAAGAAGTCCTGCGGCGATAGCGAAGGCCAGGTCCGTATGGATGGCCTTTTGCAGCTTCTCCTGGTCTCCCGCGCCGTAATACTTGGAGATGAGCACACCCGCGCCCATGGCCATACCGCTGAGAAAGCCAACCAGCATGAAAATCAAATTGCCGGAGGAGCTGACGGCTGCCAGGGCCTCTTTGCCGATGAAGTTGCCGACGATAAGGGTATCGGCGGTGTTGTAGAGCTGTTGAAACAGGTTGCCGAGGAAAATGGGAATCGCGAAGGACAATAGCCCTTTCCAGATGCTTCCCTCAATCATAGATGGCTGCCGGTGGTTCAATAGGATTCACCTCTGTTTTCTAGTAGCAGTTTGACTAGTTTACTCTATTTCCGGCAATCTGGCAAGGGGGTTTTGAGAGAAAAATTCGTTTTAGAACTAAATTTTTACTCTATTTTTTGTGCAAAACGCAGAACCTTGCGTTGGAGGAGCGATATGTGGTATACTCATTATATTAAAGCTTGCTCACAATCCAGCGGAAAAGAGGAGAACATATGCTGCAAAAATTGAACGCCAAATTCCAATCCGACTGCTTCGCCACGGAGACCCTGGGAGCCGTCATCCGGGAGGCGGAGCCGGGACGGGCGGTCTGCGCTCTGGAGCTGCGGCCCTGCCATATGAACGCTAACCACGTCCCCATGGGCGGGGCCATTTTCACTCTGGCGGATTTTGCCTTCGCGGTAGCGGCCAACGGCTTTTCAGAGACGGACACCGTTTCTCAGCACGCTTCCATTACGTTTCTCGCCCCCGCCAAGGGGCGGGAGCTTCTGGCGGAAGCCCGGCGTCTGAAAGCGGGACGGACCACCTGCCTGTACGAAGTGGAAGTCCGGGACGAGGTGGGAACCTATGTGGCGCACGCGGTTGTAAACGGGTTTACGATAGGATAGGCGCGGCCGCCGGACAGACAAAATCCGGCGGCATCCGCAATTCCCCATTGACTTTATCTGTTAAAAGTAGTAAAGTGCAGTCAAACTGTTTTTTAGGAGAACGCGCTATGGTTATTACTGAATTCCTGGAACGCAACGCCCGCCTTTACGGCGCGGACACCGCCCTGGTGGAGCTGAGCCCCTCAGAGGAGCGCGACCGGGCCGTTACCTGGCGGGAAGCCAGCCTCATCGAAAGCGCCCAGCCCGACGCCCCCTACCGCCGGTCCCTCAGCTGGCGGGACTTCGACCGCCGGGCCAACCGCTTCGCCAACCTCCTCCTGAGCCGGAACCTGGAGCGGGGAGCCAAGGTGGGAATCTTAATGATGAACTGTCTCGAATGGCTTCCCATCTACTTCGGCATTCTGAAAGCTGGCGGCGTGGCGGTACCCCTCAATTTCCGCTACTCCAGCGACGAAATCAAATACTGCCTGGAGCTGGCGGACGTAGAGGCCCTGGTCTTCGGCCCGGAGTTTGTCTGCCGCATGGACGCCATCGCCGGACAGCTCCCCCAAGTGCGCATGATGTTCTTTACGGGCCGGGACAAGCCAGCCTACGCCGAGGACTGCGGGCGGCTTATGGGCTTCTGTTCCTCCAGCCCGCCGCCGGTGGCCCTGGAGGAATCGGACTACGCCGCCATCTACTTCTCCTCCGGCACCACCGGCTTTCCCAAAGCCATTCTGCACAACCACCTTGCGCTCCTCAGCTCCTGCGAGACGGAGCAGCGTCACCACGGCCAGACCCGGGACGACGTCTTCCTCTGCATCCCGCCCCTCTACCACACCGGAGCCAAAATGCACTGGTTTGGCAGCCTCCTCTCCGGCAGCCGGGCGGTACTGCTGCGGGGGGTGAAACCTGAGTGGATTCTCCGGGCGGTGACGGAGGAGAAATGCACCATTGTATGGCTTCTGGTCCCCTGGGCCCAGGATTTGCTGGATGCCATTGAGTCCGGCAAAGCCTGCCTGGACAACTATCTGCTGGACCAGTGGCGGCTGATGCATATCGGAGCCCAGCCGGTACCCCCCAGCCTTATCCATCGCTGGAAGAAGATTTTTCCCCACCACCAGTACGACACCAACTACGGCCTCAGCGAGTCGATTGGTCCCGGCTGTGTCCACCTGGGAGTGGACAATATCCACAAGGTAGGGGCCATCGGCGTGCCCGGCTACCGCTGGGAGGCTAAAATCGTGGACGAGCAGGGCGGCGAGACCCCCCGCGGCAGTATCGGCGAGCTGGCGGTAAAGGGCCGGGGCGTCATGCTCTGCTATTACAAAAATCCAGACGCCACCAACGAAATCCTCAAGGACGGCTGGCTCTACACCGGCGACATGGCCCGTATGGACGAAGACGGCTTTATTTTCCTGGTGGACCGCAAGAAGGACGTGGTTATCTCCGGCGGCGAGAACCTGTACCCCGTCCAGATTGAGGACTTCCTCCGGCGGTATGATAAAATCAAGGATGTAGCGGTCATCGGCCTGCCGGACCCCCGCCTGGGCGAAATCGCCGCAGCCATTATTGAGATTAAGGACGGCCTGGCCTGTACCGAAGCGGAAATCCAGGAATTCTGCAAAGAACTCCCCCGCTACAAGCGTCCCCGGAAGATTATTTTCGATGCCGTCCCCCGCAACCCCACCGGCAAAATCGAAAAACCCGCTCTGCGGGAGAAGTACATTCACGGCCGCTTAGTGGAAGCGCAGCTTAACAATTAAGCGCGCGCCGTTATGCTGGCTTTTATCGGGACGGCCTTCGGGCCGCCCCTCCTTTTATGGCCCTTGACAAGAAAAACGCTGTATTGTACAGTATGATAAGGGACGTTGGGCTCCGCCCAAACCCGCCGCCTTTTGAAAAAGGCGGGCGAAAACTTTATATCGCTTCGCGACGCATTTTTGAAAGAATTGAGGTGCCCTATGTGAGAAAAATCGCCCTTCGCGGCCTCTTTGGCCGCAAGCGTGAATCCCTCCTCCTCTGGTCAGTGGTCCTCCTCGCCTTCCTCTTCCTGGCCCTCCCCACTACCCTGATTACCTCCCTCCAGGCCACCGACGCCGCCCAGCGAATCTCTACCTACGGCGCATGGCAAGTCATGGCCTCCAGCCTCTCCGAAGACACCGCCCGCTCCTTCGCCTCCCATGCCAATACCTCCGCCGTCCTCCCCCTCCTCCCCGTCTCCGGCGCAAACTTCTTCGACGGCAACAACGCCTGCCTCCTCACCACCTATTCCCCAGAACTGGAAAATCTCGGCCAATTCCAACTCCGCGAAGGCCGCTGGCCCCAAGAAAAAAACGAAATAGCCCTCGAATACGCCCGCCTGGCCGCCCTCGACATGGCCGTCGGCGACACCCTCACCCTCCAATGCCAACTGAAACTCCCCATGACCGGCGAACATATCCTCCAGAAAAAACACGACGCCAACACCTCCTACGAGCAGGTAACAGACCTCCTGGGCACAGACAGTATGCCCATACGCATAAGCTTCGTTGACGGTACCGATGAACACAACCCGATGGAACTGACCCTTCTCTACAATTTCACCATCTGCGGTGTCGTCGATACCTACACCGACCGCTGGGACAGCGGACGGGTGGAGCTGCCCGGCGGCTTCATCACAGACGAATGCTACCGCCTGTTCCTGAAAGGTCAGGACGCCGCCATAGAAAAGTACCCCTTCTTCACCCCCCATGAATTTGAAAGCATGGTCCTCCTTGGCGGCATGGAGGACGCCCCCGCCCTCTGGCGCGAGCTGCTTCTCCCCTATAACCAGGCCGTTTTAGAGAAGTACGGCTTTACCACGCCGCTCTCCCAGTGCTACGTCTCCGGCGGCAGCATGACGCTCTCGGGCAGGCTGGAAAACTACGACAAACTTACCTTTCAAATCACCTTCCCCCTGACCCTGGCGGACCCGCAGCATCCCCTGCTGCAAAACTCCCGAGATGTCACGGCATGGCTGGAACTGGCCGATTCCGTTGACATTTCCTCCTGGTACTGTCTGGGCCGCCTCATGGATGAAAGGGAAGGCAGACCCTACTACACCCTCCAAAGTACCATGACCCAGCTGCACAAGGACAACGGTACTTTCACTATCTCCGGCGAATCCGACCGCCACGGCTTCCTGTCCCTGAATTACAGCGGAGACCTGGACGCTTCCACCGTGTGCTTCGACCTGGACGGAACCCGTTATTCCATTCCCTTCCCAGAGTTCGCGTCCGGGGACTTCTCCGCCGGGGGCCTTAAACCCATCGCCCAGGGCAAAACCGTCTGGGCGGAAAGCCTGGAGGAACAAAGCGGCTTCGCCGCCCTGCGCCTCAATACCTACGCCTACCCCTCCAGCGCGGAGGGCTCCGGCAGCCTCCTGCTTCTGGTCATGGGCGTCCTGTTCATCACCACCGCCGGGGCGGTATTCCAAATCTGCTTCACCCAAATCAGACGCCGCCTGCGCCGGGTCGTGCTGATGAAATCATTAGGCGCAACCTCGGGACAGGTCGCGCGGCTTATGGCCTGGGAATTCTTGTACCTATGGATAACCGCCATGCCCCTGGGCACAGCCCTGGGTCTTCTGGCCTCCTGGGCGGCGGCAAAACTTCTCAGCGGTGCGCAGGGACGGGCTATAACGGTGTCCATCCGCCCGGAAGTTCTGCTGCTGGCCCTGGCCGCAGGTACCGCCGCCCTGGCTCTCGGTATGGCTGTTCCGGCGGCCATGGCGGCTGGTGTGCCGCTCACAGGCCGCACCGTCCGGAAAAAGCCCCTCCCGTCCCCCAAACGGGAAACCCGTCAGGATTTCTTTCACGTAACCCTTCGCGGCCTCTCCGCCAAGAAGGGCCGGATGACAGGCATATTCGCGCTCTGCGTGTTTATGATGCTGATTGCGGTGCTCTGCCTGTTTCTCGGCTTCCGTATGACAGGGGAATACCGGGACTCCGTTGTGCGGGCCGGAAAACCGGATTATCATCTTCGTTCCCCCTTCGCCATGAGTCCCCGCCAGCGGGAAACCTACCTGGCGGAATTGGAGGAGTTAGGCGTCTGCGGGGAGATAACCTCCTTCTTTACCGGCGACGGCATTGACCTGAGCCGTTCCGCCTGGGCGGACAGTCCCCTCCTGACCGCCGTGGCCGGAGACGCGGAAAGCGCCCAGATGACCCTCCACACCTTCGCCAGCGCAGACCCGGTTTTTTCCCGCCTGCAAGCCGCCGCCACCGTTGGCACGCTGGACCCAGAGGCCTTTGACCGGGGCGAACAGGTTTTGCTGCTCGTCCCCCTGTACCGGGACACCGGCGCGAAAAACGAGGACGCCCTGCGCACAGCGGAGGGCTGGGAACGCCTGGAGGCCTCCGGCATCTCCGCCAGCTACTACGCGGAATACGACGGCGTGTACAGCCGGGATTTATCCATTCAGGTAGGGGATTCCCTGCCGTTACAGGTGACACAGTTCGCCATCGTCAACGACAAATGGACCAGCGATGTCCTGGAGGCTTCTCCTGTGGTAGGGGCCATCCTGTACTATTTCCCGGAGGAGGGGGTCTGGCCCTTCAGCGCGGGCGAGGGCTGGCAAATCGCGGCGGCCCCCGCGCTCCTCTCGAAGCTGCGGCCCCGCGCCTGCATGACGCTGAGCCACGAGGCTATCCGGGCCCAGTACATGCGGCAGAATGTGTTTGAAAAGCTCAACGGCGCCTACGGCGTCACGGATTTCTATATCAACTGCCGGGAGGACGTGCCTCTGGAGCAGGCGGACACCGCGCTGCTGGTCTTTTCACGCAACCACTACATGGAGTTTGAGATTTATCACGAGAGCAGCGAAAAGCTGCTGCGGGATGCCGTCAATAATGTTCTGCTGGTATGTCTGCTGGGACTGACGGCATTGCTGCTGGCATTGATTATCTTTTACAACACCCTCACCAGCGACATAGAACAGGAACGCTGCCGCATTGGTATTTTACAGGCTCTGGGCGTTTCCAACCGGCTGCTGGCCTGCCGCCAGCTGGCCCTTGGGCTTGCCGCCGCCGGAATCGCGCTGGTTCTCGCCAATCTGCTTCTGTGGGCCGGTGTGGCGGCCTTCGCCGGAGCGGCGGGCGGCGTGCTGGGGAACCTGCTGTGGGGATACCCGGCGGCGGGACACGCCGCGCTGTGCCTGCTGCTGGGCATAGTGATTACCGCACTGTTCCTGGCCCCTATGGGACGTCTGCGGCGTTTCCTCCCGGCAGAAAATATCCGGACAAAAAAATAGACCCGGCGCGGAAGGACCGCCGCAAGGCGGCTGCCCTGCGGCGGTCCTTCCAAACCATTCCGGGTCTTAAGAAAACGCTGTCCCTACTGCGGCCCCCTGCCGCCGGTGGGAAAGGATTTTTCAATCTCATCCAGCGAGCGGATAAACGCCAGCACCGCTTTTACCTGGCCGCTGTTCATCTCCTCCAGACGGGCCAGGGCCTGCCGGTGGAGTTCGGTCAGCGTCCCGCTGCTGACGGTCTGTTTCCGCTTCGGCCCGGAGCCCTCCAAAATCCACTCCGCGCTGTAGCCCAGCTTCGCCTCAATAAGCGACGCCAAAGACTGGGACAGTCGAATATCCGGGTCTTTCAGCAGCTTGGAAACATAGCTCTCCGTTATACCGATTTCAGCCGCCAGCTGTTTTTGCTTCATCTGGTTTTCCGCCAGAATCATACGGAACCTGTCACATTTGTTCATGCCAGCACCCCCCTTTTCCGTATACAATACCAAATACTCTTGAACAAGTCAAGCGTTATCCTTTAAAAATCAATTTGCTTGATTTGTATCCCCATTGAAAAGATAAGGAGAACCGGCCATGGAAATTTTGCGCACGGAGGGTCTGTACAAGACCTACAACAGCGGGACCCCCACGGCTGTAGCGGCCCTCAAGCCCCTGGATCTTTCCATTGAGCAGGGCGTGTTTTACGCCATCATCGGGCGCAGCGGCTCGGGCAAATCCACGCTGCTGCAAATTCTGGGCGGACTGGACCGTCCCACCGGCGGCAAGCTTTATATTGAGGACCAGAGCGTCTTCGACCTGTCAAACAGCGAGCTCTGCCGTCTGCGGCGCAGGCGGATTGGGTTTGTTTTCCAGGCCTACAACCTGTTGGAGGAGCACACGGTCAAGGAAAATATTCTCATGCCCCTGCACCTGGACGGGCGCGGCGCGGAGCAGGCGTTTCTGGAGGAACTGGTGGACGCCCTGGAGCTGCGGGACAAACTGGACCGCTACCCGGACCAGCTCTCCGGCGGCGAGCAGCAGCGGGTGGCTATCGCCCGGGCGTTGATTACCAAGCCCGCCATCCTCCTGGCCGACGAGCCCACCGGAAACCTGGACCCCAAAACCGGCGACCAGGTACTCCGGCATCTAAAGGCGGTAGCGTCCCGGTTTGGGCAGACCATTCTGCTGGTGACCCACGATATGGAAATCGCCGCCATGGCGGACCGGGTCATCCGTCTCCACAGCGGCGAGATTGTGGAGCTGCGGGAAAACGGTTAGGGGCGTGGCAAACGCAGAGGGACTGTTTCAGCAGAAACAGTCCCTTCTCTGATTTACAAAGAATTCTGGCACTTTTTATGGAACAGCAGGGCTAAAACGGCACATATGACGATTCCAATCCCGTATGGGATGCACAGCAAAAAAGCCGTATCAGCCGGGGCGCTGCATCCTCCGTATTGTCCGCACCACTGGAGCGTACAGTAGCTGTACGCAGCTGCGGCGCACATAACGTTTGAAAGCAGAATCGCAAGCACAGCAAAAAGATAGACCAGACGCTTGTAGTTCTTCATGGTAAATACCTCCTGAATTTATTTCTTCTTGAGAATCAGAATCAACCCCAGCAGCATGAACAGCACAAAGACCGTAATGAGGATTCCCGTTCCGTTCAAGGTAATCATCGACGATTCGTTGATTTGATCGACAGACGAGGGGCGGATAACGGTCAAGAAACCATACAGGACCAGGCAAACCGCGCCTATCAGACAGAAAACAACGCCAACTCTGCTTCCCTCTCCTCTGCCGGAGGCCGGAGTTCCCTTTGCCGTATCGCCGGAACCGCTTACAGCCTGGTTTCCAGTAAGCTCGTCTATTGTAATTTGAAAGCATTCGCTCAAAGCCTTAAGCTTGTCCAATTCCGGCGTTGACAGACCTCCCTCCCATTTTGATATCGCTTGCCTTGAAACACCGATTTTCTCCGCGAGCTGTTCCTGGGACAGCCCCCTTTTTTTCCTGAGCGTATATATTTTTTCAGACAACATCTATGTTACCTCCTTGCCATAACAATACCCCAATTGCCCGTGGCACGCTATCAACTGCCCCTGAAACTTCCGCAACCAGCGGTTGCGTTATCAAAACGTGTCACAAATTTCGCTTCTATTATCATACTCCGTTCCCATGTTTATGACAAGGATAAGTGAAATCGCCGGAATCATACGCCCGCGGCAGAAAAAGAAAAGGGAGCACTTGGCTATTGACAAGCCCCGCCGGGAAACGTATGATAAAATAGGTAGGGACCGCCGTCCCCGGCGGTCCCTGCGGCGCATTCCCGAAAGAATATCCCGAGAAAAGGAGTAACGCCTATGAAAACCCTGATGCTGGGAAACGAAGCCGCCGCCCGAGGCCTCTATGAGGCCGGGTGCGGTTTTGTGTCCAGCTACCCCGGCACCCCCAGTACGGAGATTACCGAATTTGCCGCGAAGTATCCGGAAATCTACGCCGAGTGGGCGCCCAACGAAAAGGTAGCGATGGAGGCGGCTTTTGGCGCGTCCCTGGCAGGCCGCCGCAGCTTCTGCGGCATGAAGCACGTGGGGCTTAACGTCGCCGCCGACCCCCTCTTCACCATCTCCTACACCGGCGTGAACGCCGGAATGGTCATCGCCGTGGCCGACGACCCGGGGATGCACTCCTCCCAGAACGAGCAGGATTCCCGCCACTACGCCAAGGCGGCGAAGCTGCCCATGCTGGAGCCCGCCGATTCCTCCGAGGCCCTGGAATTTACCAAGCTGGCCTTTGAGCTCTCAGAGCATTTTGATACCCCGGTGCTGCTGAAAATGTGCACCCGGATTTCCCACTCCCAGAGCGTAGTGAAGACCGGGGAGCGGGAGGAAATTTCCGTCAGGCCCTACGAGAAAAATCCCGCCAAATACATCATGATGCCCGGCAACGCCAAACGCCGCCATCCCGCAGTGGAGGAGCGGACGCGGAATATCGCGGAGTGGGCGGAGCACTCCTCCGTCAACCGTATTGAGCCGGGCAAAGATTACAAGCTGGGTATTATTACCTCCTCCACCAGCTACCAGTATGTCAAAGAGGCCTTCGGCGATACCTATCCCGTTTTAAAGCTGGGCATGGTCTGGCCTCTGCCCGAGCAGAAAATTCTGGAATTTGCCAAGACGGTCAGCCTGCTGGCAGTGGTGGAGGAGCTGGACAGCTTTATCGAGGACCACTGCCGGAATCTGGGCCTCTCCCTCACCGGCAAAAGTCATTTCCCTGTTACAGACGAATTAAGCCAGAACCAAGTGTTGCGCGCGCTGGACGGGACGCCTCCCGCTGGCACGAAGCTGGACGTGGACATTCCCGCCCGGCCTCCCGTAATGTGCGCCGGTTGTCCCCACCGGGGTCTCTTCTACACCCTGGCCAAAAACAAGATAACGGTCTTGGGGGATATCGGCTGCTATACGCTGGGCGCGGCCTCGCCTCTGGGGGCCATGGATACCACCATCTGCATGGGCGCATCCATCTCCGGCCTCCACGGCTTCAACAAGGCCGGAGGCGGCGAGGGCGGAAGCGTGGCGGTCATCGGCGACTCCACCTTCATGCACTCCGGCGTCACGGGCCTCATCAACGCGGCCTATAACGAGTCCAATTCCACCGTTATTATCCTGGACAACTCCATTACCGGTATGACCGGACACCAGCAGAATCCCACCACCGGGTTTAATCTTAAGGGCGACCCCTGCGCGAAAATCGACCTGGAGCGGCTGTGCCGGGCCGCCGGCATCAACCGGGTACGGGTGGTGGACCCCTACTGCCTGGCGGAGTGCGAAGCGGCAGTGAAGGAGGAGCTGGCGGCGGCGGAGCCGTCGGTAATTATTTCCCGTCGTCCCTGCGCTCTGCTGAAGTATGTCAAGCACCCCGGCCCCATCGAGGTAGACCCGGACAAGTGCGCGGGCTGCAAGGCCTGTATGAAGATTGGCTGCCCCGCCGTCAGTATGGCGGACGGCAAGGTGAAGCTGGACAACACCCTCTGCACCGGCTGCGGGGTTTGTGCGCAGCTGTGTAAATTCGGCGCGCTGGGCGGAGAAAAGGAGGCGTGAGCATGGAGACCAAAAATATGATGATTGTAGGCGTAGGCGGACAGGGCACCCTCCTGGCCAGCAAGCTGCTGGGTTGCCTGCTGCTGGACAAGGGCTACGACGTGAAGGTCAGCGAGGTCCACGGCATGAGCCAGCGGGGCGGCAGCGTAGTGACCTACGTCCGCTGGGGAGAGAGGGTCTGCTCCCCCATCATTGACAAGGGCCAGGCGGACGTTATCCTTTCCTTTGAACTTCTGGAGGCCGCCCGCTGGACGGAATATCTCAAGCCCGGCGGCAGAATCATCACCAACACCCAGCAGATTAACCCCATGCCGGTTATCACCGGCGCGGCGGAATATCCCCAGGAGCTGGAGCGGAAAATCCGGGACGCGGGCATGGACCTGGACGCCCTGGACGCCCTGTCCCTGGCGGAGGAGGCCGGCAGCAGCCGGGCGGTCAATATCGTGCTGCTGGGACGCCTCTCCAAATGGTTCGGCTTCTCTGAGGAGGAGTGGCTGGAGGCCATAGAGCGGAGCGTTCCGCCCAAGTTCCTGGAGCTGAATAAAAAGGCGTTTGCCCTGGGGCGCAGCGCGTAAAAAGGCCGCGCAGACGCCATAGAAAGAAATGAGGGTGCGGAGATGAAAAAACCAATCATAGGCATTGTACCTCTGGTGGATAAGGGACGGGAAAGCTTATGGATGCTTCCGGGCTACATGGAGGGGGTCAAGCTGGCGGGAGGCCTGCCGGTAATGCTTCCCCTGACAGAAGACGCGGAAGATGCCAGGGAGCTTGCCGCGCTGTGCGGCGGGTTCATCTTCGCCGGAGGCCACGACGTTTCACCGGCAGTCTACGGCGAGGAAACGCTGCCGCTCTGCGGCGAGCTCTGCCCGGAGCGGGACCGGATGGAAACGTTTCTGCTTCAGGAAGTCCTGGCGGCGGACAAGGCGGCTCTGGGCATCTGCCGGGGACTACAGCTGATGAACGCCGCCCTGGGCGGCACGCTGTATCAGGACCTGCCTGTCCAGCGGCCCTCGGACTGCGAGCACCATATGGCGGCCCCCTATGACCGGGAGGCCCACAAAATTGTCCTGACCGCAGGCTCGCCCATTGCGGACCTCCTGCAAACCGGCGAGATTGGCGTCAACAGCTGCCACCATCAGGCCGTTAAGGAGCTGAGTTCCCGGCTGGCGGTTATGGCCTCCGCGCCCGACGGCGTGGTGGAGGCGGTCTATCTGCCGGAAAAACGGTTCGTCTGGGCGGTGCAGTGGCACCCGGAGTTCTCCTACAAGACGGACGCGAACAGCCGGCGGCTGTTCGCCGCCCTGGTAGAGAACAGCCGGTAACAGGAGGAGTTCATGTATATTGCCGACCTTCATATCCACTCCCGGTACTCCCGGGCCACCAGCAAGGACTGCGACCTGCCCCATCTGGACCTCTGGGCCCGCTGGAAGGGCATCGCCCTGTTGGGTACAGGGGACTTCACCCACCCCGCCTGGCGGGAGGAGATACGGGAACAGCTGGTTTCCATGGGAGACGGGACCTATACCCTTAAGAAGGAATTCCGTCTTCCCGGCGGACCGGAGGACCAGATTCCCCGGTTCATCCTCACCGGGGAAATCAGCAATATCTACAAGCGGGGCGGCAGAACACGGAAGGTCCATAACCTTATCCTGCTCCCCAGTCTGGAGGCGGCGGAGGAGCTCTCTGTCCGCCTGGAGGCCATCGGCAATATCCGCTCCGACGGACGGCCCATTCTGGGCCTGGACAGCCGGGACCTGCTGGAGATTACGTTGGAAGCCGTCCCGGACGCGGAGTTTATCCCCGCCCATATCTGGACGCCCCATTTTTCTCTTTTCGGGGCTTTCTCCGGCTTTGAACGGATGGAGGAGTGCTTCGCCGACCTGACGGAGCATATCCACGCGGTGGAGACGGGACTCTCCTCTGACCCGCCCATGAACTGGCGGCTCTCCGCCCTGGACGGCCTCACCCTGGTCTCCCATTCCGACGCCCATTCCCCCGCCAAGCTGGGCCGGGAGGCGGATTTGCTGGAGACGGATGTAACCTATTCCGGTTTGGTACAGGCTATCCGCACCGGCGAGGGCTTCCACGGCACGGTGGAGTTTTTCCCGGAGGAGGGAAAATACCACCTGGACGGCCACCGGAACTGCGGCGTATGCCTGACTCCCGCCGAAACCCAGGAGCGGGGCGGAATATGTCCGGTGTGCGGGAAAAAACTGACCATCGGCGTGGAGCACCGGGTGGAAGCCCTGGCGGACCGTCCGGAGGGGTTCCGTCCAGAGAGGGCCAAGCCGTTCGAGAGTCTGGCCCCCCTGCCGGAGGTGATTGCCGCCTCCACCGGCGTCTCCGCCGCCAGCAAGCGCACGGCGGAGCTGTACCAAAAAATGCTGCGCGCGCTGGGTCCGGAATTCCATGTCCTCCGGGACGCCCCTGTCTCCGAGGTGGAACGGGTGGCGGGGGCCTGCGTGGCCGAGGGCCTGCGCCGCCTGCGGGCGGGACAGGTGGAGCGGCGGCCCGGCTTTGACGGGGAGTACGGCGTCATCTCCCTGCTGGCCCCGGCGGAAATTGAGCGCACCGGCGGACAGATTTCCCTGTTTGGCCTGGACATGCCGGGGAAAAAGGCCGTCAGGAAACGGGAACTGAAAAAAACGTCCGCCCGGCCTCTCCCCGCGCCAGATATCCCCGCCGGACTGAACCCGGAACAGGAGGCCGCCGTAACGGCGGCGGAACCGGTGGCGGCGGTGATTGCCGGACCGGGGACCGGCAAAACCAAAACCCTGGTTTCCCGGATTGCCTATCTGGTGGAGGAGCGGGGCGTTCGCCCCGGCGAAATCACCGCCGTTACCTTCACCAATCAGGCGGCGGACGAGCTCCGCAGCCGCCTGGAGGCCCGTCTGGGCGGCAAGCGGGCCACAGCCCGTATGAACATTGGAACGTTCCACGCCATCTGTCTGGGATTGCTGAAAGACGTGAAGCTTCTTGGGCCGTCCGAGGCATTGGAGCTGGCGGGGCAGGTCCTCCGCAGCCAGGGGAGCCGCCTTACCGCCAAAAGCCTGCTGCAAGCGGTCTCCCAAGTAAAAAACGGCTTCTCCCTGGAGGACGCCTCCCTGGAAGAAAGCCTGTACAACGCCTACCTGTCCCGGCAGGCCGAACTGGGGGTTCTGGACTTCGACGGCCTTCTCATAGAAGCCCTCAAGCTTGACACGGCCGGGCAAAAGCAATTCCTCCATATCCTTGTGGATGAATTTCAAGATATCAACGACCTCCAATACCGCCTGCTCCAGTCCTGGAGCAAGGACGGAAAAACCCTCTTCGCCATCGGCGACCCAGACCAGTCTATCTACGGCTTCCGGGGGGCTTCGTCCGGCTGTTTCCGGCGTCTGGCGGAGGACCGTCCGAAAACCCGCGTCTTCCGCCTGACAAAAAACTACCGCTCCACGCCGGAGATTCTCGCCGCCGCGCGTCCGGTCATCGAGGCCAACCCCGGCGGTCCCCGTCCCTTGGAGGCCCAGCGGCCATCCGGGCTGGCGGTCCGTTTTCTGCAAGCGCCCGACAGCTTCTCCGAGGCAGTCTGCATCGCCAAGGAAATTCTCCGCATGACCGGCGGCGGGGACATGCTGGAGGCGCAGCAGCTGGGCCAGGACGGTCCGGCCCGCGCCTTTTCGGACATCGCGGTGCTCTGCCGCACCCGCCGTCAGCTGGAACTGATTGAGAACTGCCTCCAGCACGACGGCATCCCTTGCGTCGTCAGCGGGCGGGGAGATTTTCTGGATACAGACGAGGTCCGGGGGTTTCTGTCGTATTTCCGTATGCTGCTGCATCCGGAGGACAGCGCGGCTCATGAGACGGCCCAAAACCATGCCCCGCTGGACGCTCTGGCGCAGCAGGAGGATTGGCGGGCCCTGGCGGAAAAGGAGAAGCCCTGGAAGCTGGCGGAGCGTTGGATGGACCGCTACGGCGGCACACCCGCTCTGGAACGCCTGCGGAATACGGCTGTTTTCCATGGAACGTTTCCGGAGCTCTGGACCGCGCTGGCATTGGGTGAAGAGCCGGACCTGCGGCGGGCATCCCGCCGGGGCTGGGAATCCGGGGCCGTGCGCCTGATGACCTTCCACGCCGCCAAGGGCCTTGAATTTCCGGCGGTGTTCGCGGCGGGGCTGTCGGTACTCCCTCTGGAGTCGCCCTCCTGCCGGACGGACGAGGAACGCCGCCTGCTGTATGTGGGCATGACCCGGGCCGGAGAGGAGCTTATCCTGACCTCCGGGCCGGAGTCCTCCCCTTTCCTGTCCGCGCTTCCAGACAGCGTGGAGCGAAAAATCCTCGCCCAGCGGCAGCGGCCTATGGAGCAGTTTCGGCTTTTTTAGCGAGAACCCGTATCAAGATAACCGCCCCTGGAAACGCGGCGTCTGCGTTTCCAGGGGCGGCGTGCGTTCTTATTTCCCAGGCGGGGCTAGATTCTGCCGTAAATCTTGGCGTACTCCCGCAGTTTCTTCGCCAGGGACGGCGTGGCCTCGCCGGGCAGAAGCCGCCACTGCCAGTTGCCGTCGGGCTTGCCGGGCGTGTTCATGCGGCCCTCGGCTCCCAGGCCCAGGCAGTCCTGCATCTGCACCACAAAGGTATCGGCGATACTGGACATGCCGCCCCGTATCATCCCCCAGTTGAAGCCCTCGGCGTCGTTGAGGCCCAGATACTTCCGGGCCATGGAGACGTCGGAGCGGTCCGCGCACGCCCGCCACTGCATCACCGTTTCATTGTCGTGGGTACCTACGTAGCACACACAATTGCGGTCATAGGTATGGGGCAGGTAATTGCTCGGCTCTCTGATATCAAAGGCGAATTCCAGCACCTTCATGCCGGGCAGGCCGGAGTCCTCCAGCAGCTTTTTCACTTCCGGCGTAAGAAAGCCCAAGTCCTCGGCAATAATTTTCAGCGTGGGGAACCAGCTGGTGAGAACCCCCACCAAATCCATCCCCGGTCCCTTGCGCCAGTATCCGTTCTTTGCGGTAGTCTCCCCGTAGGGCACGGCCCAGTAGCTCTCCAGTCCCCGGAAGTGGTCAATGCGGATAACGTCAAAGAGACGGCCCGCGCCCTCCACCCGGCGAATCCACCAGCCATAGCCGTCCTGCTTCATCCGGTCGTAGTCGTACAGCGGGTTGCCCCACAGCTGTCCGTCGGCGGTGAAGTAGTCCGGCGGTACGCCGGAGACCTCGGTAGGCACGTTGCCCTCCCCCAGCTGGAAGAACTCCGGCTCCGCCCATACGTCGGCGGAATCCATGGCCACATAGATAGGCAGGTCGCCGATAACCTTGATTCCCAGGCTGTGGATATAGTCCCGCAGGGCGTCCCACTGCCGGAAAAACAGGTACTGGAGGTAGGTAAAGAAGTCCACGTCCTCCCGCAGGTCCCGGCGGTATTTTTCCAAGGCCTCCGGCTTCCGCAGGCGGATATCCTCGTCCGGCCACTCCAGCCAGCTGCGCATGTCAAAATGTTTTTTGACCGCCATATAGAGGGCGTAATTGGGCAGCCAGGGATTTTTCTCCTGGAACGCCTCCACCGCCTCCCGGTCCCGGGGGAAGCCTTTGCGGAAAGCGGCCTTGAGCACGGTAAAGCGGGATTCGTAAATTCTGCCGTAATCCACCCGGCGGGGGTTGGTTCCCCAATCGATGCGCTCCAGCTGGTCCTTATCCAGCAGGCCGTCTTCCGCCAGCAGGTCCAAGTCGATAAAGTAGGGGTTTCCGGCGAAGGTGGAAAAGCTCTGGTAGGGGCTGTCTCCGTAGCTGGTGGGTCCCAGGGGCAGTAGCTGCCAGTACTTCTGCCCGGCGGCCTGGAGAAAACTGGCAAACCGGTAAGCTTCCCTCCCCAAAGTGCCGATGCCGTAAGGGGAGGGAAGGGATGAGATATGAAGGAGGATTCCGCTGTTGCGGTCCATAGGCAATCCCTCTTTCCAACATGATTTTTAGGACATACTTTTTGACATTTTACCATTCAAACCGGCCGGTGTAAAGGGGGAGTTTCCGGCTGGCCTGGAAATTTCCCTTGAAAAAAGCGCCAGGATACGGTATACTGTATAAATGGGGACTTCGCGCCAACGAAAAAATGACGCAAGGAGAAGTGATCGGAATGACATTAATTGAGCGGCTTCAGGAAAAGCAGCCCTTTTTAACCCGCAAGCAGCGGGAGGTTGTGGACTATATGCTGGAGGACCTGGAGCGGATGAGCTACGTTACCCTCAAGGAGATGAGCCGCGAGACCGGGGTGACGGAGATGACCATTCTCAAAACGTGCAGTCTGTTGGGGTTTTCCAGCTTCAGCGCGTTAAAATATGAATTCCGCAAATACGCGGCCCAGCAGCTGGAACTTCTGCGCCACCAGATTAACGAGTATCCCATGCCCCCCGCCCCGGACTACGAGCTGGACGACCCCCAGCGTCTGCTGAAGGAGATTTGCGACGAGGAGGCCCATCTGACCAGCCTGTTTTTCCAGCGGGTGGACCTGCGGCGGATTTTTGAGGCCGTGGATATGCTTCTGGATTCTGACCAGATTATCCTATGCGGCAGGGGCGTTTCCTACAACATCTGCGATTATTTGTCCATGCGCCTGGCCACGCTGGGACAGGGCGTAGCCACCATCAATTCCGAGCTGGATGACAGTATCCACGCCGCCCTGCCTCTTCTGACGGAGCGGTCCCTTCTGGTGGCGGTCTCCTTCCCGGACTACTACCGCATGACCATCAAGGTGGCCGAATACGCCCAGCGGAAGGGCGTCCGGGTGCTGGGGCTGACGGACTCGGAAAAATCTCCCATCACCCCCTTCTGCGCCATGACGCTCCATGCCCCTACCCAGACCAGAATGTTCCTCAACACCATCAGTACGCCTATGGTTCTGGTGAATCTGCTCACCACCGCGCTGCACATCCGTCTGAGCGAGCAGGAGGTAAATTTCGGGGAAAATATCGAGGAATTTTACTCCCTGTTTCCAGAACGGTGAATATGGAAGACGCGGTCGCGGTGCGGCCGTTTCTTTTTTGTCTATTTTCGCTATATTACAAAGGTGTTTATAGTGAAAGTTTATAAAAGTTAGAGCGCGTATTGACAAAGGGTTGAAGCGTATGCTATATTTTTGCTATGCTCACCGTTTTTCTGTGATGCAGAGCATGATGGAGAAGATTGCAGCGCGTGTCAGCGAGGGGCCGGCCCCTCGCTGACCAAGGTATTACCTTGGTCAAACGGCTTTCCCGCGCTGCTCCGGTGGGCGCACTTCACAACACAGCGGGGGATTTTTCCCGCAAAACAGATGGAAAAGGAGTTGTTTCTATGCGCAAAACACTAAGCTTCCTGCTGGCCCTGGTCATGCTGCTGTCCCTGGCGGCCTGCGGCGGCGGCAACACCCCCAACAACAATGCCCCGCAGGGCGGCAGCCAGGACAATAACAATGGCTCCAATCAGCCCTCCGGCGGCGCCCAGTACTATAACACGTACTTAGGCACCGACCCCACCTCTATGGATATCTCCCGCATTTCTGACACATACTCCACCGCTATCGTCACCAACGTGATGGAGGGCCTGGTCCGCCTCGGCGAGGAGAACGGCGACTACGTCATGATGCCCGGCGACGCGCAGACCTGGGACCTCAGCGACGACGGCACCGTATGGACCTTCCACCTGGGCGACAACAAGTGGTCCGACGGCGAGCCTGTCACCGCTGAGCAGTATGTCTACTCCCTCAAGCGCAGCATTGACCCTGAAACCGGCTGCCCCAACGACAACTTCCTCAGCCCCATCAAGGGCTACAACGAGATCCGCAACAACGGCGCGGACCCCGACACCCTGGCCGTAGAGGCCCTGGACGAGAAGACCCTCCAGATTACCCTGGCCTACCCCATGGCCTCCTTCCTGGAGATGTGCTCTAACTCCATCTATTTCCCCCTGCGTCAGGACAAGATTGAGGAATACGGCGAGAAGTACGGCACCGAGCCGGAGTACACCATCTTTAACGGCCCCTACGCCATGACCGAGTGGGTCCACAACAGCAGCATTACCCTCACCAAGAACCCCCACTACTGGGATGCCGCCAACGTGCAGATTGAGACTGTCCACTACTCCATCCTGGGCGACTCCAGCACCGTCTACAACGCCTACGATACCGGCGATTTGGACTATGTGAGCACCAGCGAGGCTGAGTGGATGGACAAATATCTCAGCGATCCTGACAACAACGATTACAACCAAATCCCCTCCCAGACCCTGGCCTACAGCTTCTACAACACAAAGGACGAGCTGTTCCAGAACGCCAACATCCGCAAGGCCTTCACCCTGGCTATGGACCGGGCGGAGCTGAACGAGATGTGCTTCAGCGGCGCCAATATCCCCACCTTCGGCTGGATCAACACCACCATTTCCGTGGGCAGCACCAACTTCCGTGAGTACGCCGGCGACACCATCCAGGAGATGATTGACGAGCTGACCGCTCAGGGCAAGACCCCCAAGGATTTGCTCATCCAGGGCATGGAGGAGCTGGGGCTCGGCAGCGACCCCTCCACCCTCACCGTTACCTTCTCCCTGGCCGGTACCGACGATTGGTTCCGTACCTACGGCGAGTACCTCCAGCAGTCCTATCAGAGCACGCTGGGCATCAACATGGAGATTTCCTTCAACGACTGGGCTATCTTCTATGACGACGTGCAGAACGGCAACTACCAGATCGCCTACATGGCCTGGGGCGCTTACTATAACGACCCCTACGACATGCTCAGCCTCTTCCACACCAACAACGACGCTATTATGACCGGCTGGTCCAACGCCGAGTATGATAAGCTGGTGACGGAGGCTCTGGGCGTGCAGGACGAGGCGAAGCGCATTGAGATGTACAAGCAGGCTGAGGATATCCTCCTGCGGGAAGAGTGCGCCGTCTGTCCCGTACTGACCTTCGTCAGCAACTACTTCTACCGTCCTTATGTCACGGGCTACAGCACCCTGACCTTCGGCAGCACCGGTCTGAAGGGTATGTCCACCGGCGCTCGTCCGTAAAGACCCCTTGGTAAGAAAAGGGCAGCGCCGCGCTGCCCTTTTCCCCATTCTGGAGAGAACCTGAAAGGAGACGCCGCTATGGCAAAATATATTGTAAAACGCGTGCTGGCGATGCTGCTGACATTGTTTGTGGTGGTTTCGCTGACCTTTTTCCTGGTCCACGCGATTCCTGGCGACCCCCTGGCCAGCATGGCCAAGGCCCTCCCGCAGCAGACCCGGGAGGCCTACTACGCCCGCTACGGGTTGGATAAGCCCGTTTTTGAGCAATATGTCCTCTACATGAAAAACCTCCTGCGGCTGGACCTGGGCTCCAGCTTGAAATTCGCGGGCCGCTCCGTGGGCGGCACCATCGCCTCCACCGCGCCAATCTCCGGCCTGGTGGGGGGCATCGCCCTGCTGATTGGTACGGCGGTCGGGGTGCTGCTGGGCATTCTGGCCGCGCTGAACAAGGGAAAATGGCCGGACCAGGTCATCCGCGTGGTGGCTATCCTGGGTACCACGATTCCCGTCTTTGTACTCATCTCCCTCTTCCAGCTCTTTTTCGCCGTCAAGATGGGCTGGCTGCCCTCGTCGGGATGGGGAAAACCAATCCACCTGGTGATGCCGGTGATGGTTATGTGTATCGGCACCATCGCCACCTACTCCCGCTACGTGCGCACCAGTATGCTGGAGACGCTGGACCAGGACTATGTCCTCACCGCCCGGGCCAAGGGCCTCTCCGAATTTAAGATTGTCACCCGCCACGTCCTGCGCAATTCCCTCATGCCCGCAGTCACCATTTTTGTCAGCAGTATGGTGGGTATCTTCACCGGCGCGTTTATCACAGAGCAGATGTTTTCCATCCCTGGTATTGGCTTCTATTACATTACATCCATCAACCAGCGGGACTATACCATGGTGATGGGCACCACCGTATTCTACGCGGTGCTCTTTATCGTTATGCAGATGGTTCTGGATATCATCTATACGCTCATCGACCCGCGCATCCGGGTCGCCGGCGGCAAGTAAGGAGGGAAGGGTATGCAGCAGATTGCAAAAGAAAAGTTCCATATTATTGGCATTCAGGAGGCGGATACCGACGTTATCGCCCGCCCCCATGTCAGCTACTGGCGGGACGCCTGGCGGCGGTTCCGGAAAAACAAGCTGGCCCTTACGGCCTTCGCTATCCTGGGGGTGCTGGTCATCCTGTGCGTCTTCGCGCCTGTCTTTAGTCCCTATGAATACGAAACCATGGACTCCAGTGCGCGTCTCTCCGGCATGACCCTCCAGCATCCCTTCGGCACCGACAAGCTGGGCCGGGATATCTTCACCCGGGTTTGGATTGGCGGCCGGGTCTCCCTGACCATCGGCCTGGTCGGCGCGCTGGTCTCCGCCGTCATCGGCTGCATTTACGGCGGCATCGCCGCCTACTTCGGCGGGATGGTGGACAACATCATGATGCGTATCGTAGAGGTGCTCATCAGCGTGCCCTACCTCATTGTGGTTATCCTCATGAGCGTGGTCCTCGACAGCAAGAGCTTAGGCACCATGCTCCTGGCCATGACCATCACCGGCTGGTGCGGCACCGCCCGGTTCGTCCGGGCCCAGATGCTCCAGCTGAAAAGCGCGGAGTACACCCTGGCGGCGCAGGCTCTGGGCGTCAGCCCCTGGAAGACCGTTGTCCGCCACTTTATTCCCAACACCATGGGCGTTATCATCGTCTCCGTCACCTTCGATATCCCCGGCTACATCTTCTCCGAGGCGTTCCTCAGCTACATGAACCTGGGTATCCAGCCTCCCGGCACCAGCTGGGGCGTTCTGGTCTCCTCCGCCCAGTCCCAGTTCCAGTTCTACCCCAACCAGCTGATTTTCCCCGCTCTGATGATTGCGCTGACAATGCTCTGCTTTACCCTCATCGGGGACGGCCTGCGGGACGCCCTGGACCCCAAGGACAGAAAGTGAGGCGGCAAGAATGGATAGAATTTTGAACGTGGAGAACCTTCAGGTCTCCTTCCATACCTACGCCGGTGAGGTCCGGGCCGTTCGGGGCGTCAGCTTTGAGCTGGGCCGGGGCGAGACGCTGGCCTTTGTAGGCGAGTCCGGCTGCGGCAAAACCGCCACCGCCAAAGCGATTATGCGCCTGTGGAAGCCCCCCTTCGTGGAAATCAAGTCCGATTCCGTCGTCGAGTACAATGGCGAGGACGTGATGAAGATGGACAAAAAGCGTCTTCAAAGCCTGCGGGGCAACGATATCAGCATGATTTTCCAGGACCCCATGACCAGCCTGAACCCCACCATGACCGTGGGCAAGCAGATTATGGAGGGACTCCAGCTCCACCGGGGACTGAACAAGGCCCAGGCCCGCGAGGAGGCCATCAACATGCTGCGAATGGTGAAAATCCCCGTCCCGGAGAAGAACGTGGACTCCTATCCCCACCAGCTCTCCGGCGGTATGCGCCAGCGCGTGATGATTGCTATGGCCCTGGCCTGCCAGCCCTCCATCCTCATCGCCGACGAGCCCACCACCGCTCTGGACGTGACGATCCAGGCCCAGGTGCTGGACCTGCTCCAGGAGCTGAAAACCCAGCTGAACACCGCCATTATTCTGGTGACCCACGACCTTGGCGTTATCGCCAACTTTGCCGACCGGGTGCAGGTTATGTACGCCGGACAGGTGGTGGAGCGGGGCACCACAAAAGAAATCTTTAACGAGGCAAAGCACCCCTACACCTGGGCGCTGCTCAACTCCGTCCCGGCCCTGGCCACCGAGAACAAGCAGGAGCTTTACGCCCTCAAGGGCACGCCGCCGGATTTGATTCTGCCCCTCAACCACTGCCCCTTCGCGGCGCGGTGCGAGTACTGCATGGGCATTTGCCGGGAGCAGATGCCGGAGGAGACTACCCTCAGCGGCACCCATAAGGTCTCCTGCTGGCTGGAGCACCCCAACGCGCCCAAGGTGGAATCCTTTTATGACAGGAGGAAGAAGTGATGGGCGAATATTTAGTGGAAGCAAAAAACCTGTGCAAATATTTCCAGGTGGACCGCAAGCGGACCCTCAAAGCCGTGGACCATGTGGACATCGCCATCCGCCGGGGAGAGACCCTGGGCCTAGTGGGGGAGTCCGGCTGCGGCAAGACCACCTGCGGACGTACGCTGCTGCACCTGTACGACGCCACCTCCGGGGAAATCTATTTTGACGGGAAAGAAATCAGCCGCCTCCGAGGCAAGGAACTTCTGGAGTTCAAGCACCAGGCCCAAATTGTGTTCCAGGACCCCTACTCCTCCCTGGACCCCCGTATGACCATCAGCGAAATTATCGCGGAGGGCATGGACGTCCACCTCAAGCTCTCCCCCAAGGAGAAAAACGAACGCATCAACGAGCTACTGCTGGCGGTGGGCCTTACGGACCAGTTTGCCAACCGGTTTGCCCACGAGCTCTCCGGCGGCCAGCGGCAGCGGGTGGGTATCGCCCGCGCTCTGGCGGTGGACCCCAGCTTTATCGTCTGCGACGAGCCTATCTCCGCCCTGGACGTATCCATTCAGGCCCAAATTGTGAACCTCCTGATCCGCCTGCAAAGGGAACGCGGGCTTACATACCTCTTTATTTCCCACGACCTGAGCATGGTTAAGCACATCTCCGACCGGGTGGGCGTGATGTACCTGGGCAGTATGGTGGAGCTGGCCTCCAGCGAGGCTATCTTCTCCGCCCCCAAGCACCCCTACACCCAGGCCCTCATTTCCGCCATTCCGGTGGCGGACTTCGACGGCGAGGAGAGCCGGAAGAAGGAGCGGCTGGAGGGCGAGGTGCCCAGCCCCATCGACCCGCCGCCGGGCTGCCGGTTTGCCCCCCGGTGCCGCTACGCCACAGACATCTGCCACAAGGAGATGCCCAAGCTGGAGGAAGTGGAGCGCGGTCATCTTGTTGCTTGCCACCACTGCCTGAACAACCATTCGTAATGCTAATACGCATTTTAGGAGAGATGACATGATACTTTCAAACACCCTGTTGGAGCGCGTTTTAAACGCCGCCATGGACGGCGGGGCGGATTTTGCCGAGGTGTTTTGTGAGGAAACCCGCCACAGCGTCATTACCGGCGGCACCTCGGGCATTCAGAACAGCTCTCTGGGCCTGGAGAGCGGCGTGGGCATCCGGCTCTTCTCCGGCCTCCGCTGCCGCTACGCCTATACCAACGACTGCCGGGAGGACACTTTGCTGCGCCTGACCCGGGAACTGGCCTCCTCCTGCCGGGGCGGAGGGGTCCGGACGCCTCTGACCGCCCTGACCTCCTACGCTGGAGACGGCTCCAGCGTGGCTTCTCTAAAGGACAAGCTGGAGCTTATCCGCCGGGCCGCCGCCGCGGGTATGGACTACGACAGCGAGATTGCCCAGATGTCCGTCCGGTATCTGGACATGGACCAGCAGGTCCTTATCGCCAACAGCGAGGGCCTTCTGGCCTCTGACCGGCGGCAGAAAACCCGTATGCAGATTACCGCCTACGCCCGCTGGGGCGAGAACCTCCAGCGGGGCTTCATAGGTCCCGGCGCTATGGCCGGACTGGAGTTCTACGACAGCTTCGACCTGGAGGCCGCCGCCCGCCAGGCGGCTCAGGAGGCCAAAACCGCCGCCCACGCCCAAAAATGCCCCAGCGGCATGATGACTGTGGTGGTGGATAACGGCTTCGGAGGGCTCATGTTCCACGAGGCCTGCGGCCACAGTCTGGAGGCCAGCTCCGTATCCAAGGGACACTCCGAGTTCTCCGGACGCTTGGGCCAGCAGGTGGCCTCCCCCCTGGTGACGCTGATTGACGACGGAACGCTGGAGGGGCAGTGGGGCTCCCTGCATGTGGACGACGAGGGCAATCCCACGCAGCGCAATGTCCTGATTGAAAACGGTATCCTCAAGGGATACATGATTGACAAGCTGGAGAGCCGCCGGATGGGCGTGCCCGCCACCGGTTCCGGACGCCGTCAGAGCTACCGGTTCCCGCCGGAAGCCCGGATGACCAACACCTTTATCGCCGCCGGAACCAGCCGCCGGGAGGATATTATCTCCTCCACGGAACGCGGCCTCTTTGTGGGCGGAATTAACGGCGGCTCGGTCAATCCCGTTACCGGGGAGTTCAATTTCAGCGCAACCGGATGCCGGTTGATTGAAAACGGCAGGCTCACCGAACCGGTCCAGGACCCCACCCTAATCGGTACCGGCGGACAGGTGCTGGAACAGGTGGACATGGTAGGAGACAACCTGTCGCTGGGACAGGGCTATTGCTATAACAACAGCGGCGCGCTCTTCATCTGTGCCGGACAGCCCACTATCCGCGTGAAAAATATTCTGGTAGGGGGGACGGAATGATGCTGAAAACCTATATCGAGGCCTTTACCCTGGCCGCGAAAGCCCACGGCATAGGGCATCTCAATTTCTATACGGACATCAGCCGCAGCCGCGCCGTGTCTGTCTATCAGGGCGAGTTGGACAAGCTGGAGCTGTCCGAGGCCTGCCGCCTCTTCATCGAGGGCGAGGTGGATGGCTTCTCCGGCGAGATCTATGTGGAAAATTTTGCTTCGGAACAGATAGAAGAGCAGATTCAGATTCTGCGGGAAAGCGCGCTGGCTTACCAGCGGCCCTTTGTGTCCCGGCCCCTGACGGATATGCCGGGCCAGGAAACACAGCAGGATTTCCTGCCGCTGGATAAGGTGCTGGAGGGAATGCTGGCGGCGGAACGGGCCGCCAACGCGGACAGCCGGACGCAGCTCCAGGGCTGTTTCTTCCAGGAGAAGTACAGCGATGTGACCTTAACCAACGGCGAGGGCTGTACCATGACCGACAGAATGGGCGGAGCGCACAGCTATCTTTCCCTGACCGCCCGCCAGGAGGAGCTGGTGCAGCTGGCGGGAAAGAGCGTTCCCCTGCCCTGGGGCCAGTTCCCGGATATGGAGGCTATGGCGGACCGGGTGGCGGCGGACGCCCTGGCCCGGCTTCACGCGGGATCCTATCCTACCGGGGCCTGCCCGGTTGTATTGGCGGCCAATGTGGTCTGCGAACTGCTGGACGCCTTTGCCCCCGCGTTTTTCGCCAAAAATGTCTACAGCCACATGAGCGTACTGGAGGGGAAACTGGACCAGCAGGTGGCTGGAGAGAACATTACGCTGCTGGAGGACCCGCTGCTGCCCGGCGGACTGCGCCCCCGCCGCTTTGACGACGAGGGGACCCCTACCAGCGCAAAAACCATCGTGGAGAGGGGAACGCTGAGGACCTACCTCCACAACTGCAAGAGCGCGGCCGACGCGGGGTGCGCCCCCGGCGGCAACGGATTCCGGCCCAGCGTGTCGGAGGAGGCGTCCGCCGGATATACGAATTTACTGCTCCAGTCCGGAGAGAAATCTCAGGACGGGCTGCTGGCGGATATGGGGGACGGCCTGCTCATTACAGGCGTCAGCGGCGTTTTCGCCGGGGCCCACCCGTCGTCTGGTGAATTCTCCCTAATTTCCCATGGCTATAAAATCCGGCAGGGTGTCCGGCAGGGCGCGGTAAGCCAGATTACCATTGCTGGCAGCTTTTTTGAAATGCTGCGGCAGGTCCAGGGCATTGGCGGAGACAATGAGTGGATGCGCGCTTCCCACGGCTGTGTAAGAGCTCCGTCGCTGTATGTAAGCAGTCTGGCGGTCTCGGGAGGCGCGGACGATGAGAAGAAGTAAATGGCTGGCTCTGCTGCTGGCGTTGACATTGGCGTTAGCGGCCTGCGGCGGCCAGCCCCAGAACGGCGGTGAAACGAACGCTCCTCCTCCACAGCAGGAGGAGCAAAGCGGGAACGCCGGCTCTCAGCAGGAGGCGGAGGATGAATCCGATGAATCCGTGGAGGCCAGCGCACCTGTGGAGGAGGTCTATACGGCGGCGGATATGCAGGATATCGACCCCTATGCGCCGATTCTTTCTTACTGGGATGTAGACTTCAGCAAACAGCCCGCTTTCACCAGCGCGGCGGGCTTGGACGCCTATTTCAAGGATTGCGTGGAGAACCGCTGCCGGAATATCGTCTTTTCGTGCAGCCGCGATGTCCGCGTGGAGCTGAATTCCGCGGATTTCTGCGACACCTACCATCTGGCCTGGGTCAATCCTAAGATGCAGCCTGGAGAGTTCGGCAAGCATTATGTTATCAGCATTACCTATTACCCCGGCGATAACGTGGCCTGGGCTTACCTGAATAACGATAAGTCCATGCTTTGTGAGGAGGAGCTGGTCCTCTATGATACAGCTGTGGCCTGGCTGGAGGAAAATATCAGCGAGGATATGACGGACTACGACAAGTGCGTGGCTATTCATGACTATATCTCCGGCAGCGTCAAGTACAGCAACGAACTGCTGGCGGCTCTGAACACCAGCTATACGTTTGACTGGGGTATCACCGCCTATGGGGCCATGATAGACCATCTGACCATCTGTCAGGGCTATGCCGACGCATTTGATATGCTCACCTCCATGTTGGGGATGGAATGCACGCAGGTAGCCGGTTCCGGCGGCGGAGAGCTCCACAACTGGGTCCTCATTCAGTTGGACGGCAGCTGGTATCATGTGGACTGCACTTGGGATGCCACCGCTTTTCCGGGCGGCGACGGCACGTGCAGCAAGGCGTACCTCTTTGTCTCTGACGAACAGATGCGCCGGACCCATTCCTGGGAAGCCTCCTTGTATCCGGAGGCCACGGACAGCTCTTACTGGTACTATGAGAAGCTGGGACGGAAGGTTTCCAGCCAGGAGGAGCTGGAGGCCCTGGTGAGCGAACCCCTGCAAAACGGACAGCAGGCGGACGTTTATGTGGAGAATTTGACCCAGAAGCAGGTAACGGACTACGTCCAGTCCCTGGGAGGGAAGTTCCACACGGCGGAGTATCAGTCCGGCGTTGTGCTGTGCGCATGGGTGGAGGAATAGGGCGGATTTTGTCAAATTCCTCCGGATGACTAAAATTTAGGCAAAGCGCCCCGCGTGATGAGTTTTCTATCACGCGGGGCGCTCTGTCTATTGAGAAAATACGGAAACCGCCGTAAGATACAGTCACCAAAACAAAAGGAGACTGCAAAATATGGCTATTCAAGAGAAAATAAAACGGACAGCCCTTAAAACGGCCTTCTCTTATCTGGAGAAAAATCCGGAGAAAAATGTACGCAACCTTATGGACTTGGTGGACGCGCTGGCGGGAGAAGGGGAAAAGGGATTTCCCAGCCAGCGGGCGGCGTTCCGGGAGGTGATTGAAAATCCGGAAAACAATATGCATCAGCTTATGATGAACGTACTGAAAGAGGTGGATCAAGGAGTACTGAAGGCGGTTTTTGAGAACTTTTTCCTGAATGCCAATATTTTTGGATGGCCCAGACAGGAAGAGTTTAGAGAGAAATACGGCTGCAATATTCCATGGGCCATTCTTCTGGACCCCACCAGCGCGTGCAATCTTCACTGCACGGGATGCTGGGCGGCGGAGTACGGCAACAAATTGAACCTGAGCTTGGAGGAGATGGATTCTATTATCCGGCAGGGTAAGGAGCTGGGGGTCTATATGTATATTTACACCGGCGGGGAACCTCTGGTGCGAAAAAAAGACCTTATCACCCTCTGCGAGCGGCATTCTGACTGCCAGTTTTTGGCCTTTACCAACGCCACGCTTATTGATGAATCGTTTGCGGACGAGATGCTGCGGGTGAAGAATTTTATGCCCGCCATCAGTCTGGAGGGGTTTGAAGCGGCTACCGACGGACGGCGGGGCCAGGGCGTATATCAGAAGGTAGTCCGGGCTATGGCAATTCTTAGGGAGAGGAAGCTTCCTTTTGGTATTTCCGCCTGCTATACCAGTCAGAATCTGGATTCCATCAGCTCTGACGCGTTTATTGACCAGCTGGTGGAATGGGGGGCTAGCTTTATCTGGTACTTCCATTATATGCCTGTGGGGAATGACGCGGCTCCAGAACTGCTGCCCAATCCAGCCCAACGGGAGCAGATGTATCATAGGGTCCGGGAACTGCGGGCTGCAAAGGCGATTTTTGCGATGGATTTCCAGAACGACGGCGAGTATGTAGGCGGGTGCATTGCCGGAGGCCGCAGATACCTGCACATCAATGCCAACGGAGATGTGGACCCCTGCGTGTTCATCCATTATTCGGATTCCAACATCCGGGAGAAGACGTTGCTGGAATGCCTGCAAGGTCCCATTTTTATGGCATACCACGACGGACAGCCCTTTGATGAGAACCATCTGCGTCCCTGTCCCATGCTGGAGAATCCGGAGAAGCTGCGGGAAATTGTACATAGGACCGGCGCACATTCCACGGACCTGCAATCTCCAGAGAGCGTGGACCATCTTTGCGGCAAGTGCGTCAGTTACGCGGACTGCTGGCGGCCAGAGGCGGACCGGTTGTGGAACGCAAGCCAGGCGTGCGGGAAGAAGTAAAAAGATGAGAGAACAGCGGAATTCCGTCCTTGGCAGGCGGGGTCCCGCTGTTTTCAGTTATTGCTTATGCTTGCAGGATATCCAGAGATTTATATTCATCTACTCTCTCTTCCACCTGTTTCCAGGTGATGCCAGAGCAGACAAAATCGTAGTCGCTCCAGATGCGTTCCAGTTCGGCTTTGATTTGGGGGACGTTTTCCAAATCGCCCGCGCCGGTGCGGACATAGTAGTCCGGGAGGAGGGTAAGGCCTATCAGGCCGTACTCGGCGGCAGGAGGTTCCTTGTCCTGGCTGAGCGCACTCAAAAGACGCAGGTGACTGTCTATGTAGCCGTTAAGCTCGATATGAATCCCCATCATGCCGTTCAGGTCGAACACCTGGAAGGGTGCGCCGCCGGGAACGGGGATTTCCCCGCCGCCGTAGAAGCACTCGGCATCGCCCAGGTCATAAAGGTCGTTGCAGACATCCATCAGGCGGCTGAATTCCTCTTGGGAGATAGGGGTCTGGAAGGAACGCAGCATGGTGTCTACAGCCCAGCCGATGTCACCCAGCACCTCACAGCCGGGAAGTTGGGCGAGCCGTTTGCCCAGCGTGACCAGACGGGCGGCGGACAGCAGGCCCCATACCCGGATTTGGGAATCGCTGAGCTCCTCCACTTTTTCTTCTATTCCGGCGGGAACGTCGTTGTAGAGGATAGAGGCGTCCTCCAGGGTTCCGATGCGTTCGGAGCAGTCATCAACAATCTGCGGATGGAAGAGCTTTTTTCCCGCGGCCTTTTCGTAGACCCCGTCGCTGGCGCTGTAGATGGTATCGGCGCGGTGCAGCCACAGGACAGCCATATTCAAGCTGCCCTGGTCCATGGCGGATACGCCCAGGTCGTAATAGGCGCGCGCCAAGCCATCCCAGTCTCTTGCTTTTTGGTATTCCTCCAGGCTTTTTTTCTTCCCAAACAAACCAAACATGCCGGTTCCTCTCCTGTTTTAAAATTTTGCCTTTGTGGGGCGATACAGGAATTATAATCCCATGTTTTCAGCAAGTCAATCTCGTGTTGAAAAAAGAATATTTTTCCCGGTCTCTGCAAATACTGCGTAAGAAAGGATGTGATCCCTTTGACCACCGCCTTCTTCCGCACGGTCATTTTGTATTTTATTCTTATGATTGGCCTCCGGCTTATGGGAAAACGCCAAATCGGTGAACTGGAACCCAGTGAACTGGTCCTAACGTTAATTATCTCTGACCTGGCCGCCGTCCCTATGCAGGATTTCGGTATCCCGCTCGTCAACGGACTGTTTCCCATCATCACGCTTCTTTGTCTGTCCATGCTCCTCAGCTTTTTCAGCCTGAAATCAATCCGCTTCCGTTCGCTCGTCTGCGGCCACCCAACCGTCATCATCCGAGACGGCAAAATACTCCAGCAGAATATGGCCCGCAACCGCTTCACCGTTGACGAGCTGTTTGAACAGCTCCGCACCCAGGGTCACTCCGACCTGAGCTCCATCAAATACGCCATTCTCGAAACCAGCGGCCAAATCTCTGTTCTGCCCTACACAAAAGACAGCCCGCTGACCCCCCAAACCATGAACCAGCAAGTTCAGGATAACGTAACGCTTCCAGTCCTTCTTATCAACGACGGCCATATCATGTCCCATAACCTCACCGCCAGCGGCTACGACCACTCCTGGCTCCAAAATCAGCTGAAAACCCGCCGCCTGACATCGCCCCGCCAGGTCTTTCTTATGACCGTAGACGAGGCGGGCTCCGTCGTCTGCGTCGCAAAGGAGGAATCAACTTGAAAGCGCTTTATATTCCTGCCTCCCTTCTGGCGATTATTCTTGCCTTCTCGCTCTGGACGGGCCGCTATGTGGAGCTGCAAACCGGCGGCTGGACCGACCTTTTAAAACAAAGCGACGCCGCCGCCCGCCAGGAAAATTGGGCGGAGGCCGAATCCCAGCTCCAACAGGCTTATCAGGCCTGGGACGCCAGCCAGACCTTTTTCCACACCATCATGGACCACTCCGACCTGGACGAAGCCGAAACGCTTTTCCAGGGCGCAATGGCTATCTGCGACGAACAGGATGACGCGGACTTCCATCTTCTCCTGGCACAGCTTATGAGCCAGCTTCGCCTGCTCGCCGAAACGCAGAGCATCAGCATTAAAAATATATTTTAAGCAGCTGTTGTCCGGCGGTATACCGGAAAGTCCTGCTGTTTAACGGCCTGCGGTTATCCCTCAAGTCTGGGAGAAGCCACAAGAAGGACATGTATGGCGGACAATTGTTTTGTATAAACGGACAAATTTTATTAAGGAGACGAAAAAACCGTTGACGGGAAGGTTTTTTCTATGTTACGATTTACACCGTTAAAGCAACTATAAATGCCGAATTTCTCTAGGGAGGCTGCTTCATATGAGTATACAAAACGCCTATCTCCAGGACCTGATGGAGCGCGTGATACAGCGCAATCCCGCAGAACCGGAATTCCATCAGGCTGTACGGGAGGTTCTCTCCTCCCTCTCCCCTGTGGTGGACGCCCGCCCCGAATATATCTCCGAGGGCGTCATGGACTGCCTCGTGGAACCGGAACGCATTATCAAATTCCGTGTGCCCTGGGAGGACGACAGCGGAAAAATCCATGTGAACCGGGGCTTCCGGGTGCAGTTCTCCAGCGCCATCGGTCCCTACAAGGGCGGCCTGCGGTTCCATCCCTCTGTTTATGAGGGAATTATCAAGTTTTTGGGGTTTGAACAGATTTTCAAGAACAGCCTCACCGGCCTGCCTATCGGCGGCGGAAAGGGCGGCAGCGACTTTGACCCAAAAGGGAAAAGCGATACCGAGGTCATGCGCTTTTGCCAGAGCTTTATGACAGAGCTTTTTAAATATATCGGGCCGGACACCGACGTCCCCGCCGGGGATATCGGCGTGGGGAGCCGGGAAATCGGCTACCTCTTCGGCCAATATAAACGCCTCGCGAATGAGTTTACCGGCGTTTTAACCGGAAAGGGACTCACCTACGGCGGCTCTCTCGCCCGCACAGAGGCTACCGGCTATGGCCTCTGCTACCTGACAGACAACATGCTGAAGGACGCCGGAAAAAGCTTCGATGGAGCCGTCGTGGTCATCTCCGGCAGCGGCAATGTGGCTATCTACGCCTGCGAGAAGGCTTCCCAGCTTGGGGCCAAGGTGGTGGCTATGAGTGATTCAGGCGGCTATCTGTATGACAAAAACGGCATAGACCTGCCTCTTATTAAGGAACTCAAGGAGGTCCAGCGCAGGCGCATCAGCGCATACCTGGACACCCACCCCAACGCGGAATACCACCCCGGCTGCGCCGGTATCTGGAATATCCCCTGCCAGATCGCTCTGCCCTGCGCCACCCAGAACGAGCTGGACGCCAGCGCCGCCAAAGCCCTGATTGCCAACGGCTGCTTCGCGGTGGCGGAGGGGGCCAACATGCCCTGCACCCCGGAGGCGGTGGACGCTTTGCAGAAGGCGGGGACGCTCTTCGCCCCCGCTAAAGCCGCCAACGCGGGCGGCGTGGCCACCTCCGCTCTGGAGATGAGCCAAAACTCCATGCGCTTCTATTGGACCTTCGAGGAGGTGGACGACCATCTCCGGCGTATCATGGCGGACCTCTACCAGAACGCCGCCAACGCCGCCGCGGAGTACGGCAGGCCCGGCGACCTGGCGGCGGGAGCCAATATCGCGGGCTTTCTTAAGGTGGCCGATTCCATGCTTGCCTACGGCGTGGTGTAAAGGGGGCGGAAGCATGAACGACTATATTGCCCGGGTGTCGGAAAACCTCCGGCGCCAGTACGCCCACGAGCCGGAGTACCTGCAATCCGTACAGGCGTGGCTGGATATGATTGCCCCGGCGGCCGGGGACCCCCGCTACGAACGGCTGGACCTCCTTACCCGTATGGTAGAGCCGGAGCGCATGTTCACCTTTCTGGTCCCCTGGCAGGACGACAGCGGAAAGATCCGCACCAATCACGGTTACCGGGTGCAGTTCTCCAGCGCCATCGGCCCCTATAAGGGCGGCCTGCGGTTCCATCCCTCGGTAACGCCCTCGGTGGTGAAATTCCTCGGCTTTGAGCAGACATACAAAAACGCCCTCACGGGCCTGCCTATCGGCGGGGCCGCCGGCGGCGCGGACTTTGACCCCCGGGGAAAATCCCGCCGGGAGATTATGCGTTTCTGCCAGAGCTTCATGTTCAGCCTTTACCGCTACATCGGTTCCGACACCGACGTGCCCGCCGGGGATATCGGCGTCGGAAGCCGGGAGATTGGCTACCTGTACGGCGCGTACAAGCGGGTCACAGGCCGGGCGGAGAGCAGCGCGCTCACCGGCAAGGGCCTCACCTACGGCGGGAGCCGGGTCCGGCAGGCGGCGGCGGGCTTTGGTACCGTGTATTTTCTGGCCCGCATGCTGGAGCGGCAGGGCGAGAGCCTGGAGGGCAAACGGCTGATTGTCTCTGGATTTGGAAATATGAGCTGGGGCGTCTGCCGTAAGGCGGCGGAGCTGGGGGCCAAGGTAGTGACCCTCTCCGGCCCGGACGGCTACGTCTACGACCCGGACGGCGTAGCGGCGCAGGAAAAATACGATTTTATGGTTACCATGCGCTACAGCGGTGAGGACCGTGTGGAGCCTTACGCGGAGAAATTTGGCGTAGAGTTTTTCCCCGGCAAAAAGCCCTGGGAGGTTCCCGGCGACGCGGCCCTGCCCTGCGCGACAGAAAATGAGTTGGACGTGGAGGACGCCATTCTGCTGCTCGCCAACGGCGTGCGCTACTACGTGGAGGGGGCCAATATGCCCGCCACCGCCGGCGCGCTGAAGCTCCTGCGGCTCAGTCCAAAAATTCTCACAGCGGGGGCCAAGGCCAGCGGCAGCGGCGGCGTGGCGGTATCCGCGCTGGAGATGGTGCAGAACAGCCTGCGTTACAGCTGGTCCCGGCGGGAGGTGGATGGGAAGCTGCGGAGTATCATGAGCAGCATTTACGACGCGTCCGCCGCCGCCGCGGAGGAATACGGCCTGGGCTACGACCTTATCGCAGGAAACGACATCGCCGCGTTTAAGAAAATTTCTGAGGCAATGATTGCCCAAGGCCTGTAAGATAATTTCGCTTTACAGCTTTGCCGCCTTCCCGGATAGAGAAATCTATCCGGGAAGACTTTTTTTCGAGGGCTTTCGAGTTGATTTGTTCATATCTATATGGTATTCTTTAGGTAGAAATTCTATTTGAACAGGAGGTCTTTCTATGAAACTTACCTGGCTGGGCCACTCCTGCTTTTTGCTGGAGAGCGGCGGCTTCCGGGCGCTGCTGGACCCCTACAAAAGCGTCCAGGGGCTTGCGGACATCGCCATGGAGGCGGACGCGGTCTATTGCAGCCATGGCCATTTTGACCACGCCTACACCGATCAGGTCACCCTGACGGACGGAAAAGAAAATCCTTTCACTGTTGCGGAAATTTCAACCTTTCATGATGACAAGGGCGGTGCGCTGCGCGGCAGGAACATCGTCCGCCGGTTTACGGCCGGGGATATGAGCGTGGTACATCTGGGCGACCTGGGCCACCAACTGTCAGAGGAGCAGCTGGAGGCTGTCCGTCCCTGCGACGTTCTGCTGCTGCCCGTGGGCGGCACTTATACGGTGGATTGCCAGGGGGCAAAGCAGCTGGCGGATGCCATCAAGCCCCGGGTTATCGTGCCCATGCACTACCGGAACGGGAATCTGGGCTTTGACGTGCTCTCCACACTGGATGACTTTTTAGAACAGTATCCGGCGGAATTGGTTCGCCGGTATCCTGGCAATACGCTGGCGGTGGAAAAGGACATGCCGGAGCAGATTGCAGTCCTGAGATATGGCGCGTAGCAAGGGGGGCCGGAACAGACCGGCCTCCTTTTGTCCTGTGTAAAAAACGAAGGAAAATACTGGGCGGCATCTTGCAATTTTATCCATAATTGTGTTATGATAAAAAATATTATGCCTTGTTAAAGATGCCAGGAGCAAACTAATGAAAAAAAATACGATTTTACAGCTCAAGGGAATCAGGAAACGCTTCGGGGAGACAACGGTGCTCAGCGGAATTGACCTCTCCATTGAGGAGGGAGAATTTATTACCCTCCTGGGGTCCTCCGGCTGCGGCAAGACCACCACGCTTCGGATTATCGCCGGTCTGGAAACGCCGGACAGCGGCCAGGTCATTCTGGACGGCGCGGACATCACCGCCCTGGAACCTAACAAGCGGCCTGTCAACACCGTGTTCCAGAACTACGCCCTCTTTCCTTACATGACCGTGGCGGACAACATCGGTTACGGCCTGAAAATCCGGAAGGTCCCCAAGCCGGACATCGCCGCGAAGGTGGAGGAAATGCTCCAGCTGGTGCAGCTGGAGGGCTACGGCAGCCGGATGCCGGGCCAGCTCTCCGGCGGACAGCGGCAGCGGGTGGCCATTGCCCGCGCGGTGGTCAACGAACCCAAGGTGCTGCTGCTGGACGAACCCCTGGGCGCGTTGGACCTGAAGCTGCGGCGGCAGATGCAGCTGGAGCTGAAGCGGCTGCAAAAAAAGCTGGGGACAACCTTCATCTATATCACCCATGACCAGGAGGAAGCCATTAATATGTCCGACCGCATTGCTGTAATGCACCAGGGCGTTCTGGAGCAGGCGGGCGCGCCGAACGAGGTCTACTACCACCCCAAAACCAGCTATGTGGCAAACTTTGTGGGCAGCGCGAATATCCTCCGCGAGGGAAACGCCGCCTACGCCATCCGCACGGAAAATGTGCTCATGAACGGCGAGCCGGAGTGTACCCGGGAGGCGGCGGTGCTGGAGAAATCCTTCGCGGGAGGGCAGCTGCGCATTTTATTCCAGCTCCGGGACGGCCAGCGGATTACCGCCAGCCGCTATGGGCTGGACGCGGATATCCGGGAGGGCGGCGCGTGCCGTATCGGCTGGAGGCCGGAGCACGCGGTGGAGGTGCTGGACGATGGGCAATAAATCTTCCCCCAAGACCCGGCCCCCCTGGCTGCTCCTCGCGCCCATGTATGCGTTCACGATTCTTTTCGTGGCTCTGCCCATACTGTATATGTTCCTGCTGAGCTTTCTCACCCGGGCGGAGGTCTGGGGCGTGGAGTTCCAGTTCACCCTGGCAAACTACAAACGGATTCTGGAGCCCCTTTATCTGGATACTTTTCTGGAATCCTTCCGCTTGGCTCTGATTTCCACAGCCCTGGTGGCCCTCATCGGCTACCCATACGGCTATTTTATGGCGAAAATGAGCCCGGCCTGGAAAAAACGGATGCTGCTTCTTATCATGATTCCCTTCTGGACCAGCGCGCTTATCCGTCTCTACGGCTGGATTATCGTCTTCCGCAGCAACGGCGTGCTGGACAGCCTCCTTATGGGACTGCACATCACCGGGGAACCCCTGAAGCTGCTGTATACCTACCCGGCTGTGGTGGTGGGCATGGTCTACGCTCTGCTGCCGTTTATGATTCTGGCGGTATACTCCAGCGCGGAGAAAATGGACTGGTCGCTGGTGGAGGCGGCCCGGGATTTGGGGGCGTCCTCCCGCCTGGCTTTCTGGACGGTCACCTTCAAAATGACCTTGCCGGGACTGCTTAGCGGGGTGGTGCTGACGTTCATCCCATCCATGGGACTGTTCTTCATCGCGGACCTGCTGGGGGGAAACAAAATTGTCCTGGTGGGCAGCGTCATTCAGGAGCAGCTCACCAAGGGCCGGAATCAGCCCTTCGCGGCGGCTTTGTCCGCGGTGCTGATGGTGCTGACTGTACTGATGATTCGCCTCTACCGGAGGATTACCGGCGCTTCCAAACTGGAAGGACTGGTGTAAGGAGGCGTTATGAAGACAAAAAAATGGCCCTTTGCCTATGTGGGCATCATAACAGCTATCACCTATATTCCCATTCTATTGACGGTGGTCTATTCCTTCAACGCGTCAAAAATTTCCTCGGTATGGGGGGGCTTCTCCCTGGAATGGTACCGGGAGCTGTTTCGGGACCGGGACCTGGGAGAGGCGTTGGTCAACAGTCTCATCCTGGCGTTCCTGAGCTGTCTGAGCGCGGCGGTGGTTGGCACCACGGGGGCCTTGGGCATGTACCGCTGGAAAAGCCGTCTCAACGACGCGGTGGCCATGGTGTCCATGCTGCCTATTATGATACCGGAAATTATTCTGGGTATGGTCTTTCTGTCGGTTTTTTCCCTGATGAACCTGCCCTTTGGGATGCTGACCCTGGTGATTGCCCATACGGCCTTCTGTATCCCTTACGTCTACTCTATGGTGAGCACCCGGCTGGTGGGCATGGACAAATCCCTGGAGGAGGCGGCTCTGGATTTGGGGGCGTCCCCCTTCCGGGTGTTTTGGGACGTGACATTCCCTACCATCCTGCCGGGAATTCTCTCCGGCGTCATGCTGGCCTTCGCCATGAGCTTCGACGACGTGGTCATCAGCATCTTTGTCACCGGCTCCAAGGTCAACACTCTGCCGGTGAAAATCTACACCAAGCTGAAAACCGGCGTAACCCCGGAAGTCAATGCCCTGGCGGCAGTGATGCTGGCGGTTACTATCGCGCTCATCGCGGCTTCCGCCGCAGTGGGAAACTGGACTAACCGCTCTGAGCGGCGCCAAATAAAATCACAGGAAAAGGAGAACGTATGAGAAAAACGCAATGGAAGAAATGGGGCTCCCTGGCTCTGAGCCTGCTGCTTCTGGCCTCCCTGGCCGCCGGATGCGGCGGGGACGCCAAGCCCAGCGGAGAACTGAGCCTGTACACCTGGGACGGCATGTTCCCCCAGGAGATTCTCGACGGCTTCGAGGAGGAAACGGGAATCCGGGTGCGCTACTCCAACTTCGACTACGACGAGGACATGCTGGCCAAGCTGGAGGAGACGGAGGGCAAGGACTACGACCTGGTAATCGCTGACGACTATATCATCGAGCTGGTGATTGCCGAGGGGCTGGCACAAAAACTGGATACCTCCAAAATGGAGAACTACAAAAATCTGAATCCGGTGTTTATGTCCCAGTTCTACGACCCCAATAACGAATACACCGTACCCCACGGGGCGGGTATCCCCCTGCTGGTGTACGACCCTGCTTTGACAGATGTGGAGATTACTGGCTACGAGGACCTCTGGAATCCCGCCCTGGCGGACAACATCGCCCTGACCGCCAACTACCGGGTCATTAACGGCATTGCTTTGAAGGTAATGGGGGAATCCTACAATACTGAGGACCTGGACGTTCTCCAGGCGGCAGGAGAGAAGCTGCTGGAGCTGGCCCCCAACGTCCGGGTTATCAACGACAGCAACACCCAGGATTTCATCATCAGCGGCGAGGCGGCGGTGGGCTTCCTCTATACCTCCCAGGTCTACCTGGCCATGACGGCCCGGCCGGATTTGAAGCTGGTTCTGCCCAAGGAGGGGCTTGGCTTCGGCATTATGGCCAGCTTCCTTCCCTCTCAGGCCCCCAACCCGGATGCGGCCTACGCTTTCCTGGACTATATTAACCGTCCAGAGAACGCGGCGAAGTGCTTTGAGTTCCTGGGGTATTACTGTACCAACAAGGCGGCGGAGAGCCACATCTCCGAGGACATGAAGGAGCTCCTGGTACTGCCGGAGGACGCGGCGGCGGGAGAGATTGTCCAGAACATCTCCCAGGAGGCGGAGGACCTCCACAGCGAAATCTGGAACCAGTTCCGCGACGCCTGCGGCTGATGCAAATAGGGCAGCCCCCGCCGGGAGATCCATCCCGGCGGGGGTTTTTCACGCCTCAGCAGGACGTCCAGGCCCTGTGCAGCGCGGCAATATCTTCAAATGTCCAGGACGGCTTCACCGGGCTGGTTTCCAAATCCGCCAGCGTCCCCTCGCCGGAGAGGACAAAGGCCGTGTCAATACCGGCGTTGACGCCGGAGGCAACGTCCGTATACAGCCGGTCGCCCACCATCAGCGCCTGTTCCGGCGCAAACCCCGTCCGCTCCAGAGCCAGCAGGACCATGGCGGGTTTCGGCTTGCCAACGACCTGGGGCCGCCGGTTCGCAGCCCGGTACAGCATCTCGCATACGCTGCCGCAGTCCGGCACAGAGCCGTACCAGGTGGGACAGACCCAGTCCGGATTGGTGGCGATAAAGTCCACCCCGCGGCGCAGTAAAATACAGGCGTCCTCCAGCTTCTGGAAGGTCAGCTCCGTATCAAAGCCAATGAGCAGGCAGTCAATATCCTCTTCCAGGCGGTCCGTAACCGGAATCCCCTCCTCCAAAAGCTGCGTCCGGAAACTGGCCGTACCAAAAGCGTAGCATTTACGGTAAGGCGGACGTTTCCGAAGCTCCGCAATCATGGCGTCCACGGAGGTGAGAAAATCCTCCCGGACTGCCGGGATACCCATACCGGCCAGTCTGGCGGCGTAAGCGTCCACAGATTTCGAGGAATTGTTGGTGAGGAACAGACAGCGTCCCCCGGCCCTCCGGACAGCCGTCAGAAACGGGATGGTACCGGGAAACAGCTTCCCATCCAGATAGATGGTTCCATCCATGTCCAGCAGAAAAAGCTTTTTCTGTTTCAAGTCTCCCATAGCGCGGCCCCTTCCCAGCGGTTTTGGAAGGTATTTTAGCACAGGATGCAGGCGTTGTCCAGCTTAACCGTTCAAAAACGCCATTTTCATACAACGCTGAAAAATCTGCCAGTAGGTCAGCCGCGCCACGGCCCGTTCCGCCACCAGGGGAATCTCCGCCAGGGTTTCGCCGCCGGAAACTACCGTCATCCGTCCCAGCACCTGTCCCGCCTCCACCGGGGCGGAAAGCTCCTCCTCCAGTTCCACTTGGACGTCTATGCCCCCGGCCTTCTCCTTGAGGGTAAGGATGGTGTTATCTCCCGCCATTTTGGGCGTAACAAAGGCGGCGTCGCCCAGCGTGACCGGGATATCGTCCAGGACGTTGGGCGGGTCCACGGTCACCAGAGAGTAGGCGGCAAAGCCGTAGTTGAGCAGCACCTTCGCGCTCTCGAACCGCTGCGGGGACGTAGGGGACTTGAGAATCACCGCAATCAGCTCCATACCGCCCCGTTCCGCCGTGGCGGAGAGGCAGTACTGCGCGGCGTCGGTGCTGCCGGTCTTCAGCCCTGTGGCTCCCTCGTAAAAACGGATAAGCTTGTTGGTGTTGTTCAGCCCAAATTCTCCATTACGGAGGGTGTCCATCCAGATGGTGGTGAACCGGCGGATGTCCGGATGGTTGAGGATGAGTTCCCGGCTCATAAGGGCAATGTCATAGGCGGAGGTGACGTGGCCCTGGGCGGGCAGGCCCGTGGGGTTGACAAAATGGGTGTCCTCCATCCCCAGCTCAGCGGCCCGCTGGTTCATTTTATCCACAAAGGCCTCCATGCTGCCCGCCAGGTGCTCAGCCAGGGCTGCGCTGGCGTCGTTGGCGGAAGCCACGCACACGGCCTTGAGCAGCTCCTCCACCGCCATCTGCTCATTCTCCTTCAGCCAAATCTGGCTGCCGCCCATGGAACAGGCCCGGGCAGAGGCGGTCACGATGTCGTCATAGCGGAGCGCGCCGGAATCAATGGCCTCCATCACCAGCAGCAGCGTCATAATTTTCGTCACGCTGGCGGGCTCCAGCTGCTCATGCTCATTGACGGCGTAGAGCACCTGTCCGGTGGTCTTCTCCATCAGGAGGCAGGCCCGGCTTTCCACCGCCAGCTCCTCCGCGCGGGCGGGCGGCGTCAGGACGGCCAGAAGCAGCAGGGCCATCAGGCCCGAGAGGAATCGTTTCATATTGCAGTCCTTCCCTTTCCTTGGATATTCCTGGTTCTTTCGCTTTAGGATATGCTTCCGGCGGGAAGCAAATGCCTAAATTTGCCGGGAAACACCTATAAAAAAGGAAACGCGGCCGGTTACTCCCGCAGCAGCGCCCTGCGCTCCCGCCAGTCCGGCAGGACCTGGGCGATACAGTCGTAAAACGCCGCGCTGTGATTTTTGTGGCGAATATGCGCCAGCTCATGGACCACCACATAGTCGATAGCCGCGTCCGGGTAGGCCATCAGCCGCCAGGAGAAGCTAATCCTGTTCTTTCCGCTGCAGCTTCCGAAGCGGGTCCGGGCCCCGGTGATGGTGATACCCGCAGGGTACAGTCCCATCATCGCGCTGTAGCGGGCCACCCGGTCCGGAAGTTCCTCCCGGGCGCGGCACAGATAGGCCTCCCGCTGTTCCGGAGTAGGCTCGGGGTGGGCGGCGCGGCGGGCCTGCTGCCGGGCCATATGGACGGCCAGCCATTCCTCATGGGCGGCGACAAAAGCGTCAATCTGTTTCTGCGCGGTCCGCATAGGGGCGCGGACCACCACCCGGCAGTCCGGGGTAATCTCCAGAGCCAGCGACCGGCGGCTGGAGCGGATGAGTTCATAGGAAACCGCGTTCTTGCTGTCCATACGCGCCTCCTCCCGGCTCACGCCAAAATCACGGCTTCCCAGGGCCGCAGGGTCCCGTCGAATCCGTTCCGGGGATAGTTGGAGCGCACCAGCGTTCCCCGGCAGGCGGTCTGAGCGTTCTGCCCGCTGAAATTCAAGGCCACGGTCATGCTCTCCCCCGCCAGCTCGCGGCGGTAGGCAAATACCTGCCGCCCTGTCTCCAGCGGGACAAAGGAGCCCTGCCGCAGTACGGTATGCTCCCGCCGCAGAGCGGAGAGGTCCTTATACCAGTTCCAGATGGAATCCGGGTCCTCCTCCTGCGCGGCCAGGTTGATTTCGGCGCAGTTGCTGTTAATGCCCAGCCAGGGCCTGCCGCCGGTAAAACCCGCCTTGGGTCCGCCGTCCCACTGGAAGGGCGTGCGGGCGTTGTCCCGGCTGGAGCGGGCGATGATTTTCCACCGCAGTTTCCGGGGTATGTGGTACCGCCGCAGAACCTTGTCCACGTTTTTGCTCTCCACGTCGTTGAGCTGGCGCAGGCGGGTGAAGTCAAAGTCCATCATACCGATTTCCTGGCCCTGGTAAAGGAAGGGCGTACCCCGCACCGTCAGCAGCAGGGTGGCCAGCAGTTTTCCGCTCTCCTTCCAGTAGGCCTTGCTGCCAAACCGGGGGATAGACCGGGGCTGGTCGTGGTTCTCCAAATAGACGGCGTTCCAATCCAGTTCCTTCTGCCATTTCACCAGGCAGTCAAAAAACACCTGGGGCCGGAATTTCCGCTTGAACCATTTGATGAAATACTGGTCGCACTCCATATGCTGGAAGGAAAACACCATGTCCAACTCCCCGCGGTCTCTTCCGCACAAATCCCGCGCCATTTCCGGCGTAACGAATACCGTCTCCCCTACGGTGAAGGCGTTATACTCGTCCAGCACCTCCCGCAGCTGCCGGAGGATGCCGTGCGTGCCCTCCAGGGAGAGATAATGCTCCAGGCCTGTGAGGGCCAGACGTTTTTTGGAGCTCTCCAGGCTGTCCTTCCACAGGAGATTGATAACATCGCACCGGAATCCCGCCACCCCCTTTTCCAGCCAGAACCGGAGAATATCCTTTACCTCCTCCAGCACGGCGGGGTTGTGATAGTTGAGGTCCGCCTGACTCCTGGCGAACAGATGCAGGTAGTACTCACACCGTTCCGGGTCAAACTCCCAGCAGTCCTCCCCGAAAAAGCCGGTCCAGTTATTGGGAAGCTCCCCGTTTGCGCCGCCCCTGGCCCAGTAGTAGTAGTCCGCGTAGGGGCTGGTTCTGTCCCGGCTGGAGCGGAACCAGTAGTGGTCCGTGGAGGTGTGGTTGATGACCAGGTCCATTATCACGCGGATGCCCCTGCTTTTTGCCTCCGCGATAAGCTGTTCCATATCCTCCATAGTGCCGTACTCGGGGTTAATCTCCCGGTAATCGCTGATATCATAGCCGTTGTCGGCGTTGGGGGATTTGTACACCGGACTCAGCCAGACAGCCCCCACCCCCAGTTCCTGCAAATGGTCCAAACGGCTGATAATACCGGGGATATCCCCGATACCGTCGCCGTTGGAGTCCTGGAAGCTGCGGGGATAAATTTGATAGATAATCGCGTCCTTCCACCACTCCATCAGACCGCGTCCTCCCGGGCCGTTGGGTAGGAGACGCCGCAGTACTGGCGGTACAGCTCCTCACTGACCCCGCCCTGGGCAATCACCTGACGGTAAAATTCGCCGCTGGGCTTGACCGTCCGCCGCTGAGAGGGATACTCCACATGGACCAGTCCGAACCGGGCGGAAGTGCCCTCCGTCCACTCCCAGCAGTCGCAGAAGCCCCGGTGGTAGTACCGCTCCACCGGCAGACCGCTCCCGCACAACGCCTCTAAATGTTCGGCAATATACCTGGCACGGAAGGCATCTGCGCCGCAGGTCCCATTTTCCGTAATATAGATAGGCCGCGGCAGCAGTTGATACGCCTTCCGGCACACCTCCACAATTCCCTGCGGATAGATTTCCCAGCCCAGGCTGTTTACCGGGACTCCCTCCGCCGCGCCGTTGGCGGGGCCGCTGACGGTGGAGCGGGTATAGTAGTTGATTCCATGGAAGTCGCAGTACCGGCCCGGCACAATGGACGGATGCCTGCCAATAGGAAAGGCGGTGTGTCCGGTACACATGGCCCGGGTCAGGTTTCCCTGAAACAGCTCCTCCGCCCGGGACGCCCAGAAGCGGTGAAGCGGATTTTTCGGGTCTTTGGGCGAGAAGGAGCGCAGATGGTTGGCAAAGCCCACCTTTGTATCGCTATAGCCCATTTTCAGCCGGGTTTTCCGGATAAGGCCGTAGGCCTCAATATGGGCGGCGGTGAGATTGGTCAGCACCCGGGCCAGGTCCAGGGGATTCCGCTTTCCGGGAGGCCAGGAGCCGTCCAGATAACCGTTAAAGGCGTAGACGTTGGGCTCGTTGATGGTGATGTATTCGCTCACCAGGTCCCCCAGGCTCTCCACCATCTTGTGGACATAGCGGAGAAAATACGTGATATTGTCGCGAACCGCAAAAGCCCCCTTCTCCTCCAGCCACATGGGATTGCTGAAATGGTGAAGGGTCAGCAGGGGCTTTATCCCCTGTTCCGCCATGGCCTGAATCTCCTCCCGGCAGCGGGCGATGGCCTGTTCGTCGAATACGCCGTCCTCGGGTTCCACCCGGCCCCACTCCACGCTGAACCGGCAGCACTGAATCCCCATTCCGCTCATCAGCTCCAGGTCCTCCCGCCAGCGTTTGAGGTGCTCTGTAGCTGTTTCGGGGCTGGCATTGTCCTTGATATAGCCCCGCCGGTACCAGTCGTACCAGCTGTTATTTTGATCGCCCCCCTCGATTTGGGTGGCGGCTGTGGCGGTTCCCAGCAGCATACCGGGTTTTAGTGGAAAGTTCATAACGCCTCCTTGTTTTTAACCGGCCTCACGGCCCACTTTGTCCTCCATTGTACGCCGCTGGCGCCTTTTTTTCAACTGTTCTTTTCCGTCTTTTCCCAGCGAAGGGTCTCCCTTAAAGAAGAATTAAACTTCCCGCTGGTTTCAACTTAAGATTTCTTTGGTAGTATTTCATTATACTGTTTCTCCGGTCAGAATTTCGTCGTGTGCGGAAAGGAGCTGCGCTATGGATACGATTTTGTTTATTCTGTCTCTCTGCTTGAAAGTCTTCACTCTCTATTTCGCGCTGGTGGCGGTGTTTGCCCTCAAGAAACGGACGCGCCGCCCCCGTACCGCGCCGGGACTTCGCTTCGCCGTGGTGGCTGCCGCCCGGAATGAGGAAGCGGTCATTGGCAATCTGGTCCAAAGCGTGCTGGACCAGGACTATCCCTGCGAGCTGCGGGATGTATACGTTATCCCC
>CAMSIF010000002.1 GCA_947058885.1 uncultured Clostridia bacterium
CGTTGGCCGCGCCGGAGGTCTGGGTGTCGAACACCAGCTCCTCGGCGCACCGGCCCGCCAGCAGGGTACGGATTTCTGTGAGGATATCGTCCTTGCTCATGAGGAATTTTTCCTCCTCCGGCAGGTGGAGGGTGTAGCCCAGAGCTCCCTCGGTGTGGGGAACAATGGTGATTTTCGTAACAGGCTGCGCTTTTTTCTGCTTGGCAGCGGTAAGGGCGTGGCCCACCTCGTGATAGGCGATAATCTTCTTTTCCTGTTCGGTAATCACGGTACCCTTCTTCTCCGCGCCCGCGATGACGGTCTCAAAGGAGGCCAGCAAATCGTCCTGATTGACGGCGTGGCGGCCGTGGCGGACTGCCCGCAGCGCGGCTTCGTTAACTGTGTTCGCCAAATCCGCGCCCACACATCCGGCGGTGGCCTGGGCGATTTTCTCCAGGTTTACGTCCTCCGCCATACGGATTTTCCGGGTGTGAACCTGGAGGGTAGCCAGGCGTCCGGCCAGGTTGGGCCGGTCTACGGTAATGCGCCGGTCAAAGCGGCCGGGGCGCAGCAGAGCTTTATCCAGCACCTCGGGCCGGTTGGTGGCGGCCAGAACGATGATGCCCTTGGAGGGGTCGAAGCCGTCCATCTCCGCCAGAAGCTGGTTGAGGGTCTGTTCCCGCTCGTCGTTGCCGCCGCCGAAACGGGAGTCACGGGTTTTACCGATGGCGTCAATTTCATCAATAAAAATGATGCAGGGAGCCACTTTCGCCGCCTCCTGGAACAAATCCCGGACCCGGCTGGCGCCCACGCCTACAAACATCTCCACAAAGCCGGAGCCGGAGATAGAGAAAAAGGGTACCCCGGCCTCCCCGGCCACAGCCTTGGCCAACAGAGTCTTGCCGGTACCAGGGGAACCCACCAGCAGCGCGCCCTTGGGCAGCTTCGCGCCGATGGCGGTGTACTTGCCCGGATTGTGCAGGAAATCAATAATTTCCACCAGGGATTCCTTAGCCTCGTCCTGACCCGCCACATCGGCAAAGGACACGCCGGTGGATTTCTCCATGTAGACCTTGGCGTTGCTTTTGCCCACGCTGCCGATACCGCCGATGCCGCCGCCCCGCCGGGCCATCATGTTCATAAACAGCAGGAACGCGCCCACAATCACCACCAGAGGCAGGACATAGGCCACCATGAACTCCAACACAGGACTCATCTCCGCCACATAGGGGGAGGTGAATTCCACGTTATGCTCCTCCAGCAGGCCGGTCAGTCCCGCGCCGTAGATACCCAGCTGCATAGTGAAGAGGGTGAAGTCCTTATCATAGGTCTTGCCCTCCCCGTCGGTGTAGACATACCCCTCCACAGGGGTAATCTCCAGCATCCCGTCCTTGAAGACGACGGAGGCCACCTTGTCTTCCTCCACCAGGCTCAGGAACTCGCTGTAGAGAATTTCGTGGGTGGTGGCGGCATTGTTGGCCTGTCTGCTGTAGACGGAGAGGTAATTGAAAATGATAGTCAGACCCACCGCCCAGGCCAGCAAAATCAGCAGGCCGTTCAGATTCTTTTTGTTTTTGTTGTTATTGTTGTTTTGATTGTCGTTCATTCTTTTCTCCTTCTATTTCAGAGGGCGTTCCGCGAATGGCCCAACGCTATTTCCTATGCATGGTACCACAAAATTCGTCCGGTCACAAGGACTGACTGTGGATTTTCTGTGAAATTTCTGTGAATCCCCCTTTCACACTCCCCTGGTTTTGTGGTATACTGGTTTCATCCTTGCCAGGAAATGGGAGTAGGAATATGAAAGAACATGAAATCCGGCCTGAGGCCGAAGGACTCATCGAGGGCCGCAACGCGGTGGCGGAGACCCTGCGCTCCGGTGCGCCTATTGATAAACTCTATATTGCTAAAGGGGAGACGGACCGTACCCTTGGCCGTATTGCCGCCGCCGCCCGAAAGTCCGGCGTGGTAGTGGTGGAGGCGGACCGGCGGAAGCTGGATGCCATGAGCGTCACCCACAGCCACCAGGGCGTTATTGCCCTTGCCGCCGCCCAGGCCTACGCCTCAGTGGAGGATATTCTGCAAAAAGCGGCGGAGCGGGGCGAGCCGCCTCTGCTGGTGGTCTGCGACGAAATTTCCGACCCCCATAACCTGGGGGCTATTATCCGCACTGCCGAGTGCGCTGGTGCCCACGGCGTCATCATCCCCAAGCGGCGCAGCGCGGGCCTTACCGCCGTGGTGGCGAAAACCAGCGCGGGAGCGGTCAGTTATATGCCAGTGGCCCGGGTGCCCAACATCCCCGCGCTGCTGAAGGACCTGAAAAAACAGGGAATCTGGGTGTTCGGCACAGCCGCCGGAGGCAGCGTAGCGCTTTACGAGGCGGATTTGCGCGGTCCCGCCGCCATTGTCATCGGCAGCGAGGGGGACGGCATGGGCCGTCTGGTGGGGGAGAACTGCGATTTCCAGGTCAGTATTCCCATGAAGGGCCGTATCAACTCCCTAAACGCGTCGGCCGCCGCCGCTATTCTGCTGTACGAAGCCCTGCGGCAGCGGCGTTAAGCGGTACATTCCGCCAGACGCAAGAAAAGAGTATGCTATGACAGAAAAACCGGAACACAATCAAATAGAGAACGACTCCTCCCTGATGGACACCCAGCGGCTTCTAAGCATGGAGCCCCCAGCGGAAGGAGCCTTCGATTTGGAGGAAATTTTGGCGGAATTTGGTCCGGGACGTTTTGAGAGCGGCCCGGAGTCCCCTCCGCCAGACGAGCCGGAGGTCCCTCCGCCGGAGGAGCCCGTCTTTTTTGAGGAGCCTCCACAGCCGCCGGAGGAGCCTGCGCCGCCCGAACCGCAGGAGCCGGCCGCCGCGGACAACGAAGAAGCGGATGAGGAAGCGGTATTCCATACTGGAGCGGAGGAAACGTCTCCATTAGTTGAGGAAGAGCCGCCCGCAGAAGCAGAGGAAGAAGCCCCGGAGGATCCGGCCATCTCCATGGAGGATATTGTAGCCAATACAGTGGACGCCGTGAAGGGAGAGCAGGAGGAGAAGCAGGAGCGACTGCGCAAACGGCTGGAAAAGGCCCGGAAAAAGCTGATGCGCCGCTCGGAAAAGAGGAAGGAACCTGCCGCCCGCCATCCTTTGCCGGAGGTAGAGGAGGAGCCCCTGCCCAGCGAGGAGGCCGTCCGGCACAAGCGGCGGCATCGGGAGTGCCGGAAAAGCCTTCTGCTGTCCTCGCCTGTGCTGGTGATGCTGTGGATGCCTTGGATCCTGGCCCAATGCGGCGTAGTGGTTCCCTTTTTCAGCGAGAGCGCGGACAACGCCGCCCTCTGTGTACTGCTTCCCCAGGCGGTAATCAGCGTGTTGTGCTGGCCGGTATTCCGCGCCGCGCTGGGAGGACTGCGCCACGGGGCATGGTCCCTCTGCGCCACCGCGCTGCTGAGTACTATCATAACCCTTTTTGACGAAATGACTCTTCTGCTGCTGCCTGAGCGCACCGACGCCGCCCCCTTGGGCGGGCTGGCCGCCACGCTGACCATTTTTGCCCTATGGGGCCTCACCAGCTGGCACCGCGGCATGGCGGAGACCTTCCGTACGGCGGCCATGGGCGAGCCGAGCCAGGTGGCGGACCGCTGCGGCGGCGCCATCGCCAAGGGAGCGGGAGGCCGGCGGGGCTTCTGCACCCGGGTCAACATGGAGGACACGGCCTCCCAGTGGCAAAGGCTGCTGCTGCCGGTGCTGGCGGCGGCATCCCTGGTGTTTGCGGTCCTTTCCTCCGTTGGCCAGGAGCGGGGGCAGGACATGCTGTGGTGCTGGTCGGTAATCCTCAGCGCCGCGTCGCCGCTGGTGTTTCCGCTGGCGTTTCAGGTCCCGTATGGCCGCATGGCGCTGCGGCTCGCCCGCTCCGGGGCCGCTATGGCAGGGCATTACGGCGCGGCGGTCCTGGCCTCTTCCCGCCGCCTGGTGGTGACAGATACGGACCTCTTTCCCCAAGGGGCCGCGTCTCTGGGCGGGCTGAAGCTCTACGGGGAGGAGCGCGGCCGGGCCGTCTCCTACGCCGCTACGCTGGCGGTACAGGGCGGTGGGCTGCTAGGCCGGATTTTTGACGGTGTCTGCCAGAACGAGCGAATCAGCCTCCAGAGTCTGGAGCATTTCCATATCCACGACGACAACGGTTTCAGCGGCATGATTCATGGGGAGACGGTGCTGGTCGGGCCGCCCGCCTTCATGCGGCATATGGCGGTGCGCCTGCCCCCTAACATGCCCTCGAAAGCATCTGTCTGCCTGGCTGTGGACGGAAACCTTGTGGCAGTATTCGCCATCAAGTATAACGCCGCCGATACGGTGGACTACGCCATGCGCCTGCTGCGCCGCAACGGCCTGCAAATCACGCTGGCCTCCCGGGACGGCGGCGTTACGCCAAAACTGCTCAAGTCCCGGTTTGGTTCTGACTGCGGCGCGGTGGTGCCGGAGCTGGGGGAGCGGCTGAACCTCTCCGACCCGGAGCGCGAGGCGGAGGGGCCTAACGGTCTTCTCTACCGGGGAGGGCTGCTGCCCTTCGCGTCCCTGGCGGCGGGAAGCCGCCGTCTGTGCCAGACCGTCCTGGTGGGAAATCTCCTGTCCATTGCCGGAAGCATTTCCGGCGTGTTGCTGGGGTTCTATCTGACCTTCACTGGAAGTTATAACGTGCTTACGCCGCTGCTGCTGCTTACCTTTTTGGTATTATGGGTGGTTCCCATGCTGCCGCTGGTATGGAGCGTGGACAAGCTGTAGTTCCCAAGCAAACGGGTCCGGCTGCTGGATGTATCAAAAACAAAGCTCCTTTTTTGGTGAATCTGTCTAAAATCTAGTCATTAAGAAAATACCAGTTGTGCTAAAAGAGAAAAAGTTATATAATTGATTCGTTAGGCAAATTCCTGCTACATGGACACGATAACGGAAGGAGACAAAACTCATATGGACATTCGCAATATCTGCCTGCTGGGCCACGGCGGCAGCGGGAAAACCTCCCTGGTGGAGAGTATGCTGTATATCACCGGCGCTACCGACCGCCTGGGCAAGCCTGCGGACGGCAACACCGTTTGTGACTATGACCCGGAGGAAATCAAACGGCAGATTTCTATCTCCCTGGCCATGACGCCCGTTACTTATAATGGCGTGAAAATCAACGTCTTGGACACTCCCGGCAACTTCGACTTTGCCGGAGAGATGCAGTCCGGCGTGCGGGCCGCCGAGGTGGGCGTGCTGGTTTGCGCCTCCAAGGACGGCCTGAGCGTGGGCGCGGAGCGGGGCTGGAAGTACCTCAAGGCCCAGAAGAAGCCCTGCATTGTTTATGTCTCCAAGGAGGACGAGGAAAACGCTAACTTCTCCACCACCCTGGAAGCCCTGCGGGAGAACCTTTCCAAGTCCATCGCCCCGGTGGTGGCCCCCATTTGGGATGAAAATAAGCGCACCATCGGCATTATCGACGTCCTCAACCGCAAGGCTTTCCAGATGCCCAAGGACAAGAAGGGCAAGCGGGTGGAAATCCCCATCCCCGAGAGCAAGATGGGCGTTCTGGACGAGCTCTACGGCCAGTTGATGGAGGCTGTGGCGGAGACCACCGAGGAGAATATGGAAAAATTCTTCTCCGGCGAGTCCTTCACCAAGGAAGAGATTATGACCGGCCTGAAGGTGGGTATGCATGAGGGCACTCTGGCCCCGGTAGTCTGCGGCTCCTCCCTTACGGGTCTTGGCACCGAGATGCTTCTCTCCACCATCGTAGACCTGGTTCCCGCCCCCGGCGAGATGCCCAGCGAAACTGCTACCGACGAGGCTGGCAGCGAGGAAATTGAAGTCAAGCGCGACCCCAACGGCCCCACCGCCGCCGTCGTTTTCAAAACCATCTCCGACCAGTACGGCAAATATTCCCTGGTCAAGGTGGTTTCCGGAAAGATTACCAGCGATATGTCCCTCTACAACCCCAGTACCGGGAAGACGGAAAAATTGGGCCGCCTCTATGTTATTAAAGGCAAGAAAAACGAGGAGGTCAAGGAGATTGCCTGCGGCGATATCGGCGCAATCGCCAAGATGGACCGTCTGAAAACCGGCGATACCCTCTGCGATCCCAAGCGCGTTGTGAAGCTGGCCCCGGTGCAGTTTGCCGAGCCCTGCTACTCCCGCGCCATCTCCCCCAAGACCCGGGGCCAGGATGAGAAGGTGGGTACCGGCCTCATCCGCCTCAACGAGGAGGACCCCACGTTTTCCGTGGTCAACAACGCCGAGACCCATCAGGTGGTGGTCTCCGGCGCGGGCGACATCCAGATCGACGTGCTGGTCAGCAAGCTCAAAAGCCGCTTCGGCGTGGAGGCGGAACTGGATACGCCCCGGGTGGCCTACCGCGAGAAAATCCGCAAACAGGTGCGCAAGCAGGGCCGCCATAAGAAGCAGACCGGCGGCAGCGGCCAGTTCGGCGACGTACATATTGTCTTCGAGCCCCAGGACGAGCAGGAGGATATGATTTTCGCGGAGGAGGTCTTCGGCGGCAGCGTGCCCAAGAATTTCTTCCCCGCCGTTGAAAAGGGCCTGCGGGAAGCCTGTGTCCACGGCGTGCTGGCGGGCTATCCCATGGTGTTCCTGAAGGCCACCCTGGTGGACGGCTCCTATCACCCCGTTGATTCCTCTGAAATTGCCTTCAAGACCGCCGCCCAGCTGGCCTACAAGGCCGCGCTGCCCGAGGCGTCTCCCGTGCTACTGGAGCCCATTGGCGAGCTGAAGGTCACCATTCCCGACAATTACATGGGCGATATCATTGGGGACCTGAACAAGCGCCGGGGCCGCGTCATGGGCATGAACCCCACCGGCGACGGCAGCCAGATTGTGGAGGCCGAGGTGCCTATGGCGGAAATGATGACTTACGCTATTGACCTGCGCTCTATGAGCCAGTCCCGCGGGTCGTTCACCTTCCACTTTGTCCGCTATGAGGAGTGTCCTCCGGCGGCCCAGGAGAAGGCTATCGCTGAGGCCAAGGCCCTGGCGGAAGCGGAGTAAGAATACCAGAAAAATGGGAGGCAGGGGGTTCCCCTCTGTGCCCTGCACGATAGCCTCAGCCTGCGCTATCCGTAAAGGCTGATAACAGTTATTCCCCAATACAGGGACCGCCGGAAGAGAGAGTTTTGAAAACTCAATCTTTCCGGCGGTCCTCTTGCCGTCAGATAACCGGCCGCACTACTTTTTTCGCGGCATACGGAAGCAGTGTGCCCACGGCTCCCAGCAGCAGGAACAGTCCCGCTCCATGCCAAAGGGTCAGCAGCAGCGCAGCCGCCGTCAAAACCAGGGAACAGCCTAAGCCCACGGTTTCGCAGATTTGGTCAGCCGCTACCGGGTCTGCCAGCCAGCTGACCAGCAGAAACAACGCCCTTCCGCCGTCCAACGAGGCCATTGGCAGCAGATTAAAGACGCCCAGCAGCAGATTGGCTCCCGCCAGTACATAGTCTCCCGCTACTCGGGCCAGTACCAGTGCCAGAACCAGGTTTACCGCTGGGCCCGCCAGGGTGCATAGGATTTCCCGACCATAGGGCAGGTATCGGGTATCCGCCCGGATTTCCGCGCCGAAGGCGGTCAGGCGGAAACGCTCCACCCCTGCTCCCGCCAGCCGCAAAGCGCCCAGATGCCCCAGCTCGTGGCACAGAGCGGACAGTCCAACCAGAGGCAGTACGCTGCCTGCGCCCGCCAATACCGCCAACAGCAGCATACAGCCAAAACCCCAAGTGACCTCTATTTTACCCAATTTCCACATAATAGATTGGATTGAGATATAAATCTCCGTCATGCAGCTCAAAATGGAGATGGGGTCCGGTAGTACGCCCGGTGGACCCCACCTCCGCGATTTTATCTCCCTTTGACACGGCTCCGCCAGTGGCGGTCACCTTACTGCAATGGCCATACAGCGTGATATATCCGCCTTGGTGGCGCAGCATAATATAATTGCCCAAAGTGCTGCTCTCCCCGGTAGCGTACACGGTACCGTCGGCAAAGGCGGCAATATCCGTGCCGTCGTCCGCCGCCAGGTCCACGCCGTAATGAAACTTATTCCCGCCTTCCACGGGATGCTCCCGCCAGCCAAAGGAGGAAGTGAGCACGCCGCTGACGGGGGTGCAGTGGTCAAACCCCAGGTTGCGCTGTTCCAGGCTGGCGTTTTCCGGCGGGGCGGGCATGGTGTAGACATAGGAGAGAGCTTCCGAGCTGGCGCCGCTTTCGGACGGCACGCCTGCCACCGGACTCTGGAGCGGTCCTGAGACCAGCGGCGCGTCCGCCGCCGGAAGGCCAACGTACCGCACCAGCCTGCCTCCGGTCTGCCCGTCTGACGGACTGGAAGGGGCCGTCTGAGCAGGCGAAGCTTCCTGGTCTTCCACCGCGGGCAGGGGATCGGGGGCCTCCGCGCCGGTCTCCTGCTGAGAGCGGGCGGAGGGGTTGAATACGGCGGTATAGGCGTCCTGGAGGGAACTGCCCACCGGCTCCTCGCCGCTGATGGCCCGGCCTACGGCGGCAAAAGCCTCCTTAAAATCAGCGTTGCGTCCAATTAACTGGCCTGCGGACTGGGCAAGGCTGTCCACTGTCTCCGGAAACAAAAGCTTTACCAAAACCAGCAGCACAAAAACCGCGCCGCAGATGACCAGCCGGACCATAGCCCTATCTCCGGCGGAGCTGCCCTGCGCTCTGGCCCGGCTGCGGCGGATTTGTTCCGCGCGGCGGCGCGCGGCGTCTGACCTGTTCAAATCCATCCCTCCTTTTTCCTGCCCTAGTTTATGCGCCAGGTGGGCTGAATTATGCAAAAGACGGTTATTCTTCCTGTTTCTGGAAAAGCTAGGAGGGAGGTGATGACATGGAATCCATATGGCACAGAACGGCGAAGCTGTCCCCCAAACCCTCGCTGAAGGGCAATCTGGCGGTGGACGCCGCCGTCATCGGCGGGGGGCTGGCGGGCGTTTTGACCGCATCCCTGCTGTGGGAGGCGGGGTTGAGAACGGTGGTTCTGGAGGCGGACCGGGCGGGGTCCGGACAGACAGGAAATACCACCGCCAAGGTGACGGCTCAGCATGGAGACATTTACTGCCGCCTGGAGGAGTCCCTGGGACCCGAGGCCGCCGCGCTGTACGCGGAAGCAAATCAGAAAGCGGTCGAACAGTACGAGACGATGATTCGGAAGAGAAACATCTCCTGCGGCTGGGAACGCCTGCCCGCTTGGCTCTACTCCCGGTCCGGCGAAAACACGCTGGCCCGGGAGGCGGAGGCGCAGAAGAGAGCTGGACTTCCCGCCGGATTTACGAAGGACGCCGGACTCCCCTTCCCCATCAAAGGAGCGGTACGCTGCGAGGGGCAGGCACAGTTTCACCCGCTGGAATTCCTATTTTCTCTGGCTGACAATCTGGAAATTTATGAGGGTACCCGGGTGCTGGAGGTGGAAGGAGATCAGCTGCGCACTTCCGGCGGCCTGGTCCGGGCAAAGCATATCGTGTTCGCCTGTCACTTCCCATTTGTGAACGCGCCGGGGTACTACTTTTTGCGGATGCACCAGGAGAGAAGCTATGCTGTGGCTCTGCGGGGCGGGCCGGAACTGGAGGGGATGTACTACAGCGTCGACCCAGGCGGACTTTCTCTGCGCAGGGCGGGAGAGTATCTGCTTGTAGGGGGCGGAAGCCACCGTACTGGCGAGAATCAGGACGGCGGAAAATATGAGGCCCTGTCCCGGTCTGCCGGACTGCTCTTCCCAGAGGCGAAGGAGGCCGCCCGCTGGTCCGCCCAGGACTGCGTAACATTGGACGGCGTGCCGTATATCGGACAGTTTTCCGCCTCCACGCCCAGCTGGTATGTTGCCACAGGCTTTGGTAAGTGGGGGATGACCCACTCAATGGTGGCAGCGCAGCTGCTTCGGGATCAGATTCTGGGCCGGGAGAATCCATATGCCGGAATTTTTTCCCCGCAGCGTTTTACGCCGGCCGCATCCGCTGGGCAGCTGCTAAGCAACGGCCTCCACGCTGTCCGGGATTTGGGCCGGGAGCTGCTGGCTCCGGCCCGGGGGGCGGCGGGGACACTGCCTCCTGGGCGCGGGGGCGTTGTGGAGCTCGAGGGGGAGAAGGTTGGCGTATACCGGACAGCGGACGGCGAAGCGTATATTGTAGATATCCGCTGCCCGCATTTGGGGTGCCAGCTGGAGTGGAACCCGGACGAGAAAAGTTGGGACTGCCCTTGTCACGGCTCGCGGTTCGATGAACGTGGACGGCTGCTGTGCGGTCCGGCCCAACAGGACCTGTGGTCCGCCCGAATTGAGGAGCTGTAGGGAGCAGGTCTGTGTAACCGGCGTCCTCCTGGCTTGCATTTGGCGGCAAAATGTGATAAACTTCACATAAATTATCCCGCCTTGCCGCTCAAACGGGAGAGGAGGACGCTAAATGTTTTTTAATAGTGACTACGATGATTTGATGACTCCGGAGCAGGAGGAGGAACGGCCTGAGAAAACTGGAATATCCCGTTTCCTTGAGCTGCTGGGTCCGGCTTGCGCACCGCTGCTCAAGCTGAACCTGATTTTTCTGATAAGCTGCATCCCTGTTGTTACCATTCCGCCAGCCGTTTTCGCCATGAACCATACCGTCCGCAGGCTTGTGCTGGACCAGCCTGTGAAGTGTCTGCGGGACTATTTTGCCGCCTTCCGGCAGGGATGGAAGCGGGCTTACGGCGCGTTTGCGCTGTCAGCTTTCCCTATGGTGTGCGCCGGGTACGGCATGTGGTTCTATCTGCGGCTAGCTGCGGATAATCTGCTGATGCTTGCGCCGTTTATGCTCTGTTCCACGGTTTTCCTGCTGTCACTGCTGGCGTCGGCCTACCTGTACGGTCTCATATGCGGCGGAAGGGCTTTGAATAGGGAGACTTTGCGGCTTGCGCTGCTGCTGGGGGCGGGACGGCCCCTGCGTACGGTCCTCGCGAATATTTCTTACTATGTGCCGCTGCTGGCGGGGATTCTGCTGTTTCCCTTGAGCGGGTTGTATCTTGTGATGATGGGATTTTCTGTTCCATGCTTTGTGGGGAACTTTTTCCTCCGCACGGTGCTGAAGGATTTTGTAAAATAAACGACGGGGAGGCGGAAACTGTGAAACTGATTCGGACGGAGGACGCAGTGGGACATGTCCTGTGCCACGATATGACGCAAATCATCCCGGGAAAATATAAAGACGCCAGGTTCCGCAAGGGCCATGTGGTGCGGGAAGAGGATATCCCGACGCTGCTGTCCATGGGCAAGGAAAATCTCTATGTCTGGGAGATGGTTCCGGGGATGGTCCACGAAAACGACGGGGCGGCGAGGCTGTGCGGACTGTGTGAAAACGAAAATATGGTCCGCAGTCAGGTCAAGGAGGGAAAGCTGGAGTTGACAGCCGGTACCGGCGGGCTGTTCCGGGTGGATTCCCGGCGGCTCAATGAAATCAATTTGCTGGGGGACATGATGATCGCCACCCGCCATGGCAATACGGCGGTACGGAAGGGGGATAAACTGTGCGGTACGCGGGTGATTCCTTTGGTTATCGAGGAGGAAAAGCTGGAGGAGGCGGAGAAAATCGGGGGCGGAAGACCGCTGATGGAGCTGCTGCCGTGGAAACTGAAAACCGCCGCTATTATTGTCACTGGCAGTGAGGTTGCAAAAGGATTGGTGGAGGATGCGTTTACTCCGGCGGTGAAACGGAAGCTGGCGGCGTATGGTATTGAGGCTGTCCGCGTTTGTAAGGTTGGGGACGGCAGAGAGGCGATATCCCGGGAGATTCTGCTGGCAAAAAGCGCGGGAGTGGATTTGATTCTCTGTACGGGCGGTATGAGCGTAGACCCGGACGACCGTACGCCGGGAGCTATTAAGGCAAGCGGCGCGAGGATTGTTACATACGGTGCGCCGGTATTGCCGGGCGCAATGTTACTGCTGGCGTACTTTGAGGATGGGACGCCGGTGATGGGACTGCCGGGGTGCGTTATGTACGCGGAGGCGACGGCGTTTGATTTGCTGCTGCCGGAGATTGCGGCGGGAGTGGTTGTGAGCCGGGAGGAGATTGCCGGTTTGGGAGAAGGCGGGCTGTGTTTGGGATGCGAAGCTTGTACGTTCCCCAACTGTGGTTTTGGAAAGTAGAAGAGTCCTTTGTTTAAAGTTCTTTTGATACTTTTCTTTCAAGAAAAGTATGACTGCCGGGTAAATCTGGAGGGAGAACAGCAGTGAAACAGGTGAAGAGTCTTCTGATAACGGCGGTTCTGCTGGTAATGGTTTCCTGCGGCGGGGGAGACGGGGAGCTGACGGTCTTCGCGGCGGCGTCCATGCAGGAGGCACTGACGGAGATTGGAGAGGCGTATATGGCGGAGCGGCAGGATATCCGGCTTGTCTTTCATTTTGACTCCTCTGGCACACTGCAAACGCAGATTGAGGAGGGGGCTGTGTGCGACGTCTTTATCTCCGCCGGACAACAGCAAATGGAACGGCTGGACGAACAGGGGATGCTGTTGGGAGGAAGCGGGGTGAACCTGCTGGAGAATCAAGTGGTTCTGGCAACGGAAGCGGGGGCGCAGAGTGTGAACAGTTTTGACGCGCTGAAGTGCGCGCTGGAGGAGGGAACGGTCCTGCTGGCTATGGGGAACAGCGGCGTGCCGGCGGGGCAGTATGCTCAGAAGATTTTGGAATATCTTGGGTTGGATGAAGCGGCGTTGGCAACCTCTGGACAGATCAGCTATGGGTCCAATGTCAAGGAGGTGTCCACGCAGATTTCCGAGGGGGTCGTGGACTGCGGTATTATCTACGCCACAGACGCAAAGGCCGCCGGACTGGAAATCGTGGATTCGGCGGGGGAGGAGATGTGCGGACACGTGATATATCCAGCCTCTATTTTGGAGGCCAGTACGCACCGGGACGAAGCGATGGATTTTCTGAGTTACCTGCGTTCGGAGGCTGGCAGGGCGCGGCTGGAAGCGTATGGCTTCGCCCCCTTCGGCGATGCGCCGCTTGCATGATGGACTGGTATCCGCTTTGGAACTCCGTGAGAATTGCGGGGATTTCCACTATTATTGTGTTTTTTTCCGGTATCTGCGCGGCCTACTATGTGGCGAAAGCCCCGCGGCTGGTAAAGGGGGCGTTGGATGCCTTGCTGACGCTTCCGCTGGTGCTGCCGCCCACGGTGGTGGGTTATCTGCTGCTGCTGGTGTTGGGACCCAAACGCGGGCTTGGCGCGTTTGCGCTGGAGGTTTTTCACGTGCGGCTGACTATGACGTGGTGGTCAGCTGTATTTGCCGCCGCCGCAGTGGCGTTTCCACTGATGTACCGTACGGCCAGAGGGGCTTTTGAGTCCTTTGACGAAACGCTGGCCTACGCGGGGAAAACACTGGGGCTCAGTAATAGCTATATCTTCTGGCGGATTCGTATGCCTGTCTGCCGGCAGGGAATTTTGGCGGGGACAGTGCTCTCTTTTGCCAGAGCGTTGGGAGAATACGGCGCAACCTCTATGATTGCGGGATATATTCCGGGGCGCACGGCCACTATTGCCACGGCGGTCTACCAATTCTGGCGGACCAACGACGATGCCGCCGCCCTGCGATGGGTGCTGGTAAACCTGGGAATTTCAGCCGCTGTACTGCTGGTGGTAAATCTGCTGGAACGGAAGAACAGGGAGGAGCGTAAATGGCTCTGAGCGTACAAATCCAGAAAAAGGCGGGGGATTTCCAGCTGGATGTGGATTTTACAGCCGGGACAGGCGAGGCGTTGGCACTGCTGGGGGCGTCGGGATGCGGCAAGAGCATGACGCTGAAATGTATCGCGGGAGTCGAGCGTCCGGACAGAGGGCGTATCGTGCTGGACGGCGAAGTGCTCTATGACAGCGAAAGGGGCGTTTGCGTGCCGCCCCAGAGGCGGCGGATTGGATACCTGTTTCAGAATTACGCGCTGTTTCCTCATATGACGGCGGCGCAGAATATTGCCGCTGGGGCACGGCATATGGAGGCATCCCAGCGCAAAGAACGAGTGGCGCAGTTGGTTTCACAATTAGGGTTGGAAGGGAAGGAACGGCTGCGGCCCTTTCAGCTCTCCGGCGGACAGCAGCAGCGGGTGGCTCTGGCGAGAATTCTGGCGTCAGAACCCAGAGCGATGTTGCTGGACGAGCCGTTTTCCGCGTTAGACACCTATCTGAAATGGCGGTTGGAATTGGAAATGCGGGATATACTAAGCCTGTTCCAAGGCCCTGTGGTGTGGGTGAGCCACGACCAGGGGGAGGTCTACCGAAATTGTGCCAGAGTTTGTGTCCTGGACCAGGGAAAATCCTCTCCGGCGGCTGGCGTCCGGGAACTGCTGGCGAATCCGGTCACTGTCAGCGCGGCCCGGATTTCCGGCTGTAAGAACTATGTGCCGGTACGTCCCGGCCCCCGGCCGGGCACGGTGGAGATCCCGCTGTGGGGTCTGACGCTGGAGGCCGCCGCGCCGTGGCGGGAAGGCGTGAGCGTACTGGGCATTCACGCCAGGCATGTCCAGCCCGCCGGAAAAGACGCGCGAAACGCCTTCTTCTGTGAGACTGTACAGGTGACGGAGGATGTGTCCGCCATGTTGGCGGCACTGCGGCCCAAGGGCGCGGAGCCGGATGCCCCCTTGTTACGGATGGAGCTGGATAAGGACGTCTGGGCGGCGATGCCGGATCATAAGGGATTCTGGGTGTCGGTGGAACCGGAAAATTTGCTGCTGCTGGAATAGAGCGGGGCATTTTTCCAGAAAAAGACCGTACAAATATGGCGCGGGCATTGACTTTTTTATAAAATACGCTATAATCTAATTTATCATATTACGTTAGGCGGTTTTTGAAATGACATACCAACTGATCTGCGACAGCTGCACCGACCTGCCGGCGGAGACGCTGCGCGATCCTCACGTTGTAAAAGTCCCCCTGAGCATCCAGGTGGGCCCGGAGACAGTCATCGACGATGAAAACTTCCGCCAGCTGGAGCTGCTGCAAAAAATGCGGGCCTGGCCCGACGCCCCGAAAACGGCCTGCCCGTCCCCTTCCGCGTATATGGAGCAGTTCCGCGAGGGCAAGGACAACTATATTGTCACCCTGTCTGCCCGGCTGTCCGGCTCCTATAACGCCGCGATGCAGGCCAGGGCTATTTACCGTGAGGAGGGCGGCCACGCCAACGTCCATGTGTTCAATTCCCGCTCCGCCGTTTCGGGGCAGGCCCAAATCGCGCTGCTGGTCCGGGAACTGGCCGGGAGCGGGCTGGCCTTTTCTCAGGTGGTGGAACGGGTGGAGGCGTATATCAACCGGATGCAGACTCTTTTTGTACTGGAGAACCTGGATAACCTGCGGAAGAATGGCCGTTTGACCCGGACCCAGTCCCTTGTGACCGGGGCGCTGCGGGTTAAGCTGCTGATGGGCGCAACCCGGGAAGGCGAAATCGAAAAGCTGGGCCAGGGCCTCTCCATCCGGCAGACTCTGGCACGGATGGTGGCCCGTATGGCGGAGAACACCGACCACGTCGGGCGGCGGCTGATTGTGGCCCACTGCAACTGCCAGGAGCGCGCGGAGTACGTCCGGGAACTGGTGCGGCAGCGGTGCCGGTTCGGCGAGGTGCTGATTGTACCAGTGGGCGGCGTGGCCACCGTCTATGCTAACGACGGAGGCATTGTGGCGGCGTACTAAACGGCGGAACTCTTTATCCAGTTAAAAAATACCCCCGGTCCATTTGATAATGGATCGGGGGTTGTTGGTTGCAGTGCGCTTATTTCAGTACGAGGTCTCCTTCTTTTATCCAGCCGTTCTTCCGGAAAATCAGCCCGAACGCCCAACATAACACCGCAGGCAGAACAAAGGAAATCAAAATGAGTCCCAACCAGTCCATTGCCCCCGGCACAATTGCCGCCGCGCCGTTGGCGATGGCCCGCTCACTGGGGGAAATCCATCCGGTCCATACGCCAATCTGTCCCACCAGGCCGCAGGTTCCCATACCGGCGGAAACCGGCGGACCGTTCATCTCCAATTTAAACAGGCAGGTAGACAGCGGCCCCGTTATGGCGGAAGTCAGAATCGCGGGAAGCCAGACGCGGGGGTTTTTTACGATATTTCCCATTTGCAGCATGGATGTACCCAGGCCCTGGCTCACAAGACCGCTCCAATGATTCTCCCGGAAGCTCAGTACCGCGAAGCCCACCATATTCGCGCAGCATCCCGCTACGGCCGCGCCTCCGGCCAGCCCGGTCAGTCCCAGAGCCGCGCAGATCGCCGCAGAGGAGATGGGCAGTGTCAAGGCCACGCCGATTACCACAGAAACAATAATCCCCATTAAGAACGGCTGCAAATCAGTGGCCCACATGATGATGCCGCCTACTGCGGTAGCGGCGGTTCCGATGGCCGGGGCCCACCAGGCCGACAGCCCTACGCCAACCAGAATTGTCACCAGAGGCGTTACAAGGATGTCAATTTTTGTCTCCTTGGATACCGCCTTACCGAACTCTGCGGCAATGATGGCGATGAACAGCACCGCCAGAGGACCGCCCGCGCCGGCCTGGTCTGGAATCAGGCTGGTGCTGCCCAGGGCGTTGGCCGCGTAGCCCACGGTCGCCAGGGAGAACAGCACCAGCGGCGGCGCTTGCAGGGCGAAGCCGATAGCAATGGCCATGGCCGAGCCGCTCATGGCCGAGGCGTAGCCGCCTGCTTCTACCAGAAAAGCGATACCGGTTTGCTCTCCCAGGGTCTTGACAATAGTGCCAATGAGCAGGGAACAGAAAAGTCCCTGAGCCATAGCGCCTAACGCGTCGATGGCGTAGCGTTTGCTGGATATCACTATGTTTTTGCGCTTGAGAAATGCCCGTATTGTCTCCATTTCCTTATACCTGATTCCTAATAAATTAGATATGTGTCAAGACACATTTCGGTTCTATTTTATACCATTTTCCTTGTTTGTCAAGAGCTTTTTGGGAACCGGTAAAGACCTGCCAGCTCATTAAAAGATATCAGCCTGTCCAGCCAGGATTTTCAAAAACTGAGGGCCGCGCAAAATCAGTATTTGCCAGGAGCAAATTTCCGTGCTACAATAGAATCCGGCAGAGTATCGCCGCAAAATCCACAGAGGTCAAACGGAGATTGACACACCATGCGATATATAGGCTCAAAAGCAAGAATCCTCGGTTTTATCAGCGAAACCATCAACCAGACCTTCGGCCCGCTGAAAGGGGCCGTGGCGGCGGATTTGTTCACGGGAACCTGCTGTGTCGCGGAGATGTTCAAGGCGCAGGGGGCCCAGGTTATCACCAACGACTACCTCCGCTTTTCCTATGCGCTGCAAGTAGCGAAGGTGAAGCTGAACGCCGAGCCCGCCAGCCGGATTCTCTACGAAGAAGCCCTTGCGGAGCTGAACGCCCTGGAAGGGATAGAGGGATTTTTCTTTGAAGAATACACCCTGGAGGGGACCGCCGGGGCGCCCTACGCCCGAAACTATTTCTCCAGCGGCAACGCGAAAAAAATTGACGCCGTCTGTACCTGTCTGGCGCGGTGGCGGAGCCGGGGGGATATTTCCAGCGATATGTTCCACCTCCTTTCCGCCAGCCTGGTTGACACGGTTACAAAGGTCTCCAATATCTCCGGCACCTACGGCGCGTTTCTGAAAATCGACGACCACCGCAAATTCAAGCCCTTGGAGCTGCGTCCGTTTACATTTGCGGACAATGGCTTTGAGAACCTGGCTTACTGCCAAGATATTATGGACCTGATGGAGGATGTGACGGGGGATCTCCTGTATTTGGACCCTCCATATAACAGCAGGCAATACCCGCCCTATTATCACATTCTGGAAACTGCTGTTCTGTATGACGCGCCTCCCATTTATGGCCTCACAGGGCGCAGGCCATACAAGGACCAGCTGTCCCCCTTCTGCATCAAGGAAAAAGCCCTCCCCGCCCTGTTGGACGTGGTGCGGCGGGCCAGGTTTCCGCATATTTACATCAGCTACAGTATGGACGGCATCATGGATTACCAGGAGTTGTGCAAAGGCCTCTCCTCCATGGGGAAGGTGCAGTCCTATTTCAAACCCCACCGGCGTTTCAAGTCCAACAACGGCGGCGAAGGTGGCGGGCCAGTGAAGGAGATTATTATATATGTCCAAAAAAGATGAGTCAAAAAAGCTGGGCAAAAACGGGGTGGATATGGGGGAGCGGGGCGTCTATGACAAGCGCAATACGCTTAACGAGCTCACCGGAAAAGAGTGGGTGTTTTTTACCAACTCCGTCTGGATTACCGGCTACAGCCCTACGGCCAAGGAGAATGTAGGGCTGAAGTACCGCAAAATCCACCCCTCCCCCAAGCCCCCCGCGCTGATGCGGGATATTATTGAGTTTTTTACCAAGTCTGACGGAAAAATATTCGATCCTTTCTGCGGGGTGGGCGGTACGCTCCTGGGCACGGCGATGGCGGGAGGCCAGCGGGAGGCCGTAGGTATTGAACTGGAAAAAAAATATATAGAAGCCTATGAGCAGGTCTGCGAAGCGGAGAACATACAGCGCATGACCATGATTCAGGATGATTCCGCCAATATGCTCAGCCATCCGGAGGTGGCGGGAACGGAGTTTGACCTGGTCATTGCCGACCCGCCCTACTCCGACATGATGGCCAAGGAGCGCACGGGCCAGCGGAAAAAGCTGTACAACGACTCCTCACCGATGCCTTACACCTGCGAAGCCGCAGACCTGGGAAATATGTCCCTGGAGGAGTTTTATAATGCTCTGCGGCACATTATGGAGCTGAGCTTCACCCGGCTGAAAAGCCGGGGCTATATGGTGGTGTTCTGCAAGGACTTTCAGCCGCAGCCCGGAAGCCCCAACCTGCTCCACGCGGATATTGTCCGGGAGCTGAGCAAGATAGACGGCCTGGTGTACCGCGGGATGCGGATTTGGCACGATCAGGCAATGTCACTGTTCCCTTTTGGCTACCCCTACTCCTTTGTTATGAACCAGATTCATCAGTACATACTTATTTTTAGAAAGGAGAGGTAATCATGGCAAAAAATAGATCACGTAAAGATAGGCTCTTGCCCAACTACGGCTGGGTACAAAACACCTCTAGGCTCTCAACAGTAAGAGATGTTGTAGAGATGGTGCCAGAGGATGGCATCGGCCACAAAGCTCTCATGCGGACCATTCATGAACACCGCCAAAAAATGGACAGTCTCAAAGGTCAGTGGGAATGGGATGCCCGGTGCCGGATAAAGGCCATCTGCGCCTGCGGCATGGCGGAGCTGGACCGGGACATGCAGGGCTACCAGCTGACGGAGCTGGGCCGCGCCCTGCGCGCCGCGCCTAAAAGCAGCGAGGGCGGCAACGTCCTCAGCCCGGAGGAACAGGAAATTTTCCAAAAGGGACTGCTGACAAACCCGCCGGTAATCCGTACGCTTCAGCTCCTGAATGAAAGCCGGAAAAATGGTGGCGGCCCTATGTCAAAGTATGACATAGGCGGCAGGCTGGGATTTGTGGGCGATATAGGCTTCACCCACTATGAGGTTGAGTATGTAATTCGGAATAGGCAAAAATTCACCAATACCGAGGGCAGCGCGGACAAGTGGGCGCGAACGATCCTCAGCTGGCTGTGCCAGGTGGGATGGGCCGTCCAGAGCGGCGTGGAGAAGTACGGCGAACAGACCCTCCCGCTCTATACCACGCGGTATGAAGTGGACCGCGTGCTGCAATATTCAGCTCGCTCCACCGTGAAGTACGTGCCCCAGGAGATGCTCTGCTCTGCCCACCACCCCTTTGCGCAGATCGTGCAGCAGCGGCGGGCAGCGGTGCTGCGGATTTTGTCGCAAAAGCCGTATATGGCCATCTCCGACCTGACATCCGCCGTACAGGCCCAGGGGCTGGAAGCGGACGAGGAAACGCTTGCCTTCGACATCTTGAACCTGCGGCAGGCGGGGATTCAGATTTCCAAGGAGGTCTCCATCTACCGCCTCACGGACAATATTCACCTGGACACTCCGCCGGAGCAGCTGCCCATAAAGGTCCAGGGGCGGGTGGCGGATGTGGAAAAGCAAATTGAGCGGTACGTCATGGCCTATGAAGATATTCTTCCTTCCAAACTGGTGGACAACCTCATCCGCTACGGCAGCGGCGGAGCGAAAACCGCCGCCTATTTCGAGGATACGGTGAGAGCTCTGTTTTCCATAATGGGGTACGAGGCCAAATGCCTGGGACAGGGCCGCGGCAGGGTGACGGATGTAATCGTCAAATACCGGGACCCGCTCTATTCCAAATCCTACGCGCTGATGATAGACACAAAAGCCAGTAATCCGTACGCCTTCCCCGCCGGAGATGTCCGGAAGATGAAGGAGTACATCGCCCTGCATGGGAAGGAGCTGATGCAGGACATGATTCCCAATCACGCCTTCCTATTTGCCAGCATGGCGTTCAAACCGCCGGAAGGGCCTCTGGAGGAAATCGCGGCGGACACGGCTGTTTCCGGTACGACGGCGGATGTATTCAGTTTGATGGACTTTGCCGCGAAGGTGCTGAAGCAGGAAATTTCCATTAAGGATATGTATCCTCATTTTACTACAAACAGGCAGTTTGTCTGCCCGTAAGAAAGGCGGCGGCGTATTGATTTATCATATACTGGCAGTCGGCGACGTGGTGGGCCAGCAGGGGCTGGACCATCTGGAACGCCGCCTGCGGCCCTTGAAACGGCTGAAGGACATCCATTTTACCGTAGTAAACGGGGAGAACGCCGCCGGTACCGGCCTGCTGCCCCAGCAGGTGGACATCCTATTTCAGGCGGGAGCGGACGTGGTAACCCTGGGCAACCATACCTTCGGCAAATCCCAGATCATCCGGCAGCTGGACGAGGACCCCTACCTTCTCCGGCCCGCCAACTTCACAGGCCGGGCCCCGGGCCGGGGCTGGGGGGTCTATGACTGCGGGCGGGTGCAGGTGGGGGTAATGAACCTTATCGGACGATGCGGCCTGGACTTTAACGCTGATAATCCCTTTACAACTGCGGACCGGATTTTGAAAACGGAGAAGCCCCGGTTTACTCTGGTGGACTTCCACGCGGAGGCTACCAGTGAAAAGCTGGCGATGGGGTATTACCTGGACGGCCGGGTCTCGGCGGTCTGGGGTACCCACACCCATGTGCCCACGGCGGACGAGGGCGTTTTCCCCAAGGGGACGGGGTATATCACCGATCTGGGTATGACCGGCCCTGTTCACTCCGTGCTGGGTATCCCGCCGGAGCAGAGCATTGACCGCTTCCTGGGCGGGCCGCCGCAGCGGCACCAGACGGCGGAAGGACCCTGCAAAATGCAGGGGGCCATTTTCAGCCTGGACAGCGAGACCGGCCTCTGCGTGGATGTAGAGCGGGTGGATATTCGTTGACGCCGGACAGGAACGCCCGGCGAGAGGGACCAGGGGACCGTTTCCCGTTTTATTTGCGGACAAGCCGGCGGACTGGGGGAATTCCAGTCCGCGTACCTGGATAAGCCGGGTACGGAGAACATAAAGGAGAAGGAGAGCACGACAATGAAAGAAAAAAGAATCCTGCTCATCGGCACAGGAGGGACCATCGCCTCCGAGCTGGGGGAGAGCGGTCTGGAGCCGGAACTGACCAGCGAACAGCTGCTGCGGTATATTCCCGATATCTCCGAGATTTGCGAGGTGGAGTGCGAACAGCTGTTCAGCCTGGACAGCACTAACATCCAGCCAAAACACTGGGCCCGTATTGCCGGAGCCATTCGGGAACGATACCGGGAATTTGACGGCTTTGTGGTCAGTCACGGCACAGACACGATGGCTTACACCGCCGCCGCTTTGAGCTATCTGGTCCAGGGGAGTCCTAAGCCGATTGTCCTCACCGGGGCACAAAAACCCATTGGCTTCGAGACCACCGACAGTAAACAAAACCTTCGGGATGCGCTGACGGTAGCCGTGTCGGACCTGCCGGGGGTGACGCTGGTGTTCAACGGCAAGATTATCATGGGCACCCGGGCGAGAAAAACGCACAGCAAAAGCTTTGAGGCCTTCTCCAGCATCAACTACCCCCTTCTGGGGATGGTCCGGGATGGGCGGATTATCCGCTACATCCGGCCGGAATCCAGAGCGGTGCCCCAGTTCTATGAGACAGTGAACTCCAATGTGTCTCTGATGAAGCTGATTCCAGGCGCGGACTGCGGCGTAGCGGCGTATTTGCTGGAGCGCAGCGACGCGCTGATTATTGAGAGCTTCGGCGTAGGCGGCCTGCCCACCTACAAGGCCGGCGATTACTACGAGACCGTGAAAACGGGTCTGGAGGCGGGAAAAACCGTGGTTATGACTACGCAGGTGGAAAATGAGGGCAGCGACCTGGCGGTGTACCACGTTGGGAACAGCATTAAGCGGAACCTGCCCATTCTGGAGGCATATGATATGACGACAGAGGCGGTAACGGCAAAGCTGATGTGGATTCTGGGCCAGACCAAGGACCGCAAATGGGTGCAGGAGCTATTTTACACCCCGGTGGCCTGCGATATTCTGGCAGGGAAATAAGCGGCTTTTACGCGAACCGCGGCGGTTACGCAGGAGGTTTTTGTATGGGGAAAATCTACACATCCGCCAGCCAGCTGGTAGGAAACACGCCGCTGCTGGAGTTGGTCCATATAGAGCGGGAGGAGGGCTTGGAGGCAAGACTTCTCGCCAAGCTGGAGTATTTCAATCCCGCTGGCAGTGTAAAGGACCGGGTGGCCAAGGCTATGATAGAGGATGCGGAGGCAAGGGGCCTGCTGGGGCCCGGCTCGGTTATGATTGAGCCCACTTCCGGAAATACGGGCATTGGACTGGCGTCTTTGGCGGCGGCCAGGGGCTACCGTGTGATGATTGTTATGCCGGAGACCATGAGCGTGGAGCGGCGGCGGCTGATGGGGGCCTATGGCGCGGAGCTGGTTCTGACAGACGGGGACAAAGGGATGGCGGGGGCAATTGCCAAGGCGGAGGAGCTGGCCCGGGAAATTCCCGGCAGCTTTGTGCCCGGTCAGTTTGTGAACCCCGCCAATCCCGCTGCCCACAGGGAGTCCACCGGCCCGGAAATCTGGGCGGATACAGACGGTGAGGTGGATATTTTTGTAGCCGGGGCGGGGACTGGCGGCACTTTGACCGGCGTGGGGGAGTACCTCAAGAGCCGGAATTCCGCTGTAAAAATTGTGGCAGCGGAGCCCGCTTCGTCTCCCGTGCTGGGCGGCGGAACCGCCGGTCCCCATGGTATCCAGGGCATTGGCGCGGGGTTTGTGCCGGAGATTTTGAACCGGGAGATTCTGGATGAAATTATCCCTGTGCAGGATGAGGACGCCTTTGCTGCCGCGCGGCGCGTAGGCCGGTCCGAGGGCGTGCTGGCGGGCATCTCCTCCGGAGCGGCGGTTTGGGCGGCGGTCCGGCTGGCAAAGCGCACGGAGAACCGGGGAAAAACGATTGTGGTTCTGCTGCCAGACGCCGGGGACCGCTACCTCTCTACGCCTCTTTTCGCAGACGAATCCAAATGAAAAAGGCCCGCAGAACGCCCTAAACGGCTGTCCTGCGGACTTTTTTATATTTAGGGCACAAACACGTACCGGCTCAGGCGTTCCATGGCCTCCTGTACCCGGGAGAGGGGCACAGCCAGATTCATCCGGATATGGCACGGTCCGTGGAAAGCCCTGCCGTCCTGCCAGCCCACGCCCACTTCCCAGCCCGCCTTCTGCACCTCGTCCACGGTTTTGCCGTGGGCCTCGCACCAACCGGCGCAGTCCAGGAAAAGCATATACGTCCCCTCTGGTTTGGAGACCTGAATTCCCTCAAAGTGCTCTGTTATGTACCTCCAGGCGTAATCCACGTTCTCCGTCAGAACCTGGCGAAGTTCCTCCAGCCACTGCACGCCCTCCGGCTGATAAGCCCCAATGAGGGCGTGCATGGACAGTACGTTCATAGAGTTGTAGTGGGAAAGTGAGGACTCCTTCTCCATACGGTCCTGGAGCCACTTGTTATAGACGATGTGGTAGCTGCCCACCAGCCCTGCCAGGTTGAAGGTCTTGGAGGGGGCATAGAAAGCGGCGGTACGGTTTCTGGCGTCCTCAGAAACGGACTGAGTGGGGATATGCTTGTGTCCCGCCAGAGTCAGGTCCGACCAGATTTCGTCAGAGATGACAAACACGTCGTACTTTTGGAAAAGCTCCATGGCCCGTTCCAGCTCCCAGCGTTCCCACACCCGGCCGCAGGGGTTGTGGGGAGAGCAGAGAATAGCGGCATGGATGTGGTTTTCCGCCAGCTTCCGCTCCATATCCTCGTAGTCCATCCGCCAGACCTGATTTTCGTCCAGGACCAAGGGACTGTGGACAATATCATAGCCGTTATTTCCCAGCGCGCCTGTAAAGCCCATATAGGTGGGGGAGTGGACCAGCACCATGTCTCCCTTGGAGCAGAGTACGCCCAGTGCGCTGAGGACCCCGCCCAGCACGCCGTTTTCGTAGCCGATACAATCCCGGGTCAGACCGGAGACGCCGTTGCGCTCTGTCTGCCAGCGGATGATAGCGTCAAAGTAGGCGTCCGAGGGGTTGAAGTAACCAAAGGCAGGGTGCTCAATCCGTGCCTGAATGGCGGCGGGAATAGAGGGCGCGGTGGGGAAGTTCATATCCGCCACCCACATGGGAATCAGGTCAAACCCCTCTTTGGGCGGCTGCGGGGAGAAGCCGGGGAGAGAACCCAGGGCGTCTACAGCGATGGCATCCCGTCCCCGGCGGTCCATAATGGAAGTAAAATCGTGTTTCATTGCCAAACAAATCCCTTCTGTAAAAATCTATTTATGAGGAGCCCAGCAGGATTTCCACAATCTTGGCGGCCTCCATATTGGGATAAAACCGAACCCTCCAAGGGCAGGGAGGATATTCCGGCTCTGGCGGCTCTTCCGGTTCAACGCTGTCCAGGTCCGTTCCCTCTTCCGAGAAAAGGGACGCGTTGGCGGCGGAGATGTCCTCTTCTGTAGACGCGTCGTCCAAGGAGGCGTCTTCCAGGGAAGCATCGTCCTCTCCAAACGGCGGCTGCGCGTCTGTTTCCGGAACCTCGGGTGCCTGAGACAGAGCCTCATCCAGGGGAGGTTCCGTCTTTTCCTCTCCCCGGCAGAGCTCCTGCCAAAGGGCGTCTATGGCGGCGGTTACATCGGTTTGAGAGGTGTCGTTGACAAAACGGACCGTCAGTTTTTCCAGCTCCTCCCGGACTGCCAGCCGCAGAAGGTCCACCAGAGATTGGCTGTCGGAGATGGTCATGACGCTCCCCAAATCCTCCGCGTCCTCCCGGTAGGACATGTGGCAGGTGAGCGTACAGTAACCCTCCTCGCCTTCATAGGTGAAATTCAGGCCGTCCAGAAGATAGGCGCCCAGAGTCGTGTCCTGCCGGACCTCCTGCCGGGCTCTGCGGGCCAGAATGTAGGAGTTAGCCTCTTCGTAACAGCGGATCGTCCCCTCCTCCGCCCGCTGTTCCACCAGCATCATAAGGGAGTTGACCAAATCCTGGTAGCTCTCCGCGCGCAGGGCGTCCTCGCCGCCGGAATCGCGGTAGCGGTCCGTATAGGGCTCCACCACGCTGTAGGAACGCTCCAGCAGGGACGCGCATCCGCTCAGGGACAGACAGGCGGCCAGAAGCAGGGCAAGGAAAACGGTATTTGATGTTCTGCTTCTCAATAGCCAACCTCCTGGTTGATGAGGACGACCTCCATGTCCATAGAGGTCATTTTCTTGTAAAGGACCACCAGCCCCCGGCAGATACGTTCCGGGCTGTTGCAGTCATAGCAGCGGTCCGCCTTCGCGGCGCAGGGGGTTTTCCGGCCCAGACGCCGGGCGTTTTTGGGGGCTACGACATTCCGGGCCCGGTGCAGCGCGCTGGCAAAGTCCGGAGAGACCTTGTTTTTCCCCGCCACAAAGTAAACCTTCTTATGACCGTACAGGGAGGAGGCCACCCGGTTACCGGTACCGTCAATGTTGATGATCTCTCCGGTATTCTCCGCGATGGCGTTGGCGGAGAGGAGGTACACATCCGCGGAAGCGGCCATACGCTGGACCTCCTTGGGGTCCCCGGGGGTAAAGCCGTGGCAGTAGAGGGTATTATGGGCCCCGACGCTCTCCTGAAGCCCCAGCTCCTTGAGGGTCATGGACCCGCCCATGCCTACCGTTACGCCGTCAATTTGGCTGTTAAGGTAGGCGGCGGCCTCCTGGCCGGTGGCGAAGATGGATACGGCAAAGCCGTTGTCCTCCAGCCGTTTTTTCAGCTCTTCAAATGCCATACGTATATCCTCCTTTGAATAAAGTCATAGAAACCGCCTGCGTGTCTTAGTGGGAAGCGGAGCGCGGAAAACATGAATTGCGGCCCTGTACAAATGACAGGCCTGATGAACGCCGCAAGCTTGGGTTGTGCCGCAGTCCGGATGGTGTTACAAATTTATTATATCCACTTTCAGATGCTTTTGCAAGCATGGAATTGGAGCCGGAGTACGCTGTAAAGGAACGGCGCATATGCTCACATCAGCCGCATCTGAGCGCCGTCCTCCTCCTCTCTGAGGAGAGCGCCGGCGGCAGGGATGGTCCGGCAGCGGTACCGGGCCGGGTTGGTTAACCCGCTCTCCTCCAGGACTTTCACCTCCTCCAGACGCCGCTTGGGTTTCAGAGTCATCACCTGGACGCCCAAAGTGGTCCGGGTGCTCTTGGGGGCCAGGAGGGCGGTGCTGAAAATCAGCACCCGGTTCTCGTTGGAGTATAATGCCAGCTCCTGGTCCTCCTTCAGGTGCAGCAGGGCTGTCAGGGGACTTTTGTCTGAATAGGCCCCGGTGAGCTTGCGGCGGTTGGAGGTGGTGGCATAGGCGGAGAGATCCACCCGGGCCGCCTTGCCGTTTTCAAAGAAGAATACCAACGCCCCGGCGTAGTCTCCCGGCAGAACCATATGCACGACCGCCTCTTCCGGGTCCATGCCTAGCTTGGAGGGCAGGTAATCCCCCAGGACGCTGGCTTTGCTGTCGTCAAAGTCGGCCAGGCGGCACTTGTAGACCTGCTGGCGGTTGGTGAAAAACATGACCTCCGCCCGGTTGGTGGTCTCAAAGCTCTGGCCGGGGCCGTCGTCCTCCTTGTATTTCTGCGTATCCGCCATGCGCAGGGATTGAGGGGTAATCTTTTTGAAGTAGCCGCCCCGAGAGAGGAACACCGTTACCGGGTAATCCGGAACCTCCTCCGCCTCGTCGCAGGCCTCCAGCTGGTGGTCATAGACGATGGCGGACCGGCGGGGCTGCGCGTACTTCTTCTTCACGTCCTCCAGCTCCCGGATGATAAGCTTTTTAATCCGGCCCGGGTTGCTTACCAGATCCTCCAGGTCGTCGATCTCGTCCCGAAGGGCCTCAGTCTCCTGGACGCGTTTGAGAATATACTCCTTATTGATGTTCCGCAGTCGGATTTCCGCCACATACTCCGCCTGCACCTGATCAATGCCGAAGCCAATCATCAGGTTTGGCACTACCTCGGCTTCCCCCTCGGTCTCCCGGATGATGCGGATGGCCTTGTCAATGTCCAGCAGAATCCTCTTGAGGCCTTTGAGCAGGTGGAGCTTGTCCTTTTTCTTGTTTAGGGAGAAGTACACCCGCCGCCGGACGCACTCCGTCCGCCAGCCGCACCACTCCTCCAGCAGCTCCCGCACGCCCATCACCCGGGGCATTCCCGCCACCAGGACGTTAAAGTTACAGCTGATGGAGTCCTGGAGGGTGGTGGTTTTGAAGAGCTTGGCCATGAGCTTGTCCGGGTCCACCCCCCGCTTGAGGTCGATAGCCAGTTTCAGGCCGGTAAGGCCGGTCTCATCCCGCATGTCGTTGATTTCCCGCAGCTTTCCGGTCTTGATAAGCTCCGCCACCTTGTCGATAATGGCTTCCGTAGTGGTGGTGTAGGGGATTTCGTAAATTTCAATGAGGTTCTCGCTCTTCACATACCGGTACTTTCCCCGGATTTTGATGGACCCCCGTCCTGTGCGGTAGACCTCCTCCAGAGCGGCGCTGTCGTGGAGAATTTCGCCGCCGGTAGGGAAGTCCGGCCCCAGCAGAATATCGGAGAGGACGCAGTCCGGGTTTTTGAGGTAGGCCACTGTGGCGTCGCAGACCTCCGCCAGATTGAAGCCGCACAGCTGGCTGGCCATACCTACGGCGATCCCCAGATTGGCGGAGACCAGGATATTAGGGAAGGTGGTGGGCAGCAGCGTAGGCTCCTTCATGGAGTTGTCGTAGTTGTCCACAAAATCTACCGCATCCTGGTCCAGGTCCCGGAAGAGCTCCTGACAGATAGAGGTCAGTTTAGCCTCGGTGTACCGGCTGGCGGCGTAGGCCATATCCCGGGAGAACACCTTACCGAAGTTGCCCTTGCTGTCCACAAAGGGGTGGAGCAGGGCCCCGTAGCCCTTGCTGAGGCGGACCATAGTTTCGTAGATGGGGCCGTCGCCATGGGGATTGAGGCGCATGGTCTGGCCCACGATGTTGGCGGATTTGGTGCGGGCCCCGGTCAGCAGGCCCATTTTGTACATGGTGTAGAGGAGCTTTCGGTGGGAGGGCTTAAAGCCGTCCAGCTCCGGGATGGCCCGGGAGACGATGACGCTCATGGCGTAGGGCATGAAGTTGGTCTCCAGGGTTTCGGTGATGGGCTGCTCCTGGACCGAGGCTCGCAGGCCCATGACGTTGGGGTTGTTGACCCGGGGGGCGCCCTCCTCCGGGGATTTCTTCTTTGGCATAATAACTCTTCCTTATCCAGATTCCTTTACGATGACTTATGAAATGTCCGCCAAATCCAGGTATTTGTATCCCTCGTTGGCGATATGCTCCTTACGGCCCTGGAGGTTGTCCCCCAGCAGCAGGTCAAAGACCCGGCTGGTGGCCTCCGCGTCCTCGGGCATGACCTTGATGAGGCGGCGGGTCTCGGGGTTCATAGTGGTCAGCCACATCATGTCCGGGTCGTTTTCGCCCAGACCCTTGGAGCGGTCAATTTTGACCTTCTTCCCCTCCAGCTTCTTTACGATCTCCGCCTTTTCCTTTTCCGTGTAGGCGAACCAGGTCTTCTCTCCGCAGGTAATCTCAAAAAGAGGGGATTCCGCGATATATACATAGCCATTTTGAATGAGCGTGGGGCAGAGGCGGTAGAGCATGGTTAAAATCAAAGCGCGGATCTGGTATCCGTCTACATCCGCGTCGGTGCAGATAACCACCTTGGACCAGCGGAGATTGCCCAAATCGAAGGAACTCAGGTCCTTTACATGCTTGTTCTGGACCTCCACGCCGCAGCCCAGCACTTTGATGAGGTCGGTAATAATTTCGCTTTTGAAGATACGGGGGTAGTCCGCCTTCAGGCAGTTGAGGATTTTTCCCCGTACAGGCATGATGCCCTGGAACTCCGCATCCCGGCTCAGCTTCACGCTGCCCATAGCGCTGTCGCCTTCTACAATATAGATTTCCCGGCGGGTGACGTCCTTGGTCCGGCAGTCCACGAATTTCTGGACCCGGTTGGCGATATCAATAGACCCGGAGAGCTTTTTCTTAATATTCAGCCGGGCCTTCTCCGCAGTTTCCCGGCTCCGTTTGTTGATGAGCACCTGCTCGGCAATCCGCAGCGCGTCGCTAGGGTTCTCAATGAAGTAGATTTCCAGCCTGCTCCGCAGGAACTCCGCCATAGCGTCCTGGACGAATTTGTTGGTGATGGCCTTTTTGGTCTGATTTTCGTAGCTGGTCTGGGTGGAGAAGTTGTTGCTGACCAGCACCAGGCAGTCCTCAATATCCGCCCAGGTAATTTTGGACTCGCTCTTCTGGTACTTGTTGTTCTGGCGCAGCCAGGCGTCCACCGCCCCCACAAAAGCGGATTTTGTGGCTTTCTCAGGACTGCCGCCGTGTTCCAGCCAGCTGGAGTTGTGGTAGTGCTCAATAACCGCCGCCTTGTTGGTAAAGCAGCAGGCGGCGGAGAGCTTCACCTTGTAGTCGTCTTTATCGGCGCGGTCCCGGCCACGGCGTTCCGTCTCCCAAAAGACGGGGTCCGTCAGGGGTTCCTCCCCCGCCAGCTCCCGGACGTAGTCCGCAATGCCGTTCTCATAGAGAAACTCCGTGGTTTCAAACTTTCCCGGCGCGGTCTCGACCTTCAGCCGGAAGGTAATACCGGCGTTTACCACCGCCTGCCGCTTCATCACATCCGCGAAGTACGAAGGCGGGATAGCGATATCGGTAAAGACCTCCAGGTCCGGCAGCCACCGGGTCCTGGTGCCGCTCTTCTTTCTGGCCAGCGGAGTTTTTTGCAGCTCCTGGCCCTTTTTGCCGGTGACTTTTCCTTTTTTGAAGTGGAGCTGGTACTCGTATCCGTCCCGCCAGACAGTGACATCCATATAGTCGGAGGCATACTGGGTCGCGCAGGAACCCAGGCCGTTGAGGCCCAGAGAGTACTCGTAGTTCTCCCCCTCGTTGTTGCCGTACTTGCCTCCGGCGTAGAGCTCGCAGAATACCAGTTCCCAGTTCCAGCGTTTTTCCTTTTCGTTCCAATCCACGGGGCAGCCCCGCCCCTGGTCCTCCACCTCCACGCTGTGGTCCAGGAAACTGGTAACGGTAATAAGCCGCCCATGGCCCTCTCGGGCCTCGTCGATGGAGTTGGATAAAATCTCAAATACGGCGTGCTCGCAACCCTCCAGGCCATCGGAGCCGAAAATGACGCCGGGCCGTTTCCGAACCCGGTCAGCCCCCTTCAGGGCGCTGATCGAGTCGTTGCCGTAGGTCTGCTGTTTCTCAGTAGCCATAATTTCCTCCAGATTGTAAGCTTACCGCCTAGTGTAACAAATTTTCCCGTTTATGGCAAGAGGGAGGCTGTGGAAGGGAGCGGCTGTTCTGCAAAAAAGAGATACGCTATATGTATATGAGGAAGGGGCTTGCAACCGGCGGGGATATCTGCTATACTTTTTGACACTGCACACGGCGGCAGGAAAATCACATAATAAGGAGACATTGGAATATGACATATACTTATAAGACCAGCGGCACCTGTTCTACGCAGATTGACCTGGAGCTGGAGGAGGGCGTCATCAAAAATGTGGCCTTCACAGGCGGCTGCAACGGCAATTTGAAGGGCATCTGCGCCTTGGTGAAGGGAATGCCGGCTTCGGAGGCCATCAGCAAGCTCCAGGGTATCCAGTGCGGCTGGAAGCCCACCAGCTGCCCGGACCAGCTGTCCAAGGCGCTCACCGCCGCTCTCGCGGAGGAAAAGAACTAATCCACAGCGGCGGAACAGAACGGGGACCGCGCTTGGACCGGATATGGGCCGGAGGTAATCCGGCCCATTCAAAACGTAAGGTTCGAAAAATCCTGAAAATTCTTCAGGTAACCCTTGACAATTCTCCAAAACAGTGCTATAGTGAATGGGCAAAATGAAGTAGGCAGGACGCATCCGCCTCACCCCCAGCTAAGTGAAGGGGTCAACAATGCCGTTTACCACGCTCTGGAATGGGTGTGTTTTGTTCGTGCGGATGCGGTTGCATCCGTGCTTTTTTTGTTTTGCGCTACGTGCAATTTGGGCACAATGTTGAAGGAGGTGCTTCGGTTATTAGCATTGCAATGCATCAACTGAACGAGGACATTCGCGACAAAGAGCTGCGCCTGATCGGCAGCGGCGGCGAACAGCTGGGGATTATGTCTGCGACGGACGCCCTGCGTATTGCCGACGAGAAGGGCCTGGATCTGGTCAAAATCTCCCCGCAGGCCGTGCCGCCCGTGTGCAAACTCATGGACTACGGCAAGTTCCGTTTCGAGCAGGGCAAGCGTGAGAAGGAGGCCCGCCGGAACCAGCATGTGGTGGAGATTAAGGAGATCCGCATGTCCCCGGGCATCGACGTCGGAGATTTCAACGTAAAGCTGAAAAACGCGCTGAAATTCCTGGCCGACGGCAACCGCGTGAAGGTGTCCGTCCGCTTCCGCGGCCGCGAAATGGCCCATACCGACATCGGCAGGAAGCTCTTGGATAAGTTTGCAGAGCAGTGCGCCGAGACCGCCAACGTCGATAAGGGAGCCAAGCTGGAAGGGCGGAATATGTCCATGTTCCTGTCCCCTAAAAAATAGCGGCGGAACGCAATCAAGGAAACATACGGAAGGAGTAATGAAGTATGCCTAAGCTGAAGAGCCACAGCGGCGCCAAAAAAAGATTTAACCTGACCAAAACCGGGAAGGTCAAGCGGGCCAAGGCCTTTAAGAGCCATATTCTTACCAAAAAGGACACCAAGCGTACCCGTCGTCTGCGGGCGGGCGGCTATGCCGACGAGACCAACGCCGCCGCTATCCGCAAGATGATCCCTTACAAATAAGATTACGATACGCTTTAGAATAGGAGGCTTTAATTATGGCTAGAGTTAAGGGCGCAATGATGACCCGCAAGAGAAGAAATAAAATCCTGCGCATGGCTAAGGGCTACTGGGGCGCCAAGAGCAAGCATTTCAAAATGGCGAACCAGCAGGTGATGAAGTCCCTGACCTACGCTTATGTGGGACGCCGCTTGAAGAAGCGGGATTTCCGCCGCCTGTGGATTACCCGCATCAGCGCTGCCTGCAAAATCAACGGAATGAACTATTCCACCTTTATGCACGGCCTGAAGGCTGCCAACGTGGCTATCGACCGTAAGATGCTCTCCGAGCTGGCCGTCAACAACGAGGCCGCTTTCAAGCAGCTGGTGGACATGGCTAAAAAGGCAAACGCCTGAGTTCTTCAGTAAATGAGCATCCCAACGCCGGCAGGCGCTGGGATGCTTTTGCCTGTCGGAAGGGAGAAGGCTGGATGAAAATGGATCTGCTGATTAGGACTGAAGCCGAGAGCGATTACGCCGCTGTGGAGCGGCTTATCCGGGAGGCTTTCTGGAACGTATACGCCCCCGGCTGCCAGGAACATTATCTGGCCCACATTCTGCGGGGACATCCGGATTTTGTCCCGGACCTGGCTTTGGCGGCGGAATTGGACGGACAAGTGGTGGGCAGCATTATGTATACAAAAGCGGCGCTGGAGGACGAGGCCGGGGAGCGCAGGACCATTCTGACCTTTGGTCCAATCGCCGTCCATCCGGACTATCAGCGGCGGGGATACAGTAAGCTGCTGATAGAGCGTTCCTTTGAGAAGGCGCGGGAGTTGGGCTTTGACGTTGTCGTGATTTTCGGCAATCCGGACAATTATGTCAGCAGCGGCTTTCAAAGCTGCAAAAAGTATAATATCTGCTCAGGAAACGGCGGATTCCCCGCCGCCATGCTGGCGAAGGAATTACGGCCCGGGGTCCTGGACGGCAGGAAGTGGTATTACCGCGAAAGCGCCGCCTACCAGATGGACCCGGAGGAGGCAGAGGCGTTTGACCGTCAGTTTGAGCCTAAAGAAAAACGGTGGCAGCCCAGTCAGGAGATGTTTTACATTCTCAGTCATGCGGAGATTCAGTAGACAGAGGGTGCGCGGCCAGAGCGTCCGTCAGGCATATTGCGGATTGACAGGGGATGCCTGGCGGCATATAATAAGAACCAGCAATTCAAAAGAAGTGGAAGGAAACGCGTATGCCGGCAGGAACGCAGGAAAAAGATTTGGCGGAAATTGACTTGATTCGCCTTGCGGCGGCGCTGTGGCGCCGGGGCTGGGTTATTCTGCTGACAATGCTGTTGTGCGGCGCGGCGGCGTTTTCCTGCGCCGCTTTTCTTATGACGCCGCTCTATCAATCCAGTGCGCTGATGTACGTTAATAACGGCTCTATTTCCGTAGGCGACGCCTATGTAAGTCTGGCGGACCTGAACGCGTCCAAGACGCTGGTGGACAGCTATATTGTCATCATGAAAACCAGACTGACCCTCAACGAGGTAATCGAGAGAGCGGATTTGGACTACACCTATGAGGAGCTCTGCGAGATGGTCAGCGCGGACGCCGTTAATGCCACAGAGATTTTTCGGATTACCGTGACCGGCCCGGACCCGGCGGAAACCGAACGGATTGCCAATACGATTGTGGACGTGCTGCCCGATAAAATTTCTGAGATTATGGAGGGGAGTTCCGCCCGGGCGGTGGACTACGCGGTTGTTCCGGACCGAAGGAGTTCTCCCAGTGTGCTCAAGTACACGGCGGCAGGTCTGCTGGCAGGATTGATTCTGAGCTGCGGCATCATCGTCCTGCGGGAGCTGTTTGACGACCAGATCCGGGAGGACGAGTATCTGGCGCAGGCCTATGGACTTCCGGTCCTGGCAAATATCCCAGATCTCCTGTCCTCGAGAGAGCGTGCCGGATATGGCGGCTGCGACGCTTATTATGGAGCGGGGAAGGAGTAAGAGGTGTCTATGTCCGCCCGGCGGGAGAGATATAAAAATATCTTGCAGATGATAGAGGAACGATTAACCTTTGGCGAGGACATCAGCTTTTCCGCCGCAGAGGCCTACAAGCTCCTGCGGACCAACATCCTCTTCGCACTGCCCGACGCGCAGCGGTGCCGCGTCATAGGCGTGACCAGCGCGGGCCGGGGCGAGGGGAAGAGCACAACCGCTCTGAATCTGTCCCACATGCTGGCGGAGGCGGGCGAGCGGGTGCTGTTGATAGAGGCGGATATGCGGCTGCCCGCCATCAGCAGGCGGCTGGGGCTGAGGGCCGCGCCGGGGCTTTCCAATGTGCTGGCCGGACTGCGGAACGCCGGAGAGACGATTCAAAAATCCGGTCTCCACGAGCGTCTGCAAGTTGTCAGCTCCGGGGATATTCCTCCAAATCCCTCCGAGCTGCTGGGGTCCAGACAAATGAACACGCTGATGGAGACGGTATCCGGCAGCTACGACTTTATAGTGATGGACCTGCCTCCGGTCAACGGAGTACCTGACGCACTGGTAGCTTCCAAACTGACGGACGGCATGATTGTGGTGGTGCGGCAGAGGTACGCGACCCGCCGCGCTCTTGCGGAAGCGATGCAGAAGCTGCAATACGCGGAGGCAAAGGTTTTGGGATTTGTGACGACGTATTCTGAAACCCAGACAAAAGGGAAAAAATACAAAGGTTAGCAGAAAGGTCTGCCGGCCTGCTATAAGAAAGGAACCAATCAGAATGGACCAGCTAGTTCGCGCTATCACCGCCGGCGGGCAGGTAAAAGCTGTTGCCGTAACCACAAGGGAACTGACAGAAAGGGCGAGAAATATTCAAAAAACCCTTCCCGTTGCTACCGCCGCCTTGGGACGGACCCTGGCGGCCGCCTCCATGATGGGCAACGCCCTCAAGGCGGAGGAGGCCAGCCTGACGCTGCAAATTAAGGGAGGCGGTCCGCTGGGTACGGTGCTGGCGGTTTCCGACCATCTGGGATGCGTCCGGGGCTACGTCCAGAATCCTCAGGTGGACCTTCCTCTCCGCGAGGACGGCAAACTGGATGTTGGCGGGGCTGTGGGGAGCAGCGGGACGCTGACGGTCATCAAGGACCTGGGGATGAAAGAACCCTATACCGGCAGCGTAAGCCTTTTGGGCGGAGAGATTGCGGAAGATTTGGCGGCCTACTTTGTGGAAAGCGAGCAGATTCCCACCGCCAGCGCACTGGGCGTACTGGTGGACCGGGACCAGAGCGTGAAGGCTGCCGGAGGCTATATTATCCAGCTTCTTCCTGGCGCGGGAGAGGATGTAATTGCCAAGGTGGAGGGCGGCGTACTGGCCGCCGGACCTGTTACCGCGCTCCTGGACAAAAACCCTGACCCAACAGCCCTGCTGCGGACAGTACTCAGCGATTTTGAGATAGAAATTCTGGAGGTTAGTCCCATTTCCTACAAATGTTACTGCAGCCGGGACAGAGTGGAGCGCGCACTCATCAGCATGGGCGTGGAGGAGTTGGAGGACATGCTGGCCGGACAGGGCGGGTGTGAATTGGGCTGTCAGTTTTGCGACAAAATTTACCGGTATTCCGCCGGAGAGCTGCAAGAGCTGATTGACCGGCTGAAGTCCCAAAAGAAATAAACTGGCGGCCAAAAGACCGCCAGCGAAATGCGTGTAGACGCCCCATCATTTTGACGCCCCGCTGGCAGGGCTCAAAACGGCGGGGCGTTTTTTGTGTTTCTGGGGTAGGGAGACCTGGTATCCGTAACCCCCAGAAGATAGTCGACGCTGGTGTGGTAGTAGTAGGAGAGCTTGACCAGTACGTCTGTAGGGATGTCTCTTTTTCCCGTCTCATAGTAGGAGTAACAGACTTGGGAACAGTTCAAATAGTCCGCGAGGTTCTTCTGCAACAGGTCGTTGTCCTCCCGCAGCTCCCGGATCCTATGATACATTTGATGCAACTCCTTCTGCGTTTGTGATACACAAAAAGTATAGGGTAAAACGTTTTGTTATCTTGAAAAATATAACAAAACGTTTTATCATTGAGTAGAGCAAAACTGCTGGTAAGGGATTGCCGCAGATTTTTGGGGAAAGCTTTTGTTGGAGCGGGCGGCGCGCATTTCCAAGAGCTGGAAGCGGTTCGGCAGTATTCTACATTTTTGCTGTTTCTGCGATGGGATTTTGTATAGAATAGCATATTTACGTAACAAAGTTTCGTAGCTATCATACAAGTAAAGTGAATCCCTGGAGCCGCAATGTTGTTCAAAATGACAAAACAATAGAGGACGAAGGGGACAAAGCTATGAGAAAGATTACGTTGGAAGACATTGCCCGCATGGCGGGCGTATCCAAAGCCACCGTCTCCCGTGTACTCAACGGGAAAAAAGATGGCTACAGCCGGGAGACAGGAGACCGGGTCCGGCAGCTGCTGGAGGACGTAGGCTACCTGCGGACAGAGGGCCAGATGCCCTACCTGGGCCGGACGAAGTCCATCGGCCTTATCCTGCCGGATATCACAAATCCATTTTTTCAGAGCATTGCGGACGCCGTAGAGGACTACGCCTACCAGCAGGATTATACCCTGCTGCTGGGAGGAACGCGGCTTTCGGCGGAACGGGAGCAAAAGTTCATCAGTGCCTTTGTCACCAAGCGGGTGGACGGCATCATTATGGTGGTGGCGTCGGGGAACCAGACGGCGCTCCAGCTGCTGGACCGCTACCGGGTTCCCAGCGTGCTGCTGGACCGCAGGTACGCGGGAGCAAATCCCTTTCAGGCAGGCGTGTTTGTAGACAGCATGTACCCCATCTACCTGGCCTGCGAGCATCTGATCAAACACAATTGCCAGCATCTGGTGTTTATCTCTGGTCCGGAGGGCGTTTCCACCGCCCGGGAGCGGTTTGACGGTTACCGGACCGCCTTGAGCCAATACGCCATTGACCTGGATGCCAACTTGGTCTGCTACGGCGACTACACCATCCGCTCCGGATATGAGTGTATGGCGCAGATTATTCAGTCCAATATTCACTTTGACGCCATTATTGCGGCCAACGATTTTATGGCCATTGGAGCTCTCGCCGCAGTCCGGGAGGCTGGAATTCCCGTGCCGGACGAGGTGGAAATTATCGGCTTCGACGGCATTGACATCTGCGAGTATATCACGCCAACCCTCTCCACGATTGTCCAGCCCGCCTATGAAATGGGCAGGAAGTCGGCGGAGCTGCTGTTTAACCTCATCCACGGTATCCCGATTAAGCATCCCTACGTGAGTATGGAGGCGAAACTGGCTCTGCGGGGGACCACCAGGGAGTAGCTGAGAGAAAGATTTTGTCCGCACCATGTTTCATGAGGAAATAAAAAGCAATTTGGAGGCAAAAATGAGAAAAGAGGGAATTCTGAACCCGGCGTTGGAAAACGCCATCGCTGCGGTGGGCCACACCGAATACCTGGTGGTAGGGGACTGCGGCCTGCCTATGCCCAAGGAGGCAAACATTCTGGACCTGTCGTTAGTGCGGGGCGTACCCACCTTTATGCAGGTCTTGGAAGCCGTAAAGGATGAGATGGTAATTGAGTCGTTCATCTACGCGGAGGAGGCGGACAAGGTCAATCCCGGTATAGTGGAACAGATTCGCCAAGCGCTGCCGGGCATTCCGTCGGTCAAGATGTCCCATGAGGATTTCAAAAAGGAGACCCAGCGGGCCAGAACTGTAATCCGGACCGGGGAGTACAGCTCCTACGCCAATATTATTTTGGTTGGCGGCGTGAACTTCTGACCCCTCTCCCGCCGGGACGGGGCCGGACGGCCATCTACTTATAAACAAAATTTACATTAGAAAGGGAGCGAAGTCAAATGGAAGTCATGAAAGCTGCTGTATTTGAGAGGGAAGGGTCTTTTGTTCTGAAGGATGTCCCTGTGCCTCAGATTGAGGCGGAGGACCAGGTCATTGTAGAGGTCGAGGCGTGCAGCATCTGCGGTACGGACGTGCATATCACCGCCACACCTCCGGGATACATCGCCACCCCTGGTACGACGCTGGGCCATGAGTTCTGCGGTCATATCATTGCCAAGGGCGCGGCGGTCAAGCACCTGAACATCGGCGACCGGGTAGTGGCCAACCCCAACAACTACTGCGGTAACTGCGTCTACTGCCGTAAGAACCTGCCCAATGAGTGCGAGCATATCGAGGCCCTAGGCATTGACTACGACGGCGCGTTCGCCAAATACTGCCGTATCAACAGCAAGGTTGCCTACAAGATTTCTGAAGATGTCCCCGCGGAAGTGGCGGCCTGCGTGGAGCCTCTGGCCTGCGCGGTCAACGGTCTGAACAAAATCAACATCAAGCCCAGCGACAGCGCGGTGGTGATTGGCTGCGGTCCTATCGGCATGTTGATTGGTATGCTGCTGAAAGCCTCCGGCGCCAGCAAGATTTATATGCTGGAGACAGTGGACTACCGCATTGATTTCGTAAAGAAGCTGGGGATTGCCACCCGTGTCATCAACCCCATCAAGGAGGACGCGAAGGCGATTATTCTGGAAGAAACCGGCATTGGCGCGGACTTCGTTCTGGACGTCACCGGCTCTCAGGCGGTACCCAGTATTGATTTTACCCGCAAGGGCGGCACGGTAGTACTCTTCGGCGTAAACAAGCGGGCGCGGGCGGAGCTGGCGCAGTGCGAGATTACCACCAAGGAAATTTCCGTTCTGGGTACCTGGCTCGCCAACGCCACCTTCCCCAAGGCGGTGAGCATCGTGGAGCAGAAGGCCATTGACGTGGGTGCGCTGGTTACGGATGTAATGCCGCTGGACCTGATTCACGAGGGCCTGGAAAAGCTGGCGAAGGGACAGGCTGTGAAAGTGATTATTACACCCTGACGGTTTCCCTTTTGGGCTTTTTGCCGCAATGGCGGCATAAAGAGATACTTAAAAATTCGGACAGAAAGGAAGAATGAGATGAAACGTTTTAGGAAGGCACTGGTTATCTTGCTGGCGTTGGCAATGGTTATGAGTCTCTTTGCCGGCTGCAACGGAAACAGCGGCAACAACAACGGCGGCTCCCCCAACAATGGCGGCGAACCCAACTCCAACGGCGGAGAGGGAGGCATCGCCGGAAAGAGCATCACCCTCATCACCAGCGATAAGTCTTACGAGGGCCAGGCGGATGCCTACGAGGCGGCGGTCCAGGCCTTCAACGAGGCCACCGGCGCGAATATGAACATCACATTCCAGGGCAAGTGGACCGACCTGATTCAGACCCTTCAGGCGGCCAAAATTTCCGGTGAGAAGTACGATATGACCAGCGTTGGCTCCGGAAACCTGCACCAGTCCATCGCCAAGAGCGGTCTGGTCATGGATATTACGGAGATTGTAGAGCCCCTTAAGGATCGCTTCGTGGGCGACTCCCTGTCCCATCACACCATCGGCGGACACGTCTTTGGTATCCCTCACGGCACCGTTTCCACCATGGGCGTCTTCTACAACAAGACCATGCTGGACGAGCTGGGCTTCACTCTGGAGAACGGCTACACCTATGAGGATCTGAAAACCATCTGCGAGGCGGTCAAGTCCCAGAAGGGCATCACGCCCATTATCCACGACGGCGCGTCCTCTTGGTGGTGGCCCTCCTGGTTCTTCTTCACCTACGCCCAGGAGTCCGGCAACAAGTCCGAGGCTGAGCTGGAAAAGATTCTTCGCGGGGAGAGAAGCTGGGTAGAGGACGACATCATTGCCGCCTTTGACGACATCAAGATGTTCTTTGACGACGGCCTGATTGGCGCCGAGTCCCTGGAGACGGACACAGAAGCCGCTGCGGCGAACTTCGTCCAGCAGAACGCGGCCTTCTACTTCTGCACCGCCACCAACTACGTCAAGTTCAAGGGAGCGGACTTTGAAATCGGCTATGTCGCCTACCCGGTGCTGGTGGACGGCGCTACGCCCCAGTCCTCCGGCGGCGCGGACGAGGCGCTGAACATTCTGACCCTGGGGAACCCGGACAATCTGGATGTCTGCGCGGCCGCTCTGGAATATTTCACCCGGCCCGAGGTGGCGGCCCCCATGTTTGAGCCCACCCAGAACTTTGGTTATTCCATCGTGGGCGTGGACGGACACAAGACCCCGATTTCCGACGCGGCCTTTGAGCTCTTCACCGACTATACCATTATGTACCTCGACTGGTACTGGGCCGCTGAGCACAACGACGCCGTTATTGCCGCCATTCAGGGCCTGACCACAGGCGAATATGACGGACAGTCCGCCGCGCAGTACGTGCAGGACGCCTATGACGCCACCGTTTCTCAGGACGACTACACCTACGAGTGGTGGAACACCTGGACAGAGGACGACTGGGCCGCGGTTGCGCCGGCGTATGTCCCGGCCATCAACGCGGGCTGACCGGCATAAGTTCCTTTCACGAATCGAGAATCAGGCGGCCCACTGGGCGGAGAGATCGCCGGTGGGCCGCCGGATTTCAATTGCGGACCGGAGGAAAATGACATGATGAAGAAGCCATCTGCTGAACAGACGCTGGGCGGCAGGCTCAAGGGGAACCGGAGCGACAAGGCGTTTCCATATTTGATGATAGCCCCCGCGATTCTGCTGTTCTGCGTCTTTGTAATCTACCCGTTTGCCCAGGGCTTTATTTCCAGCTTTCATAAATGGGACGGGCTGTCCCCCATGAAGTGGCTGGGGCTGCGCAACTACGAGAATATTATGCAGGACAGCCTGTTCTGGGGGGCAATGAAAAATACGTTCCTCTACGCAATCCTGGTTACCATTATCAAAAATATTTTTGCTCTCCTCCTGGCCCTGTTCCTGGTGAAAAAGGTCCTGCCGGGCAGGACGCTCTTCCGGACGGCGGTATATCTGCCGGTCACCATGTCCTATGTGGTTATCGGCGTACTGTGGATGTGGATTTTCAACCCCACGTTTGGCCTTCTCAACCCGCTTCTGGAGTTCATGGGACTTGGCGGGCTGATTCGGGGCTGGCTCAGCGATCCGGATGTAGCGATATATTCCGTCATCTGGGTGGACATCTGGAAGTGGACCGGTTTCCATATGGTCATGTATGTGGCGGGCCTCAACAGCATTCCGGAGGACTACTATGAGGCGGCGGCCATCGACGGGGCCAGCAGCTGGCAGCGGTTCTGGAAAATTACGATTCCCCAGCTCAACAGCACGATTTTCACAAACCTTCTTATGTCGGTAACCGGCGCCTTTACCTCCAACTACGCGCTGGTGAACGTTATGACCGGCGGCGGTCCCAACAACGCTACCGAGGTCGCGGCAACCTATATCGTCAAGACGGGACTGAAATACGTCAACCTTGGCAAAGCCAACGCCATGACCTTTGTGCTGTTCATTTTCACGCTGGTCTTCGGAATGATTCAGCTGAAAACGATCGTCCGGGACGAGAATTACGACCATTAGAAAGTAGGGGTGGAACGATGGTTGAAAAGAAAACTTCCAAAGTCGTGGTTATGGTAATTGGCTACGCGGCCATGATTGTCTGTCTGCTGCTATGCGTTTACCCCCTGATTTGGATGGTATTCGGCTCGTTGAAGACGACAAACGATTTCTATACCAATATCTGGGGTCCGCCAATCAAGTTCATCTGGGAAAATTACGTGGAGGCATGGCGGCGGGCTGATATGGGCCGGCGTTACCTCAACAGCGTCTTTATCACAGGGCTCTTCCTGCTCATTAACATCCCCACCGCCTGCTGCGCGGCCTACTCCTTCGCCCGCCTGCGGTTCAAGGGACAGCAGAAGCTGTATCTGTTCCTGCTGTGCGGCATCATGATCCCCACCGGGGTGCTGACGCTGCCGCTGTACTCCACTATGGTAAGCCTGGGTCTCATCAACTCACGGGTGGGCCTGGCGATCACCTACGCGGGTACCTCCGTTGCCTTTTCCACCTTTATGATGCGCGGATTCTTTATCTCCCTGCCGAAGGGACTGGAGGAGGCGGCCTGTATCGACGGCTGCACGATGTTCGGGGCGTTCCGGCGGGTCATTCTGCCGCTGACCAAGCCGGGCATTATGATACTGGTAATCTACAACGGCCTCTCCAACTGGACGGAGTATCATCTGGCCAGTCTGGTGCTGCCCAGCGCCGCCAAGCAGACGGTTCCGGTAGGTATGGCTCTGTTCCAGGCCAATAACGCCATTGAGTACCCGGTATTGTTCGCGGCGTTATCTCTGGCCACGGTGCCGATGGTCATTGTCTATATTCTGTGTCAGAAGAGCTTTATTTCCGGCATGACCGCCGGCGCGGTTAAGGGCTGAGCGGAAACCGGAAAGGAGGGGCAATCTAAATGCTGCAAGTTACAAAAATCCGCGTTAATTTCTCGGACGAGCTTCAGACGGTGGACAGGCCGCCGGTACTGTCTCTGGTTTGCCAGGGCGGCGGCAGGGGAAGCCGGACCGTCAAATACGCGGTACGGGTTTTCCACGAGAAGGAGGCCTTTGAGTGGGAGGCCCTGGCGGAGGAACAGGACCCGGCCTATATCCGCTTCCCCGCGGCGTTCATCCTGTCCCCCCATACCCGCTATCTTGTACAGGCGCGGGTGTGGAATCAGGAGGGCGCGGTATCCGAATGGGGCGGCGGGACCGCTTTCGAGACGGCTTTCCTATCCGCCGGGGAGTGGTCGGGACGGTACATTTCCGCCGCCGGTTTTCCCGATGAAAGAAAGGAGACACCCTGCGTCCTGTTTGTCCGGGAGTTCGATTGCCCCCATAACCTGACGGATGCGCGGCTTCATATTACGGCGAAAGGCGTGTATGCCGCCAGCCTCAACGGCCGGAGGGTTTCTCAGGACGTTCTGACGCCGGGCTATATGAGCTACAACAAGCATCTCGCTTACCAGAGCTACGACGTAACGGGCCTGCTCCAGCCGGGGCGGAACCGCCTGGAGGTCCTGGTAGGAGACGGCTGGTATAAGGGATTTCTGACCTCATCCTGGCACAGAAATTATTATGGCAGTAAACGGGAGCTTCTCTGCGAGCTGCGTATGCGGGATGCGCGGGGCGGTGTAACCGCTGTATGCAGCGGGAGGGACTTTACATGGCAGTTCACCCCCATTTTGAGTTCTGAAATCTACTGCGGCGAACGCTGTGACCGGAGCGGCCTGCATGATCTGGACACCGCCGTTCACCCGGTAGAAGTGGGGAACCGGCCCGAGGAGGAAAACCTTCATCCGTCCCTGGCCCGGCCTATGCGGTACGGCGACGCGGTGCAGCCCGAGCGGATACTCATAACCCCTAAGGGAGAGCGGGTATTGGACTTTGGACGGGTGCTCTCCGGCACGGTTGAGCTGGAGGTGTCCGGCCCGAAGGGGAGCAGAGTGGTACTCCGCTGCGGCGACACGCTGGATTCGGAAGGGAATTTCTACAACGACAATGTGGAGCTCTTCAGTATGAAGAGCCAGGAGCGTCCTACGGTACAGCGGCTGGAGTACTGCCTGTCCGGACAGGGCAGGGAGGTATACCGTCCCAGTTTCACCTACCAGTGTTTCCGGTATGTCCTTATTGCGGAATTTCCCGGAGAACCCAGCTTGGAAAATTTCCGCGCTGTCCCCATCACATCCTTCACAGAACAGACAGGATTTTTCCACTGCGGACACAGCGGCGTAAACCAGCTTTTTAAGAACGTGATCAACACGGAGAAGGCAACCTTTCAAGACGTCCCCGTGGCGGGACCGCAGCGGGCCGAACGGCTGGGCTGGACCGGCGATAACCAGCTTATCACGCCGTCATGCTGCCGGACCATGTTTGAAACCCGCCGCTTTTTTGGCAAGTGGCTGGCGGATGCGGCCCTGGACCAGGGAGCGGACGGACAACTGGGTACCATGGCCCCCTATGTCAGCTTTGCCCCGGAAGGGGAACAGTCCCTGGATAACCCCAGCGCGTCGGCGGCCTGGGGAGACGCGGCGGCTGTAGTGCCCTGGGAGCTGTATGCTTTCTACGGGGACAAGTCCCTGCTGGAGGAGTACATCCCGCTGGCCCAGGGGTATGTGGAGTACATGCGAAGAAGCGGGGAGGATGAGCTGCTGTTTACCGAGGGATTCAGCTTCGGAGATTGGTTTGCTCTGGACGATGGCGAGGATGCCTATCCAGGAAAAACGGATAAGACGTTTATCGCCTGCTTCTACTTCTGCCATTCCACAGAATTGCTGGCACGGATGCTGCGGGCAGCCGGACGGCGGGAGGAGGCGGAAGCGTATTTCAACCTGGCGGGCAGGATACGGCGGAAGCTCACGGAGCTGTACTTTGACCAGGAGGGCCGTCTCCTACAGCCCACCCAGGCCGGCGCGGCCATGGCTCTGGAATTTGAAATCGCGCCTAAGCCCGCCCTGGTGGCGGAGCAGCTGGCGGAATTGATTCGCGCCGCCTCCGGACATCTGCTGACCGGCTTTTTGGGTACGTCGCTGGTCATGCAGGCGCTCTGCCATAACGGTTACGAGAAATTGGCGTATGACGCGCTGCTGCGCGAGGACTGCCCCTCTTGGCTGTACGCCGTCGGGCGCGGGGCTACCACTATCTGGGAACACTGGAATGGCGTGAAGCCGGACGGAAGCCTGTGGGACCCCAATATGAACTCCTTCTGTCATCTGACGTTCGGCTCTGTGGCGGAGTGGTTATTCGGTTACGTGCTGGGAATCCGGCAGGAGCCGGAACAGTGCGGATACCGGGAATTCCTGATGGAGCCGGTAATAGACAGGCGGCTGGGCTTCGCGGAAGGAGCCTTTGAGACAGTACGCGGAACAATCCGTGCCGGATGGAAATTCCAAGGCCAGGAGCTGCGGGTATTCTTGGAAGTTCCGGTGGGAGCTTCCGCCCGAGTAAACCTGCCGTTAGTGAGAGACCCGGAGCATCTGACGCGGGAACTGGCATACAGCGGCTTTACAGACGGCGTGAGCCGCTGGGGCAGCCATGGTGTGACGCTGCACTGTGAGGCGGGAAGCTATGTGTTCCGTTATACGGCGGATGCGTGACGAAAGTGATTTTATGCATACCGCTTTCCACGCGTCATAGCATCGGAAAAGTAGGGAGGAAACATGTACTTTATCGGTATTGATTTAGGCACCTCGGCCTGCAAGATGCTGCTGGTGGATGAAGCGGGCCAGGTATGCGGCACAGTGGCGCGGGAGTATCCGCTGAGCTTTCCCCGCCCCGGCTGGAGCGAGCAGGACCCTGCCCGATGGTGGCAGGCGGTCGTGGAGGGCGTTCCCGCACTGCTGGAGGGGATTGACGCGAAAGAAGTCCGAGGTATCGGATGCGGCGGACAGATGCACGGACTGGTTGCCCTGGACGAAACGGACAATATTTTGCGTCCAGCCATCCTCTGGAACGACGGGCGTACCGCTAAAGAGGTGGATTACCTCAACGAGACAATTGGGCGTGACAAGCTGAGAAGCTGCACCGCCAATATTGCCTTCGCGGGTTTTACGGCCCCCAAGCTGCTTTGGATGCGTGAAAATGAGCCGGAACTATTTGGGAAAATTGCTAAAATCATGCTGCCCAAGGACTACCTGGTCTACCGTCTCACCGGCAGGCACGCCACAGACTACTCCGACGCCTCCGGAACTCTTCTTCTGGATGTGGAACACAGGCGGTGGAGCAAGGAGATGTGTGAAATCTGCGGCGTGGCGGAGGGACAGCTTCCCCGGCTTTATGAAAGTTGGGAACCGGTGGGAACGCTGCTGCCGGAAGCAGCAAAGGCGTTGGGCCTGCCGGAAAGCGTGACGGTCTGCGCCGGAGCGGGAGATAATGCCGCCGCCGCCGTGGGGACAGGAACTGTGGGCGCGGGCAGATGTAACATCAGCCTGGGAACCTCCGGAACGCTCTTTATCTCCCTGGACAAATTCAGCGCGGACCCCATGAGCGCCCTCCATGCCTTTGCCCACGCCAACGGCGGCTATCATCTTATGGGCTGTATGCTGTCGGCCGCCAGCTGCAACAGGTGGTGGCAGGAGGAGATTACCGGCACATCAGATTACAAAGACGGTGAGGCTGGCATTCTTCCAGAGAGGCTAGGGCGAAATCATGTCTATTTCCTGCCCTATCTCATGGGAGAGCGAAGCCCTATCAACGACGTCAACGCCCGGGGGATGTTTATAGGCCTGACCATGGACACCACCCGCGCGGATATGCTGCAAGCGGTGCTGGAGGGCGTGGCCTTTGCCATCCGGGACAGCTTTGAGGTGGCGAAAAGCCTGGGGACCAAAATTTTACGTTCCCATATCTGCGGCGGCGGCAGCAAGTCGGGCCTATGGAGAACCATTGCAGCCAACGTATTGGGGATTCCTCTGGATATGGTGGCGACAGAGCAGGGACCCGGCTGCGGCGGCGCTATGTTGGCCATGGTAGCTGCGGGGCGGTATTCCACCGTCCAGGCGGCGGTGGACGAACTGGTCTCCGTGACGGCTGCGGTAGAACCGGACCCGGCGCTTACCGCGCTTTATGAGGAACGGTACCAACAGTTCCGGGAGATCTATCCCGCCTGCAAGGCGTTGTTTCCAAAACTTCTATAAAGGAGTTCCGCTATGAAGATTGAATCCGTTTATGACAGCTCTTTCAAGGCCTACGGCCAGATATTAACCGGCTATAATACGGCGGCGTTATTAACGTCCATGGCGGCGGTTCCTCTGCCGGAGGACGGGGTGGCCTACGAGCCGTCCATTGCCGCGCTGGAGGCTAACGCTGTCTTCGGCCAGCTGCAAAACAACGCCTATGGCGGGATGCCGGTGGAAATCGGCATGTGCTGGGGCCGCAACACCAGGCTCAACTGCCTGGAATACCATCGGGACAGCGAGCTGAACATTGGCGCGGACGATTTCATCCTCCTGCTGGCAAAGCAGGACGAAATCGTGGATGGCAGGCTGGATACGGAAAAGGTGCGGGCTTTCCGCGCCCCGGCTGGGGCGGTGGTGGAGGTATACGCCACTACGCTGCACTATGCCCCCTGTCATGTGGACGCCGGGACGGGCTTCCGGGTGGCCATCGTGCTTCCCAAGGGGACCAACGAGGCAAAGCCGGACATCGTACCGGCAGGGGAGGAGGACCGCCGGCTGTGGGCCAGAAACAAGTGGCTGCTGGCGCATCCGGAATCCAGCGAAGCCGCCCAGGGGGCCTGGGTGGGCCTGACAGGCAGGAATATTGACCTGCAAAAGGAGGTCTAGCGGCAGCTGCGCCCGATACTTTTTTCGATACAAAGGATGAGTAAGTAGGAGGAAGCAAAGACAATGCATATTTCCCAGACAGCAGGGCTTTTTATGGTCCTTGGAACGACGTTCCTGTGGGGCTCCTGGTCCCAGTTTGTGAAAAAGCTGGATAAATGGCCGGTGTCCGCGTTTATGGTGTGGCTCTTTACCTTTGGATTTGGCGTAGTATCTGCGGCGATGCTGTTCCTGCACAAGGTTCTGGTGCCGGGGGGCATGTTTACTCTGATGCGCGCGCTGCCGGACAAATGCCTGCTGGTCTTCATCTGCGGTATGACCTATGCCCTTGGTATGCAGATTCAGATGACAGTGGTACATAAGGCGGGGCTGATTTTCTCCACATCCATCACCGCCATGCTCACCATCCCTGTGGGCTGTACGATCTCCTCCATTTTTGGCGGTATTCCGGAAAATGTGTCCATACTCCAGATTGTTCTGGGGGTAGTGCTGCTGGTAGCCGCCACGCTCCTGTGCCAGAAGTCCACCCGGATGCGGGACCGTGACAACGGCGTAAAGGAGGAGGAGAGCGAGGTGCGGGCCCGGCTGAAATATATGCTGATGCTGACAGCCTGCTCGGTGATATTCGCGCCCACCTATACGATAGCCCTCTCCATAGGCACCGCACCGGTAGGCGATTTAATGCTGCCTCCCGCGCTGTTGGTATGGATTCTCAGCGGCGGCGCGCTGGTGGGTACGCTGGCGGCCTCCGTTATCCTCCTGGCCAGACGCGGCGAACTGGCCCAGCTGGCCGCCTTCCGGGAGAACCGCCGGAACATGGGCCTTGCGCTGGTGGCGGGTATCTTCCACTGCGGCGGCAACCTGATTCACACCATCGCCAGCCCCGTGGTCAGCGTAGCCATCGCGTGGCCGCTGGGGTATCTGTCCAACGTCTGGCAGTACCTGTGGGGAATGGTACGGGGCGAGTTCAAGGGGGCCAAGGCGAAAACCTGGGGCGTTCTGGTATCCGGTATTCTCTGCTTCCTGCTGGCTCTGGTCACGCTGGCCTCCGCGCTGTACTGGTAACCTGCGTCCTGATTGACACGGAAGGAGAAAGAAACCATGAATATTCCAGTTCCTGTAAGCCTTTTGATGGTCCTTACAGCGTCCGTGATGTGGGGGTCCTGGTTCCAGTTTCTGCGCCGGACCGGGGCGTATCCGGTGCCGGGCTTCATGCTGTGGCTCTACTCGGCCAGCTTTGTAATCGTATGGGGCGCGGTGTTCTGCCTGAAGGATGTCTTTATTCCAGAGGGGATTTGGACGGCCATTCAGGCTGCCCCCGGCCTTTGCGTGTTCATTCTGGTCTGCGGTATGCTCTTCAGCGTCAGTATGCAGATTCAGATGATGGTAGTCAACAAGGCGGGGCTCGTTTTTGCCACATCTGTTACGGCGATGTTCTCCATCCCTTATAATTTTCTGATTACCAGCCACTTTGGGGGGATTCCCGAGACGATTTCTCTCCCTCTGCTGCTAACCGGCGTGGGGATTATCTTCCTGGCGGGATTTTTATGCCAGCGCTCCACACTGATGCGGGACGCCGATAAGGCGGATCAAAAAGTAAAGATGGACAGCGCCCGTATCAAGTATATGGCCATGATTCTGGTGTGCGTATTTGTTCTGGGCCCCTCCTACACGCTGGCTATGTCCGTCGGAACCCGTACGGAGCTGCGCCCCGACGGACTGCCCACCGTCCTGCTCGTTGGAATTCTCAGCGCGGGGTCCCTGATTGGAACCTGGATATTCTCAGGAATCCGGCTGACCCTCTCCCATCAGTGGGGAGAAACCTTTGCCTGGAAAAACCGCCGGTACATTTTTTACGCCTGCGTTTCGGGTCTCTGCCACTACGGCGGAAACCTCATCCATACCGTCGGCATCCCCGCTCTGAGCATGTCCATCGCCTGGCCGCTGGGGAACCTTGCCAGCTTCTGGCAGTATCTGTGGGGCGTCGCCCAGGGGGAGTACCGGGACGCCAAACAAAAGACCAAGCTCGTATTTGGCGCGGGGCTGTTCTGCTATGTCATGGCTCTCGCCATTCTGACCATCGCGCTGTACTGGTGACGGAATATGGAAATTTCCTATTCCGCAGCCGTGTGGATGGTGCTGCTGACATCGTTTATGTGGGGATTCTGGCACCAGTTTGTTAAGCGAATCTCCTCCTGGCCCCTGCCCGCGTTCATGATTTGGATGTTCACCAGCGGCGCGCTGGTGGTGTGGGGGTGCATTCTGGCATTCCAGGGCAGCATGGTTCCCGAAGGTATCCTGACCGCCATCGGCGGCGCAAGGGAGTACGCCCTTCTGGCCGTGGTATGCGGGGCTGGTTTTGCCATTGGAATGCAGATTCAGCTGTACGTTGTCAGCAAAATGGGTTTGATTTATTCCACCTCCGTTGTCTCCACCAGCAGCATCCTGCTGGGAACGCTGTTTTCCAGCATCCTGGGGGGCATCCCCGAGGACACCTCCTTTGTAAAAATCCTTTTCGGCGCACTGATTCTGCTGGCGGCGACTCTGACCTGCCAGCGGGCTGGGGTGGAAAAGGACCGCCATCTGCGGGTTCCTAATGAGACGATCCGGCGCAACAGCCGCAAGTACCTGTTAATCCTGCTGGCGTATCTCATCTTCTTTTCCCAGTCCTATACCATCGGAATGTCCGTCAGCGTCCGCACAGACCTCCGGCCCAACGGCCTTCCCGGCCCGGTGGCGGTGGGGATGCTGGCGGTTGGGGCGGCGGCAGCCGTATGGATTGTCTGCGGAGCCATGCTGCTGAGAAAAGGAGAACTGCGCCTCTTATGCAGGCCCGGCAAGCCGGTGTGCTTTCTGTACGCCGTGGTGGGCGGCGTTTGCTGCCTGGGGGGAGACCTGCTGCACAACATCGCTTCCCCGGTGGTCAGCGTAGCGATTGCGTGGCCGCTGAGCAATCTCTCCGGTGTATGGCAGTACTTTTGGGGTATTCTAAGCGGGGAGTTCCGGGGCGCAGGCCGGAGGGCGAAAGTCCTTCTGGGCGTTGGGATGTCTCTCTTTGTATTGGGCGTTATCTGGTTGGCCCTTGCCAGATATGGCAATTAACCATATGAAGCGAATCTCTGGACCAAAAACAAAAATTTTAAGTGAGGAGTGTAACAACATGCAAAAGAAGTTCAAGCCCGGTGACAAGATCAACGTCGGCGTCATTGGCTGCGGCCAGATTGCGCAGATCATGCACTTGCCCTATATCTGCGAGAACGAAAACTTCAATCTCTACTCGGTCTGCGACCTCTCCCGTCTGGTAATCGACAGCGTTGGGGAGCTCTACCATATCCCCGCCGGCCGCCGCTTCACCGATATGGACGCCATGCTGGCTGACGAGGCCCTGGACGCCGTCATCATCTGCACCAAGGACCACTATGAGCCCGGCGTAAAGGCCGCCAAGGCGGGCAAGCATATGATTATCGAAAAGCCGCTGGCCTACAGCCTGGCCCAGTGCGACGAGATTATCTCCCTGGCAAAGGAGAAGAATCTGGTCTTGCAGGTGGGTTACATGAAGCGGTATGACCCGGGTTTCCAGTACGCGCTGGAGAAAATCAAGACGCTGAAGAACGTCAACCTGGTCCGTGTCCACGATTACGGCGGAAGCTTTGACTTCACCACCAAAATCTACGACCTGTATGCCGGTACCGACATCCCCAAGGAGGTCATTGAGGCGGGCAACCAGGCCACCACGGCGGCAAAGATATCGGAAATCGGCAAGGAGCGGGAGGCGTTCCTCCAGAGCTACGACCTTATCTGCGGCCTCTCCTCCCACGATACCATCCTCATGCGCCATGCCTTCGGAGACCCCAAGGTTCTCTTCGCCCATGTATCCAAGCCCGGCTTTGTTACGGCGGTGCTGGAGTTTGAAAACGGCGTACAGTGCGTCTTTGAGTCCGGCCTGGTTACCAGCCGCCGGTCCTGGGACGAGAGCCTGTGGGTCTACTCCGACGATTGTAATATGTCCGTCCATTTCCCCTGGCCCTACCTGAAGAACGCCCCCACCGTTGTGCGCATCAACGAGAACGAGGAGGGCTCCATGATTAACTACGACAAGGAAGTAGTCAGCTCCTTCGACGAGTCCTACCGCCGGGAGTGGAGGCACTTCTATGAGTGCATCACCGAGGGCAAGACCCCCTTCACCTGCGGCGAGGACGCCCGCAAGGACATTAAGCTGGCCAGCGATATTATCAAGGCAGTTAAGCTGTAAATTATTTTAGGAAGGAGTTTTACCATGAATATTGCGTATACTGTATGGACATGGATGCAAAGCGAGTTTGGCCGGGGGGACAACCCCTCCGATCAGGCGGAAGCCAACTTCGAGCAGGCCCTCAAGGAGATTTCCTACCTGGGTTACCGGAAGCTGGAGAACTTCAACTTCATCGTTCCCGTGTACGAGAAGTGCCCGGAGAAGCTGGCGGAGCTGCTGGCGAAGTACGATTTGCAGCTGGTGAACCTCTATCACACGTACTATGAGGACGGCCTGGAGGGCTGGCTGAAGCTGGGCGAGCGCACCTGCAAGCTGCTGCAATACTGCGGCGCGAAGCATCTGAACGTGCAGGGCAACATCTGGCACGATCCGCCCATGAACCGCTCCATCAATAGGGAGTCGCTGGATATGTATATCGACGCCTTCTCCAAAATGGGAGAGATTTCTAAGGAGTACGGCATCCAGACCTGCCTGCATCCCCACGCCAATACCAGCATGTTCCACGAGGATGAGATCGACTATTTCCTGGAACACAGCAAGAACGTCGCGCTGACGATGGACACGGCCCACACCACTCTGGCGGGCATGGACGCGGAAAAGGCCTTTGACAAGTACGGCAGTCTCATCCGTTACGTCCATCTTAAGGACCTTGACCCCAACCCGGAGGCCCACCTGGATTGGCCCATGAAGCGGTTCTGCGCCCTTGGACAGGGCTGCGTGGACTTCAAGGGCGTTATCCGCTCTCTGAAGAAGCACGGCTATGACGGAACGCTGTGCGTGGAGGTGGACTATCCTCTGGTCTGCAACTTTGAGACCGCGCAGTATTCCCGCAACTATATCAAGGACGTTCTGGGCATGTAACGCAGTGGTGGGCATGGGGCTCCGCCGGCTCCATGCCCGCCTGTCCGGCGGCGGGGGAGGGCACGTAATGATTGAAATCAAAAACCTGACCAAGAAATATGGGAATCATACCGCTGTAGACAACATCAGCATGGAGATTCACGATAACGAGGTGCTGGGTTTCCTGGGTCCCAACGGCGCGGGGAAGTCCACTACCATGAATATGATTACCGGCTTTCTCTCCGCCACCTCGGGCACAGTGCTGGTGGGCGGCGCGGACATCCTGTCCGACCCCCTCCGGGCCCGGCGGCAGATTGGATACCTGCCGGAGATACCGCCGCTCTACAAGGATCTGACGGCATGGGAATACCTCTCCTTTGTTCATGGCCTGAAGCGGTGCCCTCAGAACAAAAAAACGCACGTTCAGGAGATTGCCCAACGGGTGGGAATTTCAAACATCCTCCACAGACTGATTGGAAATCTTTCCAAAGGCTACCAGCAGCGGGTGGGACTGGCCCAGGCTCTGCTGGGGGACCCGCCTATTCTGATTCTGGACGAGCCCACAGTAGGCCTGGACCCCGCGCAGATTGTGGAAATCCGGGACCTGATTCGGGAACTGGGCCAGCGGCACACCGTTATTCTCAGCACACACATCTTGCCGGAGGCCCAGCTGGTCTGCAGCCGGGTTGTCATGATTCAAAACGGAAGGCTGGCAGCGGACGGTCCGGCGGAAAGTCTCACCGGCTCCCCAGGCCGGCTCTGCGCGGAAATCCGGGGCGCGCCGGAACAGGTGCTGTCCCTGCTGCGCGCCGTGCGCGGGGTTTCAGACGCCTGGGAGGACGGCGAAGGGCGGTTTCTTATCCAGCCGGAGGAGGGGGAGGACGTCCGGGAGGCGGTCTTCTACGCCCTGGCAGAGGCGCGAACGCCGCTGGTGGGACTCAGAGACAGCCAGGGTACCCTGGAGCAGGCCTTCCTGCAAATTATGACAAAAGGCGGCTCGGCGGAAGCGGGGGATGCGGGCCATGATTGAGATTTTGAAAAAGGAAGTCCGGCAGTTTTTCACCACTCCGATGGGATATATTATCTGTGCGGTCTACGCGGGCCTGAGCTCCCTCTATTTTTACGCGGCAAACCTTAATGGGATGCTGGTGAGCCTCAGCTATGATTTTCAATTCCAGGCCACTTGGCTGCTGGTGTTCCTGATGCCCCTTCTCACCATGCGCCTTTTGGCGGAGGAACGGCGGATGAAGACGGACCAGCTGCTGCTGACCGCGCCTGTGACCGTGGGGGCGGTCGTACTGGGAAAATTCCTGGCGTCAATGGTGATTTTCTTCCTCTGTACGTCGGTGAACCTGCTGTTCTGCCTGGTGGCCTCCCTCTACTCCCAACAGCCCCTCTTGGGGGAGTTTATCTGCTGTTATACAGGATTCCTGCTGCTGGGGGCCAGCCTGACCGCGGTGGACATGCTGCTTTCCGCCCTGACAGAGAATCCGTTTGTCGCGGCCTTTTCCGCCATTGGAGTGAACGTGCTGCTGATGGTAACCAGGTCCCTGGCCAGCAGCATCCGTCTGGAGGCGGGGCGGTTCCTGATGGAACTGGTTTCCGTGTTCACACGGTTTTTCAACGACTTCGCCAGAGGGATTTTCAGCATTCCGTCGCTGTTCTACTATCTCAGCTTCTCCGCGCTGTTTCTCTTTTTGACAGTGTTGGCTGTGGAGAAGCGGAGATGGGGTTAGGAGGGATGCCATGAAAAAACAAAATCTGCGCTTTGGCATGGCCGCCGTCCTGACGATGGCTTTGGGACTGGCTCTGTTCGTGCTGAGCAATCTGGTATTCTATGTGCTGGACCGGCGGATGGACCTGGATATTGACATGACCAGTCAGAAGATGTATTCCCTTGCGCCGGAGGCCAAGGCGTTTTTGGAGACGCTGGAAAAGGATGTGACCCTTACGGTTTTGCAGGAAGAGGAGAAGTTTGACTCCCGGACCCAGGAGGCGCTGCGCAACTACGCCGCGTCTTCCAGACACATTGATTTCCAGTATGTGAACGTGGAGCTGAATCCCTCCTTCGCCGCAAGTTTTTACGGCGCGAAACTGACAGATACTTCTATTATTGTCAGCTGCGGCGAGCGGTTCCAGGTGCTGGAGGAGAGGGAACTATACTATCTGAACGAAGCCTCCGGCTATACCACTATCCAAGGAATAAAAATCGACCAAAAACTCTGCTCCGCCATTGCGGATGTCACCAGCGATACCCAAAACACTGCCTGCGTGACCGTAGGACACGGGGAGGTCATTCCGGAGGAGCTTGCCGCGCTGTGCGGTACGGCGAACCGCCCCGTCAGGGAGGTGAACCTGCTGACGGAAGAGATTGACGCCGCCGCAGATGCGGTCATACTCTGCGAACCCGCTTCTGATTTTGACGAGGCGGAGATTAAAAAGCTGGAGGACTTCCTGGACCGGGGCGGCACAAACCTTCTGGTATTTCTGGACGCCCAGGTGGGCCAGCTGCCTACGCTGCAAAGTTTTCTTGAGGAGCGGGGCATCCTGCTGCGGGACAACATCCTGGTGGATGCCAGCTACTACTGGGGCGGCAGCGAGACCTATATTCTCGCGTCTTGTCCCGAGGAGGGACGGATTGGACAGGCGGTTCGGGAGGCGGGCGGTCAGGTGATGGTGCCCCTGGCCAGGGAAATAGCGTTATCTGAGGACCCCTTGGAACGTTACGAGGTGTTTCCTCTGCTCACATCCCATGATACGGCCTATGCAAAGGAGCTGGGCAGCGAGCTCAACACGCTTGAAAAGCTCGCGGGAGACCGGGAGGGACCGTTCCTGCTGGGGGCAGGCAGCGTTACAGAGCTGGTGCGGGACAATGCTTCGGCTGAAAGCGCGGTTTTTGTTTTTGGCTCAGCGGCCATGACCTCTGACGCCTTCCTGACGTCCACGTCCTTTGGAAACCGGGAGATCATCTTAGATGCGCTTCTGTACGGAAAACATCAGACGGCGGTTATGTCCGTCCGCCCGGTTTATATCCGGGATATGTCCCTGAGCATGACCGCCGGACAGATTGCCTTTTGGAAAATCGCGCTCATTGGCTTTGTGCCAGGCTGTGTCTGTGTGGTTGGAACAGCGGTGTGGTATAGAAGGAAGAAGCGATGAGAGGAAAATTGAAACTTGCGGGATTCCTCTTCGCTGGAATCCTTCTGGCAGCGGCGCTCTTGCTGATTCTGGTTCGTCCGGATGCGCAGGATGGAGACGGCCGCTCAGGCGAGACAAGCGTATATCAGGTCACAGACTACTCCGCGGAGCAGGTCGAGGCCATTGAAGTGCTGAACGCCGCCGGGGAACGTTATACGATCCGGCTGGGCGCGGAGGGGGTCTCCATTGACGGCGCCGGTCCCGGCGTGCCGCTGCGCCGGACGCTGCTGCTGCCGGTAATCAACCTTCTGCTGCAAGGCGTCAGTTATTCCGAGCCCCTTCCTGCGGAACGGGCCGGGGAATACGGCATGGATACCCCTAGAGCGGTATTTACTATCTGCTTTACCGGTGGAGAAACCGCCGTTTTGCGGCTGGGCGATGAGACCGTAAAGAAAAACGGAGTTTATCTATGGCCGGAAGACAGCGGGGAGGTCTATGTGGTAGAATATGCCTATGACACTCTGGCGGGCTACGGCGTTTACGACTATATTGACCCTGTGCTGGCGGAGATTGACCAGAGCGGCGGATTTACCATTTCCCGCTTAACCCTGACAAACCGGACAGCAGGGACGGAATTGGATATTATCCGCAAGCCCGACACAGACCGCATGGACCCTTCTATCTACAGTTATCAGGTAACCGGTTTGCGCGTATACGACGCGGCGGATGACAAACTGAACGCCTATTTGTTTGACCATCTTGCGCCCCTGCGGGCGGAGGGAGTGTACACCCTGGATACCTCCGAGGAAAATCTGGAGAGGCTGGGCCTCCTGGAACCAGCCTGCGTCCTCTCCTTCACGGACGATAGACAAGGCGAGGCCGCGTTCCGCTTCTCCCGTCTGGAGGACGGTACGGCGTTGGTTATGGCGGAGGGGGTTCCGGTGGTCTATGAACTGGCGGAAGCGGGTGCCGCGCTCCTGGATGTTACCCTGGAGCAGATTGTAAGTCCCTTTCTCCTTCTGCAAAATATAACAGATGTAGAGAGATTCACCGTCTTTGACGGGGAAAAGGAATTTGTCTTTGATCTCCAGAGCGATCCCGATTCCGGAGAACTGCTGGTGTCCTGCGGCGGGGAGGCCGTGGATACGGCGTCCTTCCGCAAGCTGTACAGCAGGGCGGCTACCATTTATCTCCAAGGAATGGCGGAGCGTCCGGAAGGGAAGGAACCGGTTCTGCGGGTGACCTATGGCTGCCGGAACGGAGAGATTTATGTCACCGAATTCATCCCCATAGATGGAAGACGCTGCTTTGCGGCTCTGAACGGCAGCGGAGAATTTTATGTGCGCCTTACGGACGTTGAATTTTTCCTGGAGGGGCTTTACGCCTGTATCCAAGGGGAGGCGCTGACGGAGTAAACCTGGGCGCGCCGTGCGCCCGCAAAATAAGAATGGAGGAATGCAGCAATGGCAAGACTCGTTACAATCTTCACCGCGCAGTGGGCGGACCTGGACTTTGAGACCATGTGCCGCAAGGCTCAGGAGATGGGCTACGAGGGGCTGGAAATCGCCTGCTGGGGCAACCAGCTGGACCCTGAACGGGCCGCCAAGGACGATGCCTATGTGGAGGAAATCAAGGCCACTCTGGCGAAATACGGCTTGCAGTGTCAGGCTCTGGGCGCGCATATCATCGGACAGTGCGTGGGAGACGGCCCGGACCCCCGTCTGGACAATTTCGCCCCGCCTCAGCTGGCGGGCAGGAGCGCGGAAATCCGCGAATGGGCTGTGCAGCAGATGAAATACTGCGCCGTCGCCGCCAAAAAGCTGGGGGCGTATGTGGTGACGGGCTTTACCGGCTCCCCCATCTGGAAATATCTCTACTCCTTCCCCCAGACCTCAGAGGAGCTGGTGGAGAGCGGGTTTGAGGAAATCTACCAGCTCTGGAGCCCCATTCTGGACGTATTCCGGGACAATGGAATCAAATTCGCCCTGGAGGTACACCCCGGCGAGATTGCTTTCGACTATTATTCCACCAAGCGTCTGCTGGAGAAATTCGCCTCCCGCCCGGAATTTGGACTGAACTTTGACCCTAGTCACTTAATCTGGCAGGGAATCACTCCCCACGTTTTCCTCAATGATTTCATGGACCGGGTTTACCACGTCCATATCAAGGACGCCGCCGTCACGCTGGACGGCCGCACGGGCCTGCTGGGGTCCCACATCGACTTCGGCGATCTGCGCCGGGGCTGGAATTTCCGCTCGCCGGGACATGGAGACGTAAACTTTGAGGAAATTATCCGCACGCTCAACGCCCACAACTATCAGGGTCCCCTGTCCGTGGAGTGGGAGGACAGCGGCATGGACCGGGAATTCGGCGGCAAGGAGGCTGCGGCCTTTGTGAAGAAAATCGACTTCGCGCCGTCCGCCATCAAATTTGACGACGCGATTAAGCAGTAAGGAGGCGGCGTATGGGAAAGGATTTTATCCGCTACGGCATGGTAGGCGGCAGCGCGGACGCGTTCATCGGAACGGTCCACCGCGTAGCCAACCGCTTTGACGAGAGGACCCGTCTGACGGCGGGCTGCTTCTCCAGAGACGAAGAGAAAAACCGCGCTTCCGGCGCGGCCTTCGGGACAGAGCGGCTCTACGCCAGCTTCCAGGAGATGGCGGAGGCCGAGGGCAGGCGGGAGGACGGTATTGATTTTGTATCCATCGTAACCCCCAACGTGTCCCACTACGAGGTTGCCAAGGCGTTTCTCGCCCAGGGCATCAACGTTGTCTGCGAAAAGCCTCTCTGTTTCACCGTACAGCAGGCGGAGGAGCTGGCGGCTCTCTCCAGGGAGAAGGACCTGCTATTTGGCGTAACCTATACTTACATGGGCTATCCCATGGTCAAATTTGCCCGGCAGCTGGTTCGGGAGGGAAAAATCGGACGGGTCATCAACGTATCCGCCGAGTACCCGCAGGAATGGCTTATTGACCTGTTGGGGGAGGCCTCCAGTACGGCGCAGCTGTCCGGCTGGCGGTTCAATCCCAAGGTTGCGGGGATTTCCAACTGCGTGGGCGACATCGGCACCCATATTGAGAACGTCGTAGCCTATGTCACCGGGCTGAAAATCAAACGGGTGGCCGCGGCGGTGGACTACTTTGGCCAGGAGCTGGATCTCAACGCCAATATTTTAGTGGAGTACGATAATGGCGCGAAGGGCAATTACTGGTGCTCTCAGGTGAGTATGGGACACTACAACGACCTGGTATTCCGCGTTTTCGGTACGGAGGGCTCTCTGGAGTGGCATCAAGAGGACCCGGAACGCCTGAAGGTATGCCTGAAGGGCCAGCCCATGCAGTATTACTATCGCGGCACGGGAGACATCTATGGCGCGGCGCAGGCCTGCCAGAGGATTCCCAGCGGCCATGTGGAGGGCTTCCACGCCGCGTTCGCCAATATCTATCGGGCCTACAGCGGCGCGGTTTTGAAGAAGAGCCGGGGAGAGGCCCTGACAGAGGCGGACCTGGACTTCCCCACCGTAGAGGACGGCGTGGAGGGCGTGAAGTTCATCAACGCGGTGGTAGCATCCGGAAAGAAGGATGCCGCCTGGGTGGCGCTGTAACCATCATCCCTCGCGGGATGTGAGAAAGGAGAACATATTATGAAACGCGCAATGATTTTCCATGGCGGGTGGCCGGGACATGACCCGGAGCTGGTGGCGAACCGGTTTGGACGCCTCCTGCGTGCGGAGGATTTTGAGGTGGAGATTTATGACACCCTGGACATCCTCTCGGATTACGGAAAACTGATTTCCTACGACCTGATTGTCCCGGTGTGGACCCAGGGGGAGATTGAGCAGCAGCCAATTATCAACCTCTGCAACGCGGTGGGCCACGGCGTGGGACTTGCCGGATGCCACGGCGGCATGTGCGACTCCTTCCGGGAGAGCGTGATGTACCAGTTCATGACCGGCAGCCAGTGGGTGGCCCACCCGGGCATGGACGGCGTGGATTACCGGGTGAATATCGTCTCCGGCGCGGACCCCCTGCTGGAGGGGATTGAGGACTTTGACGTCTGCTCGGAGCAGTATTACCTCCACGTGGACCCGGCGGTCAAGGTGCTGGCAACCACCCGGTTTCCGGTGGTTTGGGACTACAATGTCACAAATCCCCCTGTGGACATGCCGGTGGTTTACACTAAAATGTGGGGACACGGCAGGGTGTTCTACAGCTCTCTGGGCCATCTGGACAGCGTGTTTGTGAAGTCGCCCGCCGCGGAGGAGATTATGCGCAGGGGAATGCTGTGGGCGGCTGGAAGCAGGGAGGCGTCCGCGGCGGAAAAGCCCTTTCCCTTTTCCTACGCCCCTGCCGCCGCCATGGGGACCCCCCGCTGCAAGCTGTAACCGCTCTCTCTGAAAAAATAAACAGGCCAGCCGTCCGGGCAGGAGCGTGTCCGGACGGCCCGCCGGAGGCTTTTGCCGCCTTTGCCAGAACAGGAGGACGCCATGAAGGGCTTTTTTTCTCCGGACGCGCCGCTGGCGCATATCCTCTCCACGCTCTTTGACCTGATGATCCTCAATATTGTCTTTGTCTTCTGCTGCCTGCCGGTGGTGACCGCCGGAGCGGCCAGCGCGGCTCTGCTCCGGCAGACGTTCTCTCTGGTCAAGGGCGGAGGCGTCTCGGTCTCCAAATTTTTTCAGGCTTTTCGGGAAAACGCGAAAAACGCCACCATTGTGTGGCTGGCGTTTCTTTTGATTACCGCTCTGGTATATATGGACATCCGGCTGCTGCAAACCAACCGGCTTCCGTTGGGAGGCTTTGTCGCGGTATTGGTCTGGATAATGTACTTGGTGTGCGCGGCTGTGCTGGTGTACGCGATTGCGCTGATGGTAAAGTTTGAAAACACACTGAAGAACTATATTGTCTGCGCGTTTTTCTTCGTTTTTTCCCATCTGCCCGCAACCGTTCTCCTCCTGCTGCTGAACGCCGCTCCCATTGCGGTTTTCCTGCTCTACCCGTCAACATTTCTGACGCTGCTCCCCTTCTGGGTGCTGATTGCTTTCTCCCTTGCGTCTCTGGGCAGTGCGTGGCTGTTGACTCGCTGCTTTCAAAATTACCTGCCGCCGGATCCCAACGCGTAGGAGGTTGGGAATGGGGGGCCATGGATTGCCAAAACTTGCGAAAGGAAGGACATCGCGACATGAAGGTTGTTAATTTTGGTTCTCTTAATCTGGACTATCTCTACCATGTTCCGCATACCGCCGTCGCCGGAGAGACGATTTCCGCCAAAAGCTATGCCATCTCTGTTGGCGGCAAGGGACTCAACCAGTCGATTGCCGCCGCCCGGGCCGGCGTTTCCGTGTGTCATGCCGGACTGGTGGGGAAGGAGGGCGGCATCCTTGTGGACTGCCTGCGGGAGAGCGGTGTGGACGTCTCCCTGGTACAGCCCACCAGCGCGCCGCAGGGACACGCCATGATTCAGATTAATGACGGCGGCAACAACTGCATCATTGTGTTCGGCGGCTCCAACCAGGAGGTATCCAGGGAGTACATAGACCAGACGCTGGAGGGCATGGGACCCGGCGACTACGTTATGGTACAAAATGAGGTGTCCAACGTGGGCCACATCATTTCAGCGGCCAACGCTCTGGGCTGTACGGTGGTCTTTAACGCCTCTCCCATTGACAGCTCCCTCCTCCAGCTGGACTACAGCCAGGTGGACTGGCTGGTGGTAAACGAGCTGGAGGGCATGGCCATCGCCGGGTGCGAGGATATTGACAGCATTATTCCCGCGCTGACGGAGAAATTCCCGGAGCTGCACATTATACTGACCCTTGGGGGCAGCGGCTCCCTGTGCAGTTCCGGCGGCCAGCTCTGGAAACAGGAGGCCCTTCCCGCCCGGGTGGTGGACACCACCGGCGCCGGGGACACCTTTTTGGGCTACTGCGTGGCGGGACTTATTCGCGGCGACGATATTCCCACCATTTTGCGTACCGCCACCGGGGCGTCCTCTTTGGCGGTATCGTCTCTGGGGGCCGCCGCGTCCATCCCCTGCCGGGAGCAGGTGATGGAATATCTGGCGCAGCACCCATAACAGCGATGTCCGGTGACGCTGGACAAGACAGCCCGGCAGGCGGGGGTTGGCGGAGGGCAAGCCCGCCTGCCCCTCCTGCCGGGGAAAATTTTGTATGCTAGACGGAGGGCAGTCAGGGCTTTCCGTTCCTGACCTTGCAAATCAACTGGGTCATGGTTCCCATGGGGCAGTAAACGCACCAGCTGCGCGGCTTAAACAGTACCATCGTGACTAGTCCGAGGACTGTGGAGGTCAGCATCACGCTGTAAAAACCAAAGGCGAACTGCGCTACGCCAGGATGGAGCAGCGTTCCATGATAGGCCCAGTGCCAGGGAAGCTGGAAGGTCCACAGCAGCGTAACCGCCTGCCGCAGTCCCCTTGCTTCGGAAAAGACCAGATATGTATTCCAAAGCATCTGGAAAAACATGACGAAGAAGAAAATCAGGAAACCGTAGCGGAACCACTTGCTTTTCATCCACCGGGGAATGTCCTTTTTTCTGGAGAGGCCGAACCGTCCGCCCAGCAGGCTGAAAAGCTGTCCTCTGCCGCAGTAGCGGTTGCAGTAGCCCTTGGTGCCCGCCGCGGCAGAGATGATCAGCGGGATGAAAAAACAAAGCAGTCCCAGCCATGCAAACAGTATGTTAAAGAATCCCAGAATCAAATAGGTCAAAGAGACAATCCAGAGGTAGTCGTACCACCGCTTTTTCACACGGCCACCTCCTCAAGCGTAATGATGGAAGCGGGACACTCCTTTGCGCACTTCCCGCATCCGACGCACTTATCCTGGTCTACCCGCGCGGTGATTCCCTTCAGAATTTGAATGGCTGAAAAAGGACAGACCTTCACGCAGCAGCCGCAGGCAACGCAATCGTTCTGCGCTGCCAGGGCCTTGCGTTTTTTCTTTACGGCCTTGTTCATTCTTGCTCCTCCTTGAAAGATAATAGAAGATTATATCATATATACGGCAGGATTACCAGGCCGAAACCGCTGTTACATTATATTGTAGTATGTTTCCTGAAATACCTCTATGAACCTCTGCGCCGGGGAGGTAAGGTTTTCTCCGTTATTAGTAATCAGATACATTTCCTGGACAGGCGTGCCATGCTGGAGCAGGAAGTAGTCCAGGGAATCGGGATGGGGTGATTTCAGAACCATCAATTCCGGGATAAGCGCAATACCCAATCCCTGAGCGGCCAGACTGTAGGAGGTCTGGACATTGGTACATTCAATGGTCTGGAGGGGGACAAATTCCGCCTTTTCACATAACACACGCATAGAGGAGCCGAGAAACGTCCTGTTAGGGAGAATAACAAAGGGGAAATCCCGCAGTTGGATGAGCCGGATACGGGCGTATCTGCCGTCTTTCTCCGAGGGGGCGGAGCCCTGTACGCCAAAGGCTTTCGGCACCGCCAGCACCAGGTGCTCTTTTGTAATATATTGGTTGCTGAACTTTGCGATATTAGCATGAGAGTTGCCAATCATAATGTCAAGGTCGTGGCTTTCCAGCATGTCGTAGAGTTCCCGCTCGGGAACGCTGTCCTCAATGGAAAGCATGCAGTTGGGGAACTCGTCCATAATAGTGCGGGCAGATCGGAAGAGCGTCGTGTAGGGACAGAGTGTCCGCGGTTGTGTAG
>CAMSIF010000003.1 GCA_947058885.1 uncultured Clostridia bacterium
CTGTCCTCAATGGAAAGCATGCAGTTGGGGAACTCGTCCATAATAGTGCGGGCAATATCTGGGATAATGAGGGCGCTTCTGTAGGGAGCGACGCCTATGCGCACATGAATGCGGGGGTTAGAGACGATGCTGGATATTTTTCGGTTGATCTGGGCCTCGGACAGGAGAACCTGCTGAGCGAATTCGATATAGATTTTTCCGGCGTAGGTAGGGGTAATAGGATATGTTTTTCTATCAAAAAGAGGGGCGCCGAGGTTTGCTTCCAGATTTTGGATGCTCTGACTCAGCGTTGGCTGGGAAACATAAGCAGAGCGGGCGGCCTTGGTAAAATTCCTCTCCTGCGCAACCGCCACAACGTACCGGAGTGTATTAAAGTTCATAGTGATACCTCCCAATAGTAAAATGCTATAAAAACGGAATGTCTTTTTTATATTATAGCATACTTCCTAAATTCTGCGCAAGAAGTAATCCGCAGAATTTTTATTTTTATCCGGCAAGAATAATAGTTTTTTTCTATTTACTCATGCGAGAGCAATGGAGATGGCTTGAAATTGTGTAAAATTTTTATACAATTTTATAGCGAATAAACGGATGAAAAGATTGTATATAGTGAATAAACAATAATATGGCTCATAGGAAATACAGCCTTGCGAAACGGTTAATTATAAAAATTGCATATTGACATGCTGCGGCGAGACCTTTACAATGAAAAAATCAAAATCCGGATTTGATGTATGCGTCAGTAGTGGAAAGAACAGCGAAATTATAGGAGGAATTTATTATGAGTGAAATCACGATTCACGGTTACACAGCAAGGCCCGGCCAGCACGCTTTTTACCGTATGCCTGTGTCCAAATTAGCCAGCGGCCTGGAATTACAGCTGCCCTTGCACATCCTCCACGGCGAAAAGCCCGGCCCCCGGCTGATGCTGACGGCAGTGTCCCACGGCGACGCTACCACTGGCTTTGAGGTGATCCGTCAGGTGATGGAGCAAACGGACCTGAAGGAACTCTGTGGGACTATCATTGCCATTCCCATGCAGAACCCCCTCGCCTTTGAGTGGGATTGGCGCAACACGCCCCTGGATTGCTACAACATGAACCGCACCTATCCAGGCAATGACCGGGGCTGGGTGACGGAACAGATGGCGGCGGTGGTTTCTCCCTTCTGCGACGAGGCCGACGCGCTCATCGACTGGCACGGAGGCGGATACGGCGACGCAATCAACTACGTCCTCTGCAAGCTGGGCGCGGACGAGGTGGAGGAGGACAGCCTCCTGAATAAAATCAACCATATGGGCAAGATTTTCGGCTATGAGTTCATGTACGGCGGAAAACCCGCGGGACCCGCCGCGGCATACGCCGGCTCTCTGACAGACTATATGATTTGCAAAGGCAAGCCCGCTATTGTGGCCGAGGTGGGCACAGGCCTGGCCTCCCTGCACGAGCGTTTTGTCAGCGACAGCGTGCGCGGCGTCTTCAACGTCATGAAGGATATGGGCATGTATCCCGGCAAGCCGGTGCTGCCGAAGACGCAGTGGCTCGTCAAGACCCGCTCTGTCACCCGCCCGAAAAACGGCGGCATGTTCTATCCGGTTATCGGGCCGGAGTATATCAACCGCACAGTCCCCAAGGGCACCCTGATTGCGGTGATTCGCGACCCTCTCTCCACGGAAATTATTGAGGAAATGCGCGCGCCCTTTGAGAAGACCGTTTTCCTTGATATCCGCGCTATGATGACAAAGGTCCATCCAGGGGACTACGCCTACATCATGGCGGACATGACGGATGCGGAACGTTTTGATAACGAGGCCGGTGCGTAACGGCCCGCCGGAGGACCGGCGGCGTACCGGGACGCCCGGAGGAGGGCTGGTGTCGCTATGGTAAAATATCTGATAAAACGCCTGCTGCAAACGGCGCTGGTGCTGTTTCTGGTGATGACGCTGGTATTTGTCATCCTCCGCGTGGTAGGCGATCCGGCGAAAATGATGGTTACGCCCGAAAGCACCTACGAGGATTTGGAAAATATCCGGCGCATGCTGGGCCTGGACCAGCCAATATGGAAGCAATATATCCAGTATCTCTCCGATATCTTCCGGGGTGACTTTGGAAATTCCTACTACTTTGACCGGCCGGTAATCGAGCTGCTGCAAGAGCGGCTTCCGGCAACGCTGAAGCTGGGCTTTATCTCCATGCTTGTGTCCATCCCGCTGGCGGTCCTCTTTGGGGTTCTCTCGGCGGTCAAGCGGAATTCCCCGCTGGATAACGCGGTTACCGCCCTGGTGGTAACTGGCCGGTCGGTCCCGGCGTTCTGGTTCGGCCTGCTGATGATTCTGGTTTTTTCCGTGAAACTCCAATGGCTGCCCGCCTCCGGATATGGAGAGGCCAAGCAGCTGGTCATGCCGGTTATCGTCATGGCCTCGGGGATGGGAGCCAGCGTCACCCGGCTGACCCGCTCCTCCATGCTGGATGTCATGCGTCAGGACTACATGACAACAGCGCGGTCCAAGGGGGCGGACGAGCCGTCGGTTATCATGAAGCACGGCCTGCACAACGCGCTCTTGTCGGTGGTGACGTTCGTTGCGCTGCAAATCGGCTATATGTTTGCCGGTTCCGTGGTAGTGGAGTCCGTATTCGCGCTGCCGGGGATAGGCCGCCTGATTGTGACGGCCATCAAGGATTACGATTTTCCGCTTATTCAGGCCAGCACACTGGTGTTTGCGCTGATCTTCTCCTTGACAAACTGCGTGGCGGATATCTGCTACACGCTGATTGACCCGAGGATATCTTACAAAAGCAAGGGGGGAGCTGGGTGAAAAAGGTCTGGAGCGTCATAGCGGGAGGAACCCGGACGGCTAAATTCGGCCTTGTCGTGGTAGCCTTCTGGATTGTGGTAGCGGTCTTCGCCCCGCTTCTTGCGCCCTACGGCGTCAACGATATTGATATCGCCCAGCGGCTCGCGCCGCCCTGCTGGGCGGAGGGCGGAACCATGGCCCACATCCTGGGAACGGACCAGTTGGGCCGCGATGTCCTCTCGCGGCTGCTTTACGGTTCCCGCATTTCTCTGATGGTGGGCGTGGTGGCAGGGTGCGTAGGGCTGGTCATCGGGGTGACGCTGGGCCTGCTGGCAGGCTACTTCGGCGGCTGGGTTGACGCGGTGATTTCCCGGATGATCGACGTTATGCTGTCGTTCCCATTTATTTTTCTGGCGATGCTCCTGGTGGCGGTGCTGGGTTCGAGCCTGGTCAACGTCATCCTGGTTTTGGGCATCACAGGCTGGGTGCCCTATGCCCGGACGGTTCGGGCCCAGACCCTCTCCGTCCGGGAAAAAGAGTTTGTCAAATCTGCCGGAGCCATGGGGTGCGGAAGCCTGCGGATTATTTGCAAGCACATTCTCCCCAGTGTAATTGACTCCGCGATTATCCTTGGCACCATGGACGTGGGTACCAACATCCTCTCGGAGGCGTCGCTGACCTTCCTGGGGCTGGGCATTCCGCCGGGTATCGCCACCTGGGGCAACATGATTGCCACGGGCAGAGACTATATCTTCACAGCGGGCTGGCTGACGGTTATTCCCGGCGTCGCGCTGCTGGTGGGATGTCTTTCCATTAACTTCGTCGGCGACTGGCTCCGGGACATCCGGGACCCGCGCCTGCGCGGTGTGGATAACACAAAGGCGAATCAAAACCTTGAAAGGGAGGAAGCAACATGAAAAAACTTACAAAACGGCTGGCGCTTCTGCTGGCTCTGTGCCTGCTCGCGGCAGCTGCCGCGGCTTGTACCAGCAGCAGTCCCAAAGAGGAGGATAAGCCCCAGCCGGACTCCGGCACAACGCAGACCCAACTCCCTGCCGGAGACGATGGCGCGCCGTTCACCCTGACCATCGCTCAGAGCTCCGACCCGCAGACGCTGGACCCCCATAAGAGCTCGGGAGATATCGGCGCGAACGTGTTCCGGAATGTCTGCGAGACATTGATTTTCTATGATGAGGATTGGAATACGTACTGCCTGCTGGCGGACTCCTACGAGCAGGTTTCAGATACGGAGTGGCTGTTTCACCTTCGGGAGAACATCCAGTTTTCCAACGGAGAACCCTTTGACGCTGAGGCGGTAATCTGGAACTTTGAGCGGGCCGCCTCCGAGGAATACGCCCGCCAGAGCTTCGAGTATAAGAAATATATTTCCGACATAGAGGCGGTTGACAGCCTCACGGTAAAATTCACCCTGACCCAGCCGGATATTTTCTTCGTTCAGCATGTTGCTGAGGTTCCCATGCTTGCGCCCGCGCACAGCCAGGAGATTGGCGAGGAGGCTATTGGCAGGGATATCGTCGGCACCGGCCCCTACGTTTTCGTGTCCTGGGAGGCGGATACCAAGATTGTCTTGGAGCGGAATCCCGATTACTGGGGAGACGCGCCCGCTATTGACAAAGTCGTGTTCCGCACCATTCCGGAGGCGGCCACCCGGGTGGCGGAGATGGTCAACGGCAACGTGGATATCATCATGAACGTGCAGTATGAATCCACCGCCATGCTGGAGAGTTCCGGCAGCATTTCCGTCATCCCCAAGAAGATGAACCGCACGGAGTATATCGGATTCAACACCTACGATTGGTGCGAGACGCCGGCCCTCCAGAATAAGCTGGTTCGTCAGGCGCTGAACTATGCGGTAGACGTGGATGCCATCATTGAAAACATCATGGGCGGCTTTGGTGAGCGGGTGTCCACCATCTGGCGGTCCGACTACGCGGGATTCAACGAGGAACTGGCCCAGCGGTATACCTACGATCCGGACAAGGCCCGCAGCCTGCTGGAAGAAGCGGGGTACAAGGACGGCTTTGACGTCACGCTCATGACGGATACGGATAACCACGCCAAGGCCCAGGAGGTTACGGAGGCTGTGGGAGCGTATTTGACGGCTATCGGACTGAACGTCGACGTGCAGGTATTGGACGATACCACCGCCTACGCGATTATCGTCAACGGACAGGACGCCAAGCAGTGTCCGGGCCTCTTTGACTGGAACTGGGGCTCCAAGCCGGGGCTGTACGAGTCCACGCTCACCGGCGTTCTCAGCTCCGAGGGCATCAGCTCCTACAACCGGATTCCCGGTTACGACGAGCTGGTAAACAAGATTATAGCGGAATCCACGCCCGAGGGACGGGAACCCTATCTGGCGGAGCTTCAGGAGCTCCTGGCGGACGATCCTCCGGCGCTGTACCTGTTCCGCCTGTACGACATCTACGGCGTGAGCTCCCGGGTGGACTGGGATCCCAACAGCCACTACGCCATGCTGGTTCGGGAGATGCGTATAGCGAAATAATCCGGCGGACCCTGCGGCGGGACAGCCCTGCTGCGGGGCCCCGCGAGGGGAAAGGGGGAACCAATGGGAACGGACACAATTTTGGAGGTTAAAGGCCTGAAAACCTATTTTTACGCCGCTGGAGGCCGCGAAATCCCGGCGGTAGACGGCGTCAGCTTCCGGGTGCGCCGGGGAGAAACAGTCTGCATCGTCGGGGAGAGCGGATGCGGAAAGAGCGTCACATCCCTCTCCGTCATGCGTCTGGTGGCCACGCCTCCGGGCCGGTACGTATCCGGGGAAATCCTGTTTGAGGGCAGGGACTTGCTGCGCCTGCGCCCAAAGGAAATGCGGGCCCTGCGCTGCAAGGAAATCGCCATGATCTTCCAGGAGCCGATGACGGCCCTCAACCCGGTTCACAGAGCTGGAACACAGATTGCGGAGGCAATCCGTATTAATGAAAAGCTGTCGAAAAAGGAAGCTGGAGCCAAGGCGGTAGAGCTGCTGCGCATGGTAGGCGTACCGGACCCGGAACGGTGTGCGGTATCCTTTCCGCACCAGCTCTCCGGCGGGATGCGCCAGCGGGTCATGATTGCCCTGGCGTTCAGCTGCTCGCCGAAGCTGTTGATTGCGGACGAGCCTACCACCGCCCTGGATGTGACAATCCAGGCCCAGATTCTTGATTTGATCCAAACGCTGAAAGAGCGCAACGGCATGACAGCCCTTTTTGTCACCCATGATTTAGGCGTGGTGGCGGAGATTGCCCAGCGGGTCATCGTGATGTACGCGGGGCGCGTAGTGGAGGACGCCAGCTGCGGGGAGCTGTTTTCCAACCCGCTCCATCCCTACACCAGCGGGCTGCTGCGCTGCATTCCCAGAATTGACGACGAGCGGGACACGCTGGATATTATCAGCGGACAGGTACCCACGCCGGACCGTTTTCCGACCGGGTGCCGCTTCCATCCGCGCTGTCCTATGGCAACAGAGCTGTGCGCCAAAGAGGCGCCGCCGCTGTCCGGAGGGGAAGACCACCGGGTAGCCTGCCACCTGTACGCATCCAAAAGGTAGGAGGTGCTGCAAATGGAAAACACGCGGACAGGACGCCTCCCGCTGCTGGAGGCCAGCCACCTGAAGACCTATTTCCCAGTATATGGCGGTATGTTCTCAACCCTGCAAGGGTATGTCCATGCGGTAGACGACGTGTCGCTGACCGTCTATCAGGGGGAGACGCTGGGCCTTGTGGGAGAGTCCGGGTGCGGGAAGAGCACGCTGATGCAGACGGTCATGCGTATCACCCCGGCTGCAGGGGGACAGGTCTTCTTTGACGGCAGGGATATTCTCTCGCTGAAGCGCAGGGAACTGCGAAATCTCCGAAAGGAATTTCAAATTATTTATCAGGACCCCTTTTCCTCCTTGAATCCCCGTATGCAGGTGGGGGAAATCATTGCCGAGCCGCTTTTAGTCCACGGGGTCAGGGACCCGGCGGAACGGAAGAAACGGACCTTGCAGGCTATGGCGGATGTGGGGCTGGAGGAATCCTTCCACGACCGCTACCCCCACGAGTTTTCCGGCGGACAGCGGCAGCGGATTAGTATTGCCCGGGCGTTGATTCTGCGGCCAAAGCTGATTTTGTGCGATGAGCCGGTCTCGGCCCTGGACGTCTCTATTCAGTCGCAGATTTTGAATCTGCTCAAGGATCTGCGGCGGCAGTACGGCCTGACGTATATTTTCGTCTCCCACGCGCTGAATGTGGTGCGTTACCTCTCCGACCGTATCTGCGTGATGTATTTAGGCAGGATTGTGGAGATAGCGGAGACAAAGGAGCTCTTTGCCCGCGCGGCCCATCCGTATACGCAGGCACTGCTGTCGGCGGTTCCGGTGCCGGACCCCACCCGTAAGCGCAGCCGGGTCCTGCTGCAAGGGGACATAGCCAGTCCCAAGGATTTGCCCCAGGGGTGCCGGTTCCATACCCGCTGCCCCAAGGCCACGGACCGCTGCAGGCGGGAGGAGCCGGAGCTTGCGGAGATTGGCCCCGGACACCAGAGCGCATGTTTTTACAGCGGACAGGCAGAGGGAGGGCTGTCATGAAGCGAAGATTAGAAATAGAAGACATTTTGGCGTACAAGTTTCTCTCCTCCCTCCGGGCGTCTCCGGAGAAGGAGCGGTGCGTTTTTTGCGTAAGCCGTCCGGACGGGGAGGCAAACCGGTACCGGACAGACCTCTGGCTGTATGACGCGGACCAGGTTCGGGCTCTGACCTCCCACGGACAGGCGGGACCGGCCCTGTGGCTGACCGGCGGCGTTCTGCTTTTCCCCAGGGCGGAGGAAGAGACCCCTCCGGCGGCGCGTACCAGATACTACTCTCTGAATCTGGAGACCGGCGCGGAGGAGTTTTATATGGAAATTCCGGCGGCAGTTACCTGGATCAGCCGCCTGGAAAACGGGAAATTTGCGGTTTTGATAAAATCGTACCTTCCGGACCGGGACGCTCCTGAGCAGGGGGACTGCGGTGCGCAGCCCTCTCAGGACCCGGACTATATTGCGGCGGACGAGCTGCCCTTCCGGCAGGACGGCCTGGGGATTACCAACGGTATGCGGTTTCGCTGCTGTCTGTTCGACCCGGCGGCGGGGAGTCTGACGCCGGTATCGGACCCCTGGCAGAATATTGAGTCTATCTCCGCAGAGGGAAACCGGATTATTTTCAGCGCGCGCAGATTCGAGAAAAACAGCAAATATCTGTTTTACGGCGATGTGGAGGTATATGACGCGGAAACTGGACGGTTAGACGTGCTGATGGACGACGGAACGTACCGGGTCTACTGGGAGGGCTTCCTGGACGGAACGCCGGTATTTGCGGGTACCCGCGGCCTGCTCCATGGGTATCAAAACGAGAATAGTTCCTTTTACCGGTTTGACGGCGGGGACGGTCCCTCGCTGTTCTGCGCAAATGACCGGAGCGTCCATAACACAGTGGGGACGGACGTGCGCTACGGCGGGACCACGTCGTTTATTCCAGCGGACGGCGGAATCTATTACATCGGTACAGAACATGGCAGTGCGCCGTTAAAATTCGCGGGTCCCGGCGGACAGATTCGCACGATTGGCGGCGAGGGAACCGTAGACGACTTTGCCGTTCTGAAGGACAGGATTCTTTACGCGGGCCTGCACGACAACCGTCCGGAGGAGTTGTACGTCCTGAAGGACGGATGCCGGACGCTTGCCAGCGGTTTCCATGAAAAGCTTCTGGCGGAACGCACGCTCAGCGCCCCTGAGACATTCCGGTTTTCCAGCGCGGGTCTGGAGCTGGACGGCTATGCCGTCAAGCCCGTGGACTTTAATCCGGAAAAGAAATATCCGGCGATTTTATACATTCATGGCGGTCATAAATGTGCCTTTGGTCCTGTGTACTACCACGAGATGCAGGTGTGGGCCAACCGGGGATTTTTTGTCCTCTACTGCAATCCCCGGGGAAGCGACGGCAGGGACGATGTCTTTGCGGACGTGATTGGACACTACGGCTTTTGGGAGGAGGAGGACCTGCTGGCCTTCCGGGAGGCGTGCCTGGAGCGGTACCCCCAGATTGACCCGGCGCGGATGGGGATTGGCGGCGGCAGCTACGGCGGATTTTTGACCAACTGGATGATTGGCAGGACGCACTGCTTCCGGTGCGCGGTGTCCCAAAGGGGAATTGCCAGCTGGATGTCCATGTTCTTTACCTCCGATACTGGCTATCTATTCCCTTGCTGGGATTTTGTGACGGATGTCTGGATGGACCCTGAACGGTACTGGAGCCACTCTCCGCTGAAGTACGCCGGGATGTGCGATACGCCAACTTTGTTCATCCATTCGGAGAACGACTACCGCTGTCCTTCCAGCGAAGGCGTGTCCATGTTCCATGCCCTGCAATACCGGGGGGTGGAGTCCCGTTTATGTATTTTCAAGGGGGAGTCCCACGGCCTGAGCCGGGGCGGAAAGCCCCGCAGCCGGATTAAGCGTCTGAAGGAGATTACCAGATGGTTTGAAGACCATCTGCTCTGAGGACGCGGCGGTCCATCTAAATAAATTCAGGAGGCTACTATGATTATTGACTCTCACACCCATATCCGGGAGGGCAACGACGATATTTCCGCGTTTCTCAAGGGGATGGACGAGGCTGGGGTGGATATGTCCATCGTCAGCCCTATTGCTCCCGTAACCCTTGGCTTTCATGACAACACCTATGTGGCGGGACTGGTCAGGCAGTACCCGGACCGGATTATAGGGTACTGCTCCGTACACCCCGCTGACGCCAACGCTCTGGATGAGCTTCGCCGCTCGGTGGAGGACTACAGACTCAAGGGCTTGAAGCTCCATCCGCCTATCCAGAATTTCTCCATGCTGGACCCGCGGCTGGGGCCTATTATTGAAGCCTGTATTGGCTACGATATACCCATTTTGGTTCACACGGGACCCGTTTACTCCAGAGAATCCAGGATGGTGTTCAGCAATTCGGTGGACATTGACGAGCTGGCGATACAGTACCCCAGAGCGAAATTTATCATCGCCCACGGACATCCCTTTGGCATAGACCCGGTGATGGTTGCCAAACACGAGAACGTGTACATGGACACCACCAGCACTACGTCGGAATATCTGACGATGTTTCCCCAGCTGGCGTCCATGCTCTACGAGTGGATGCGCGGGGATGGAAAGATTCTCTTTGGCTCGGACGCAAACCAGAACCATCCCGAGCGGTTCGCCAGCGACCTCAAGCCGCTGCGGGCAATGGATATTCCGCAGGAGAGCAAAGAGAAGCTGTTCTCCGGCAACATAAAGAGTCTTCTGCACATGGCCTGACTGGCGGGTGGAGAAAACCACAGTGAAAACGACCTGAAAGGGGAGCGCATATGGAAAACTGGCTGGAAAAAGTTTACGGCATTATTGAAAGGAGGTTCCAGGAGGAACATCTGCCAAACATTCTGAAGCTGGTCCGCCAGCCCAGCATTGCCGGAACAGGCGAGGGCATTGAGGAGTGCGCCAATATGGTTCTGAAAATGCTGGAGGATATCGGCTGCGTGGAGGGACATCTGGAGCACTACGTCCACAGCCCGGTGGTAAGCGCGAAACTCTATTCGGAACGGCCTGACGCGCCCACGCTGGTCATTTATGGCATGTACGACGTTCAGCCGCCGGAGCCGCTGGAGGAGTGGCGCGTTCCTCCCTACGAGGGCGCGGTCCTGGACGTGGAGCCCTACGGGGAGTGCGTTGTGGCCCGGGGTATTGCCAATTCTAAAGGACCGCTGGTGTGTTTTATTAATACAGTGAAGGTAATCAAGGAGGCATTGGGATATTTCCCGCTGAATCTCTGGTTTGTCATTGAGGGGGAGGAGGAGATGGGCAGTGAGAGCCTTGTGCCCTTCACCCAAAAACATGGGGAAGAGCTGTCAAAAAGCGTAGGCGTGTATCTCCTCTCAGCCAGACAGGATGAAAACGGTAAGCCCTTTACCACCCTTGGGAATAAGGGCATTCTTTACTTCGAGCTTGAGGCCAGGGGCGGAGAGTGGGGCGGCCCATCCCGGATTGACGTTCACGGCAGCAATGCCGCCTGGGTGTCTAACCCGCTCTGGCGGCTGGTGAACGCCCTTGCTACCATGCGGGACGAGGACGACAATATTCTCATTGAGGGGTTTTACGACGAGGTTGCGCCGCTCAATGAGATGGATGAATACTATACCAACAAAATGGCCGAAGTCCTGGACGAGGATATGTACTTGAACAAACGGTTTTTCGCCAGTCGGTTTCTCCACGGCCTCCACGGCAAGGACGCGCTGCACGCCTTGTTATGGAATCCTACGCTGAATATCGACGGCATCTGGGGCGGCTATACGGGCCCCGCTACCAAGACGATTCTGCCCTATCACGCTACCTGCAAGATTGATGTGCGGATGGTACCCGATATGCGGGCGGAGACGGTCCTGGAGAAAATCCGCAGGCATTTGGACAGCCACGGTTTTTCAGATATCGAAATCAGGGTGCGTCAATGCACCCCCTACTCCAAGGTTGACGCCAACAGCGCCCTGGCCCGCGCCTGTATCGCGGCCATGGAGCAGAGCGGATATCCGGAAAATACGGTATGGCCTATTTTTCCCGGTTCCGGACCGGCCTATCTTTTTACAGATCCGCCGGTCTCCCTGCCTCTGGTGGATTACAGCCTGGGTATCAGCGGACAGATTCACGCGCCCAACGAATATTTTACCGTGAAGGGCCTGAAGGAGAACGAGATGTCCGTTGCGGCGGTCTTGTGGAACCTCTGCCGCATTTTGGAAGAGGACAAGCAATAACGGACTGCGCTTGATAAGCCGAAGACCCGCCATGCAGGCGGGTCTTCGGCTTATATTTCTCCCCAACAGTGAAAATCTTCGCGCTTACAGCTCAATGAGGTCATGGGGGACGCTGATCAGATTTTGATTTCCGCCCTCCTGGATGATGACCTGATCCTCAATGCGAACGCCGCCCCAGCCGGGAATGTACAGGCCGGGCTCGATGGTGGTTACCACGTTTTCCTGATAGACGTCCGGAGCGTTCTGCCGGATAAAGGGAACCTCGTGGACAAAAAGGCCGATACCGTGGCCGATACCGCCGTAGTGATACTGGAAGTAGGGCGTGTCCTTGATAGCCTGAATGGAAGCCTCGTATACATCCGCGCACTTTGCGCCCGCCCGCATAACCGCGAGAGAATCCTCCAGCATCTGCTTTTCCAGGGCATAGACTTCCTTCTGACGGCTGCTGGCTTTCCCTACCACCACCGTGCGGGTCATATCGCTCATGTAGCCGTTAAATTGACAGCCGTAGTCCATCAGTACAAAATCTCCGTACTGAATGGCGCGGTCGGATGGAATTCCGTGGAGAAGGCTGGTGTTAGGTCCGGAAATGAGGATGTTGCCGTAGGGCTGCGTATCCGCCCCCTCAAACACCATATAGGAGGACAGCTTTGCCGCCAGCTCCTTTTCCGTGACGCCAACGCGGATGTCGTCCAGAATGCGGTAGAAGGCCCGGCAGGCGATATCGCAGGCGGCCCGCAGGTATTCCACCTCCTGGGGCGTTTTGACGCTGCGAAGCTGCTCAATCACATTTTCCGTGGGCAAAAGCTCCGCGTCTGCCGCATCGCTTAAGGCGCGGTGTTCGTTGAAGCTCAAGACATCCGCCTCAAAGGCCATGCTCTGGAGCTTCTGCTCCTTCAGGATGTGGGCAACGGCTTTCATGACGCTGCCGCCGGTGGACCGCCAATCGACCACGGTAAAATCCGGCGCTTCTAGCCCCGCCTGTTCGGTGTAACGGGGATCTGTAATCAGGAAGCCGCCGTTTGGGGTCATGAGCACGTAGGAGTCCGCCCCCTTGAAACCGCTGGCCCAGCGGACGTTAGGCCCTTTTTTCAAAAAAATTGCCTCCGGGGCGTTTGGCTCGTTGAACCATGGCAGCAGCCGTTTGTTGTACATAGAATGTTCTCCCTTCTGTTTTTATCATTACGTGAACTTTCTATTTTCCCGCCCCTGCGTATGGGAACCGCCGCAGGGGCAAAGATTTTTTCGTTGAGGCGCGATATGAGGAGGCCCGCCGTCTCCCAGCGGGAGCCGGCGGACGTATCTCGTTTTATTTTACGCGTTGATGCTGTAGAACAGTCTCCCGGCTTTGGCGTTGACGTACCAAAGGACCTCTCCGTCTTTGTATATGGGCTGGCAGTCGTAGGAGAGCCGGGCGTCTGCCACGGACCGGACTTCTGTCAGCGGATGGCCGCTCCCGTCTACTTCCACATAGCGGACGCCGTTGTCCATCACACCATAAGCGCGGGAATTGGTTTCGTAATAGGAAAACTCCTCCCACAAAACCATGAACCGGTCTTCCGCCAGCTTCACCAGGTAGGGGGTGCTGCCCAGTTTCCCGGAGCCAACGTAGTCCGTCAAAACGGTTTGTGTAACCTCACTGGTGTTATCTTTGCCGCAGGAGAGCAGGACAATCTCCCGCTCGTCCGGGGACAGGCCCTCCAGGGTGTAGTCCGTATAGACTGTCACCAGCTGGTGGTCCACAGAGTTGATAGCCGCCAGGTAGCTGCTGCCCGAAATCTCAAAGCCGCCTACCGTAATACCGGTGCAGCTGGCGGCGTTGTCGCCGGGGATGGGCAGCAGCATGGAAGCGTCATAGGACGCGCCGGTGTACTGATGCAGTACGAGACCGCGCGTGGAGCTGGTTGTGTGGTCCAGAAGGACAAACAGACCGCCGTCGTGCCGGACAAACTGGTTATAGGAGGGGGTAACATAGTTGCCCTGGTACAGGCCCAGGTCGTTGACAATCTCCATGGTATCCGTGTTCAGAATAATCGTCAGCTGGGATTCGTGGTCCAATTTCTCTCCCGCGGCGTTTGTGGCCCGCGAGGTGTGGATGACCAGCTCAGACCCCCACTCGCTCATCCGCAGGGTACCGGCGTCAAAGGGCCGAAGCGTGGCGCATTGCGCACTGGTGATAAAGACCTCGCCCAGACGGTCAAAGTCCTTGCTGTACTTGACAATCCGGATGACCTCCTTGCTACTGTCCTCCTCAATGTTATTGCAGCCGAAGACGATATAATTATAATGCTCCCCGGCATAAAAACCGCCGAAGAAATCCAGCTCCATAGGTACAGTTGTGGAGGAGAGCAGCGTAAAGGAACCGCTGTCGTAGGTGTCCACAGAGAGCGTCTCTCCTTGCCCATCCTGGGAGACGTCAAAAACGGAAATGGTCCCCGCTTCCGCGTAGAGATAGGAGTAGCAGGTTCTGCCCCAACGCTGAGTACTCTTCTCACGGTTCATGACCCGCAGGTTGCCGCCGGAGGTCTCCGCGAGACGCGCCGTGCCGCCCAGACCGGTGTAAAGGCAGATGCTGTCCTGCTCCGGGAGCCAGCGGACATCGAAGCCCAGAATCTGCCCCAAATCCCGCAGGCTGTAGAAGTTGCTGCCCTGCACGACATAGGCGGCGAGTTCCATAGCCTGACCATCCACAAACAGGCTTGACGTGGAGGGGGCCGCCCAAACGGCGTCCGTCAGTTCGCTGTCCGCACTGCCGCCTGTGTAGGAGGTACCCGTGGACAGCTCTACCCGGTTCTCCACGCCGTTCCAAATAACGTCAAACTGGCTGGAGGTTCCCGCAAGGGCCGCCGCCAGATCCCGTAAACGGAAGTAGTTGCTTCCTCCTATATAATAGCCGACAATATCTGCGGGCTGGTCGTTGACATAGACTGCGGAGGTGGAGCGGAGTGCGCTCGCTGTCTCCGCCGCGCGGGCCTGCGGCAGGGCGAACAGGACAGCAAGGCACACCGCCGCCAATAATCTTCCCCAATATTTCACGACAAAATCCGTCCCTTCTCCCGGGCGGCATGTCTAGACGCGGCCCGCAGCAAGTATTTTCAACATTGTAGCATAACTTTGGAAAAGAATCAACGGATTTGCCGCATTGTAAAGAACTTGTAACGAAAACAGGGACGTTAGTACTGATAAGTCCGCCGGTTGGCGGCAAGACAGGCCAGCGTAACGGCAAAGGCCGCCGCCTCCGCCGCCACGATGGAGAGCCAGACCCCGTCCAGCTCCAGAAAAACTGGCAGGATGAGAACGCTGGCGCACTGGAAGACCAGGGTTCGCAGGAAAGAGATAAGGGCGGAGATGAGGCCGTTGTTCAGGGCGGTGAAGAAGGAGGAGCCGAAAATATTAAAACCGCTGAGCAGGAACGAGAATGAAAACAGCTGGAAGCCGTGGACCGTCATCTGGTAGAGGTCCTGGTCGTAGCCCACAAAAATCTTGGAAAGAGGCGCGGCGGCCAGCGTTGCCAGCAGAGCCATAGCCGCCCCTGAGACCGCCGTCAGAACCACGCTTTTACGCAGAAGGCTTTTCAGTTCATCTGTGTTTTCCGCGCCGTAGTGGAAACTGATGACGGGCGCGCTGCCCACGGCATAGCCGATAAAAATCGCGGCAAAGATGAAAGCGACATACATAATGGCCCCGTAGGCGGCGATGCCGTCCTCCCCGGCCAGCCGCATGAGCTGGAGGTTATAGAGAATGGTCACCACGGAGGCGGAAATATTGCTCATCAATTCCGAAGAGCCGTTGGCGCAGGTTTTCAGCAGGATTTTTCCGTAGAATTTTGTTTTGGTGAGACGCAGGAGGCTGTCGTTTTTCCGGAGAAAGTACAGAATGGGAACCAGACCGCCCACCATCTGACTGAGGGCGGTAGCGGCTGCCGCGCCCGCCAGTCCCATAGGGAATACCGCCACCAACAGCGCATCCAGAACGATGTTGGTCAGACCGGCCCCTACAGTGACATAGAGGCCCAGCTTGGGCTTCTCGGCGGTAACAAAAAAGCTCTGGAATATGTTTTGCAGGATAAAACAGGGATTTGCGGCGAGGATAATTCGGGCGTAGAGCACGCAGTCCTCCAGCATCTGGCCCTCCGCGCCCAGGGCCGCCGCAACGGGCCGGACAAACAAAATGCCCAGTACCCCTACCGCTGTGCCGCCAATGAGTCCGGTATAGACCAGCAGAGAAAAGTACTGATTGGCCAGCTCCGGTTTGCCCTCGCCGAGGGTTTTCGCCACGATGGCGGTGCCGCCGGTACCAATCATGAACCCCAGAGCCCCCAGGATAATCAGCAGGGGCATGATAAGGTTTACTGCGGCAAAGGGCGTTTTACCAACAAAGTTGGACACAAACACGCCGTCCACTACGCTATAAATGGAGGTGAAAATCATCATGATAACGGATGGGAAGGTAAAACGCAGTAATTTTGAGTAGGTAAAATGCTCAGATAATTGAATTCTCATATAATCAGGGTTCCTCTTTCTTAGAAAATTTTCCGGCAAAGGCCGCCCTCAGTTGGGCGACGTAGTACTCCATTGCCGGGACCACCTCCTCCGGAAACAGCCGGAGAGTAGCCGCCATGGCGGCGTCCTCGGTATGGTACAGCTCCTCCAAGGCCTGACGGGCATAGGCCCTGCCGGCTTCGGTGAGGCAGATCCGTCGCTGCCGTGGCTGGCCCGGCATATGCTCCAGGGTGAGATAGCCCGCCTCCTGGCAGGCTTTGACCACCGTATTGAGGGTGGTTTTAGGGATGAGGTATTCCTCGCTAATCTGCTTCTGGGAGTGGGGAAGGCCGTCGTCCAGCGCGTAGAGGAGAGCAAGGGTATGGCCGGATACACCGGATCGGCGGGCCCAGCTGTAATAAAAGCCGTCCATCAGGTTAACGGCTACCATCAGGCGGCGGTTCAGAGCACGGCAGTTTTCCATAGGCAGGGGTTCCTCCTTGAGTACGGTTTCGTACTACAGGAGTATAGTACGGTTTCGGATTAAAGTCAATAGGGAACTTTTCGCGTGCGCTGTAATCCATAGGTTCTCGTTTCCAGCGTGGAAGCCCAAACAGCTCCCAAAAAAATTTACAGTCATTCTATGGAAAATGTGCGGAAAATGGTATATACTAGGAGGGATTTGACTAAAGAAGGAGAAACCCGAACATGACGCGGCAACAGATTGGCGCAAATATGTATTTGACTTATGTCCCATCAGAAAAATTCAAAACCAGCTTTCTCAGCGCACAGCTGGCGGTGCCCCTGCGCCGGGAGACGGCGGCCCCTAACGCTCTCTTGGTAAACGTCCTCAGCCGGGGGACAGCCCGCTTTCCGGATATGACGTCTCTGGGCCGGGAACTGGACATGCTCTATGGGGCCCGCCTGGAGCCCACGGTACGAAAAAAGGGGGAAATACAGCTGCTCGGCTTTGCGGCCAGCTGTATAGACGACAGATACCTCCCCTCCGGAGAGCGGCTGCTGGAGCCCCTGACAGACCTGCTGGGAGAGATGCTTCTCTCTCCAGCCCTTCAGGACGGACATTTGAACGCCGGGTATATTGCCAGCGAGAGGGAAAATCTGGCGGACCTCATCCGCAGCACTGTCAATGACAAACGCTCTTATGCATCCCGCCGCCTGATAGAGGAGATGTGCGCCGGGGAGCCCTTTGGTATAGGCCGTATGGGCGCGGCGCAGGATGTGGAAGCCGTCACCCCGGAGGCCCTGGAGGCCCACTACCAGTCGATTCTGCCCCGGGCCCGGCTGGAGCTCTTTTACTGCGGCAGCGCACCGGAGGAACGAGTAAAGGGCGCGTTTGTCCAGGCTTTCTCCACGCTGCCCCGTGAGGGGGAAATCCGGCTGGAACCCGCCCTGCGGCTTCCGGCCCGCCCGGAACACCGCGTGGTGACGGAGGAAATGGATGTCACTCAGGGCAAACTGTGCATCGGCTGCCGGACGGAGTGCGCTGACAGGCCCGCCAACATGATTATGAACGCCATGTTCGGCGGCACATCCAGCTCCAAGCTGTTTCTGAACGTACGGGAAAAGCTGTCCCTGTGCTACTACGCGGACAGCACCTACTACTGGACAAAGGGGCTGATTACGATCTCGTCCGGCATTGAACCCAGAGACTATGATAGGGCTATGGAGGAAATCCTGGCCCAGCTGGAGGACCTGAAGAACGGTGTTTGGGCGGACTGGGAATTTGAGGCCGCCAGGACATCCATTCGCTGTGCCCTGCGCTCCGTGGAGGACTCCGCCGCTTCGCTGGAGGACTTTTTGATAGGCTGCGGGGTTTTGAAGGACGCGGGAACTCTGGAGGAATTGAAAGAAGGGATACTCCCCGTAACCCGGGAACGGGTTATGGCCGCAGCGGCGGCGGTCCAGCCCGATACAGTCTATTTCCTGAGAGGAAGGGAGGCCTAGGCATGAGTATAAAGGAGTACCCCCGCCTGGGGGAAAAGGTTTTCCGGCGGCAGCTTTCTAACGGACTGGAGGTTGTGGTGGTTAACAAGCCCTGTCACGCTAAGAGCTACGCCTTTTTTGCCGTCCGGTACGGCGGCATGGACATGCGCTTCCAGCTGGGGGGACAGTGGCAGGATACTCCGGCCGGTATTGCCCACTATCTGGAACATAAGATGTTTGACAGCGAGACGGGCGACGTTATGCAGGCCTTCGCAAAGAACGGGGCTTCGGACAACGCCTTCACCAGCAGCGCTATCACCGCTTACTATGTCACCTGTACGGAGAAATTTTATGAAAACCTGCGCATTCTGCTGGAATACGTCTCTACCCCCTACTTCACCCAGGAGAGCGTTGAAAAGGAGCGGGGCATTATTGGCCAGGAAATCCAGATGACGGAGGATGACCCGGACTGGCGGGTCTATTCCAATCTGATGGGATGCCTGTACAAGGACAGTCCCGCCCGCGTCTCTGTGCTGGGCTCGCAGGAGAGCATCCGCCTTATTACCCCCCAGACCCTCTACGACTGCCACAAGGCGTTCTATACACCCTCCAATATGATTCTGGTCTGCGTGGGGGGCATGGACCCGGAACGTGTGACAGCGGAGGCGGAAGCCATCCTGCCCCGGGAAAGCGGTCCCGCCGCTCTCCGGGACTACGGCCAGGCGGAGGACCCGTTTCCCGCCAGAAAAGAGGCCCGGATGACGATGGAAATCTCCATGCCTATGTTCCTTGCGGGCTACAAGTGCCATCCTCCGGCGGAGGGCGAGGACCATCTCCGTCAGAGTATCATCGGCGACATGGCCTGCGATGTGCTCTTCGGGGAGAGCAGCCCTCTCTATACCAGACTCTACGAGGAGGGGGTTATTAACGGCAGCTTGGGCGGGAATTTTGACCTCCTGCCCGGCGCGGCCTACCTCTACGTGGGCGGTGATACCAAGGAACCCCGCCGCGTGTTTGAGGAGATTACCTGCCAGGCCCGGCGGCTGGGGGAACAGGGGATCAGCGGGACGTTCTACCAGCAAATCCGCCGCGCCGCCCAGGGGCAAATGATCCGCAGCCTGAATTCCTTTGAGAATATCGCCGTCAGCATGACGGAGGGATATTTCCATGGCTATGACTACTACCACTTCCCGGAAATTTTCGACTCTGTCACAAAGGCGGATGTGGAGGCGTTCCTGCGGGAGAACGTCACGGAATGCCGCGCCGCTTTCTCCCTCATTGAGCCAGGGAACTGACGCGCCGCTAAGGAGGAAATAACGTATGTATGCAAGAAGCGATATGCCCATCAGTTTTCCCGGTCTCTTCGGAGACTGGGAGTTTAACCCATCCACCGTGGCGGTGAACATCGGCAACGGTATCCGCTGGTATGGAATTATCATCTGCCTGGGGTTGATTTTAGCGGTGCTGTTCTGCTGCCGCCGGGCAAAGGACTATGGTCTCACAGAGGATAATGTCTACGATATGATAATCTGGCAGATTCCTCTTTGTATCATTGGAGCTAGAATCTACTACGTGTTGTTTTATCTGGACCTCTACCGCACTGCGGATGGAGGTCTGGACGTTGGCCGGATGGTGGCCATTTGGGACGGCGGTCTGGCCATCTACGGCGCGGTCATTACCGCCTATATTGTTTTGAAGATTTTTTGCAAAAAGAAGGGACTTTCCTTCGGTGCCTTTGCGGACCTGGGAGTCATGGGCCTGCTCATTGGACAGGCGGTGGGCCGCTGGGGGAATTTTGTCAACCGGGAAGCCTTTGGCGGAGAAACCACCGTCCCTTGGCGGATGCGTCTGTGGACCTCCACCACGGAATTTATTGAGGTTCACCCTACCTTCCTCTACGAGAGCCTGTGGAATCTTGTAGGCCTGCTGCTGATTGTGTTTGTCATCGCCAAGGCCCGCACCTTCGACGGAGAGAGCGCCTGCTTCTACTTCATCTGGTATGGCATTGGCCGTACCTGGATTGAGGGAATGCGCACAGACAGTCTCTATCTCTTTGGCTGGAAGCTGTTTGGACAGCCGGTCCGGGTCAGCCAGCTGCTCAGCGTATTGCTGGTGGCAGCGGCGCTGGCCGTATTGGTGGTGAATAAACGTAAGTACCCCCATGGCCGGGAGGCTCTGTTCGTGACGAAAAAAGCGGCCCTGGAGGCACAGGCCCTAAAGCCGTCCGAAGAACAGGAGCCCGCTCCGGCGGAGGCCGCTGTTCCGGACGCGGCCCCGGAGGAGCCCAATGGGAAATAAACGTTTTCCGCTGTTTATTGACCTGACGGGGCGGGCCGCCGTGGTAGTGGGCGGCGGGACCGTGGGCCTGCGGCGGGCCAATGTCCTGCGGAGATTTGGCGCGGAGGTTACGGTCATATCGCCACAGCTGGCCGGTCCGGCGGAGGGGGTCCGGCATATTCCCCGCCCCTACCGGACCGGGGACTTGGAGGGCGCGTTTCTGGCGGTGGCCGCCACGGACGACCCCCAGGTTAATGCCGCCGTGGGCCAAGAAGCCCGTCAGGCGGGCCTGTTCTTCAACCGGGCGGATTGTCCGGCAGACTGCGGCTTTTTCTTTCCCGCCATCTGCGAGGGAGAGGGGCTGGTGGCTGGCGTGGCGGGGGACGGCCGCCGCCACAGGCGGACCGCCCAGGCCGCCCGCCGTATCCGGCAGGTTCTGGAGGAGATGGACGGATGAAACTGACAATCGGAAGCCGGGAGAGCCGTCTGGCGGTCATTCAGGCGGAGCTGGTGATGGACGCCATCGCCAGGGCGCATCCGGAAATAGAACTGCAATTACTTACCATGAAAACCACAGGGGACCGGATTCTGGACCGGCCCTTGGACAAAATCGGCGGCAAAGGCCTTTTTGTACGGGAGCTGGACGCCGCCCTCCGAGAGGGCCGGGCGGACCTCTCGGTCCACAGCTGCAAAGACCTTCCTATGGACCTTCCGCCGGATTTGCCGCTGGCGGCCTTTACCCGCCGGGAGGACCCGCGTGACGCCCTGGTGCTGCCCCTGGGGACTGCGGAGCTTCGGGGCCCTATTGGCTGTTCCAGCCTGCGGCGGCGGTTGCAGCTGAAGGAGCTGTTCCCGGATATCGAAACCGCCCCTATCCGGGGCAATGTGCTCACCCGGCTGCGAAAGCTGGACAGCGGGGAATACGGGGCCCTGGTTTTGGCGGCGGCTGGGCTGAAACGGCTGGGACTGGAGGGCCGTATCAGCCGGTATTTTTCGGTGGAGGAAATCCTCCCCGCTGCCGGGCAGGGAATCTTGGCGGTCCAGCGCCGCGCTGGTTTGGATAGTTCGGTTCTGGAGTGTCTCAGGGAGCGGAACGCGGAGGACTGTGCCTTGGCGGAGCGGGCTTTTGTCCGCGCTCTGGACGGCGGCTGCTCCTCCCCCGTGGCCGCCCACGCGGTGACAGAAGACGGCGTCATTACCATTACCGGATTGTACGTAGACGGGGCAGAACGGATGAGCCGGGACCACGTCAGCGGTCCCCGTTCCCAAGGGGAGGAACTGGCCCGGGAGTTGGCCCGGAGAATGAAGGAGGCGGCGGTATGCCGGGAAAAGTGACATTGGTGGGAGCGGGTCCCGGCGACCCGGGACTGCTGACCTGCAAGGGCCGGGAAGCTCTGGCGGCGGCGGATGCGGTGGTGTTTGACCGCTTGGTAAGCCCCGCTGTGCTGTCGCTGATTCCGGCGGCGGCCCGGCGGATTGACGTAGGGAAATCCGCCTCCAACCACCCGGTCCCTCAGGATGCCATCAACCGCATTCTGCTGGAGGAGGCCCAGGCGGGCCGGAACGTGGTGCGGCTGAAGGGGGGCGATCCATTTGTTTTTGGCCGGGGAGGAGAGGAACTGGAGTTTTTGTTCCAAAACGGGGTGGAATTTGAGGAGATTCCCGGCGTCACGTCCGCTGTCGCGGCGGCGGCTTACGGCGGGATTCCCGTGACCCACCGGGACTACAGCTCCTCCCTTCACATTATCACTGGCCATGCCCGGGCGGGCGGGGAGCTCTCCCTGGACTTCCAGGCCATGGTCCGTCTTGGCGGAACGTTGGTGTTCCTGATGGGCGTGGCGGCGATGCCTGCGATTACTAAGGGACTGCTGGATGCCGGAATGGATGCCGGGACCCCCGCCGCCATTGTGGAAAACGGCACAATGGCCTTTCAGCGGCGGTGCTCCGCCACGCTGGGGACACTGTGCGCTGGCGCGGAGAAGATGGACATCAGGAGTCCCGCCGTTCTGGTGGTGGGAGGCGTGTGCGCTCTGGCGGAGAAGCTCTGCTGGTTTGAACGTCTGCCTCTCCACGGAAAGAGGATTTTGGTGACTCGTCCCAGGGAACGGTCCGGAACCCTGGCGGGTAAGCTGCGGGCTCTGGGGGCGGATGTAGTGGAATACCCCTGCATAGAGACGGTTCCTATTGTCCCCTGTCCTTCCCTGGAGGACTTGAAAGACTATGAATGGCTGGCCTTCACCAGCGCCGCCGGAGTGGAAGCGTTCTGGGACTGCCTGGAGCGGATGGGAAAGGACGCGCGGGCTTTGGGAGGCGTGAAGCTGGCGGCAATTGGTCCCGGCACGTCCGCCGCGCTGAAGGCCTGCGGCCTGACCCCGGATTTGGTTCCAGACATATACGACGCCGCCCATCTGGGCAGCGCGCTGGCGGAGGTGGCCGACGGGAAAATCCTGCTGCTGCGGGCGGAGGAAGGCTCCTCCGCTTTGACGGACGCTCTGGCAAAGGCGGGACGGGCGTTTCGCGATACCGCTGTCTACCGCACAGTCTGCTGTAACTCCCTCTCGCCGGAGCTGCGCGATGCGCTGGAGGCTGGACGTTTTGACTATGTTACCTTCACTTCCGCCTCCACAGTCAAGGGCTTTTCCGCCGCCGTAGGCGCAGACGCGGATTTTTCCAAAATCACCGGCCTTTGCATCGGGGAGCAGACCGCCGCCCAGGCCCGGCATTACGGAATTCCTGTCCAGGTAGCGGAACGGGCCGCGATTGACGCGCTGGTGGAGATGGCAGTAAAAGTGAGGTAAAGAAATGGATATTTGGGAAAAGCTGTATACCGCCGCCCGGCAGGTCCAGCATGACAGGACGATTTCCCCCTTCATAGAGGCTGGCGGCGTGGCCGCCGCGGTGCTGACAAAGGCGGGAAATATCTACCTAGGGGTGTGCATTGATACTGCCGCCTCTCTGGGCATGTGCGCGGAGCGTAACGCCATTGCCAATATGATTACCAATGGCGAGAGCCAGATTGATAAGGTGGCGGCGGTCATGCCGGACGGGACGGTAGGACCGCCCTGCTGCGCCTGCCGGGAATTCATGATGCAGCTGGACCGCGGCAGCGGCGATATTGAAATTCTGCTGGACTATGCCAGCAGGAGGACTGTCCGCCTCCGGGAGCTGGTACCCCACTGGTGGGGCGGCGGCCGGTTCGCCGGATAAACAACCTTGTTTGTGGAAGGAGACCCTTTTATGGAACTGACCAACCGTCCCCGCCGCCTGCGGCGGACAGAAGAGATCCGCCGGCTGTGCCGGGAGACCCGCCTGAGCCCGGACGCGCTTATCTACCCCATCTTTGTGGATGAGGCCCTCTCCGGCGTCCGCCCCATCCCCAGCCTGCCGGGACAAAACCATTATGGCCTGGACAGTGTGTGCCAAGCAGTGGAGGAGTGCCTTGCTCACGGCGTCTCCCGGTGCATCCTTTTCGGACTTCCGGCTCATAAGGACGCCTGCGGCTCCTCTGCCTGGGTGGAGCGGGGCGTTATCCAGGAGGCTGTCCGGGCAATCAAGGCCAAGTATCCCGCTTTCTGCGTCATTACGGACGTGTGTATGTGTGAGTACACGGACCACGGCCACTGCGGCATCCTCTGCGGCCATGACGTGGACAACGACCAGACCCTGGACATCCTCTCCCGGATTGCTGTCAGCCACGCCGCCGCCGGGGCGGACATGGTAGCCCCCTCGGACATGATGGACGGCCACGTGGCCGCGCTGCGCCGGGCCCTGGACGAAAACGGTTATCAAAATACGGCCATTATGGCTTACTCCGCCAAGTACGCATCCGCCTTCTATGGTCCTTTCCGCGAGGCCGCCGGGTCCGCTCCGGCCTTTGGGGACCGGAAGAGCTACCAGATGGACCCCCACAACCGCAAGGAGGCCCTGCGGGAGTGCGCCCTGGACGCGGCGGAAGGGGCGGACATTCTGATGGTGAAGCCCGCCCTGAGCTACCTGGACGTGATCCGGGAGTGCGCGGACACTTTTGACCTGCCTCTGTGCGCCTACTCGGTTTCTGGGGAGTACGCCATGATTAAGTCCGCCGCTGCCGCCGGACTGGTGGATGAGAGGCGTATACTGTGCGAGACAGCCCTTTCTGTCTTCCGGGCCGGGGCAAATATGCTCATCACCTACTACGCCAAGGAGCTGGCGGACGCCATCCGCCAGGGGGAAATCGGGTAGAAGCGTCCTCCGGATACAAAAAGGCCGGGACCGCCTTTGCGGTCCCGGCCTTGTCTTTTCACAATCAAAATGTCTTTTTCAGCTTCACCGCCGTACCGTAGGCGATGACCTCGGCGGCCCCCTGCATCACAGAGGACGATCCAAAGCGGATATTGATAATGGCGTCGGCCCCCAGGGCTTCGGCCTCGTCCACCATACGTTTGGTGGCTATTTGACGGGCCTCCACCAGCATCTCCGTGTAGCCGGTAATTTCGCCGCCTACCAGGGTTTTCATCCCGGCCATAAAGTCCTTGCCAAAGTTTTTCGACTGTACCACAGTCCCCTTCACAATCCCAAGGGCCTCGATTTCACTTCCAGGCACGTGGTCAATATTGAGCAGCAGCATCTTCTTCTCCTCCTTGAATTTCTTTTAATCTTGTCCGAAGACTTATCCAGATGGGGAGTACGCTCCCCAGATCCAGCACAGCAACCAGCAGAAGCAGCTTGGAGACAAATCCGGAGGGGGTAGTACTGGTGCGCATCCACAGCAGCACCCACGCCGCCAGCAGGCGGAACAGGGTGGACAAAACCGCGCTGAGAATAGCGGAATTCCGCCGCTGAGCCTGCCGCTGGGCCCTATTGGCATCAATATTTTTTGGCATCTTCTTCCTCTCCGCCGTCAATCTCCTGAAGCCGCTGGGCCATAGCCCACAGCACGCCCACAATCACCGCGCCGCCAGCAAAGGCGTACAGCAGCAGGAAGGGAGCGATAGCCCCAGCTCCAGCGCCGTCCACCAGCCCCGCCGTCATAGCCAGCATACCCACCATCGGGCCCACATACAACACAACCAGCACCGCTACCACAATGGGGGCAATTTTCTTTTTGCTCCGGCTGCCCGGAGGCGTCATATTAGTATTTCTTTGCATCGTCGGCCTCTCCTTTGCTAATTTCTCTGATCCGCTGGAACAACGCCAGCAGAACGCCTATTATCGGAAATATCAAAACCGCCAGCAGGACCACAACCGCCGCCAGGGGCGGCGCGTTCGCGGAGTCGAGCAAAAGGCCCCACACAAAAAGACCAGCGAGTGCCGCCAGCACCACCACCGCTGCCGCCGCGATGGCAATAGGCGCAATGTAGCGGATACGGATGTCCTGCTGCTGCTTGTTCTGGAAAGTCGCGCCGGACTGCTCCAGCATCTCCATCTCTTCCAGTACGCTCTGGGCGTCCAGCTGGCTGAGGGGCATCTCCTTGTCCTTCAGCAGGGCGCACAAGCGCACGGCCTCGTCGATGTTCTGCCGCTCCCGCTCCAGGGTTACCAGGTGGCGGCGCATACCGTCTCCCACAGTCTGGGTCCCCTCCTGCATCCGGCGGATTTCATCAATGGGAACCCCGAGCTTCCGAAGAAGCTTGATACGCCGGAGAACGTCTACCTCGGCCTGCCCGTAGTCCCGGTAGCCGTTCTCACTGTTGCGGCTGGGGGACAGAAGGCCCTTTTCCTCGTAGAACCGGATATTTTTCTTTGTGATGCCCACCAGGGCCTCTACCTCGTTGATCTTCACGGGCCGCACCTCAACTTTCAGCCCTATTATATACCTTCCACCAGGGGGAACGTCAAGGGTTTTCCTCATTTTCCGGAAGATTTTTGTAGATTCCCGCCGCCAGAAGGACCGCCAGAACCGTCACCGCCAGGGCGGCCAGCTCCGCCGCCAGTACGCCAACCTTGGCGTTCAAAACCACCGCGAGGAAATTGGCTGCGGCGTGGATAGCGATAGCGGTTGGGAGAAGCCGCCGCTTTCCCGGCTGTGTGGCGGCGGCGAACACCAGAACAGAGTTGGCCATGTGCAGCCCGATGGCCGATACCCGCTCAAATCCGGCCCACAGGAACATCCCGGCTGGAACCGCCGCCAGCTGTGCCGCCGCGTCCTGGACTTCCGGCGGCAGCGTACCGCCCCGGTTGACGGTAAGGGCCAGCATCAGGTTGTTAGCCATTGTGACGCCTGTCAGCAGCAGGGCCTCAATGCCCCCGTGACCCGCGCCGTAGCAAAGGGAAGCGAGACGTCTGGCGGGTTCCCGCAGCGCCAGCTTGAAGGCGGCGAACCGGCCCAGCTCCTCAAAAATTCCTGCCGCCAGCCCTCCGTACAGGGCGTAGAGCCAGATATTTCCTGAAATCACCTCCCCCAGAGAACTCCGGAGGACCATGGCGTGGACCGACTGCTCCAGCCCCAGCGCAAAGAGCGGAAACGTAACCGCTCCCACCAGGAAGGGAAACCACCGTCCGCCCCGTTTGCGCAGGAACAGCATAATGCCCAGCGGCAGGGCTATGGACAGGACCATTACAAAAAGGATTGCCGCAATTGATGCCATAGACATTTCTTTCTCCTCCTTTCACGGGGCCGCCTCCAGCGGTCCCGGCGTCTAAGCACATCATACGCCCTCCAGCAGATGGAAAGTCAAGGGGGGGTTGAAAAATTTTTCCGCCTCGGGGCTGGTTCCTCCCGCCGGAAGGTTCTGTCTTGGATATTTGGCCTTTGACAAGCGGCTCTTTTCGGGGTACAATAGCTTTACGATTACTGGAAACAGGAGTGATATGTACGCCATATTTTACCTATGAAACCGATGTCATCTACCCGGATATTGGTCCCGACCAGCGGATGAACCATCGGGGCCTGCTGCGGGTTTTGCAGGAAGCTTCCGCCATTGCCTCCGACGAGCGGGGCTTCGGCATGAAGGACATCCCCCGCAACGGCGTGTTTTGGATTCTCAGCGGCTGGCGGCTGGAGATGCTGGAGCGGCCCCAGTGGCGGGACCATCTGACTGTGCAGACCTGGCCCCGGGCCATGGACGGCTTTACCTCCGTCCGGGATTTTCTCGTCTACAATGGCGGGACACTGGCCGCCCGGGCCACCTCCCGGTGGATTTTGGTGAACACGTCTACTGGCAGAGCGGCGCGGGTCAGCAGCGAGGTCCGGGCCGCCTATGAGATGGATGAACGGGCTTTGTTCGACACCCCCATCCCCAGCAACGGCAAAACCCCTGAGGGTACGCCCACCGCCTTTGCCACCACCGCAGGACGCCGGGACATTGATACCAACCACCATGTCAATAACATCTGTTACTATGACTACGCCCTGGAGGCCCTGCCCCAGGAGGTCTACGAAAACCTCCCCGCCACAGTGGAGGTGGCGTTTCGCCGCCAAATCCTGCTGGGAACCCCTGTCCGCTGCCTCTACGCCCAGCTGGAGGACGGCCGGCATCAGGTGGAAATCCAGAGCGGACAGGGAAAGGAGACTGTCCATCATGCCTTTGTTTGGTTCTACTAATTTATATTTATATTTTGGAGGAGATGCAACATGAACGATCTTTTGACCTTTATCGCGGAGAGTCCCAGCCGGTTCCACGCGGTGGAAAATCTGGGGAGGGAGCTTCAGGCGGCGGGATATACCCGTCTGGCTGAGAGTCAAACCTGGCTGCTGACCCCGGGCGGAAAATATTATGTCACCCGCAACGGCTCCGCCTTGCTGGCCTTCCGGGTGCCGAAGGAGGATTTTACCGGCTTCATGATTTCTGCCAGCCATTCCGACGCCCCAACCTTCCATGTCAAGGAGAACGCCGAACTCGCCGGGCCGGAGGGATATGTGCGCATCAATACGGAGCGTTACGGCGGTATGCTCTGCGCACCCTGGCTGGACCGTCCCCTGACTGTGGCGGGCCGCGTGCTGGTGCAGACGGCGGATGCCATTGAGTCCCGGCTGGTATATGTGGACCAGGACCTGCTCCTCATTCCCAATGTGGCCGTCCACATGAACCGGGAAGCCAATAATGGCTATAAATACGACGCCAAGTGCGATACCATCCCTCTGATGGGACTGGGAGATGAGAAGGGGACCTTCCGCGCCCTTGTAGCCAAGGCGGCGAACTGTGCGCCGGAGGATATTCTGGGAACGGACCTGTATCTTTGCCTGCGCCAGCGGGGCCTGACATGGGGCGCTGAGGGAGAATTCCTCTCCTCCCCCCGGCTGGACGACCTCCAGTGCGCCTATGGCTGCTTCCGGGGATTCCTTGCCGCGCCGGACAGCGGCAGTGTGCCCCTCTACGCCCTTTTGGACAACGAGGAGGTGGGGAGCCTCACCAAGCAGGGGGCCGACGGAACCTTCCTCAGCGATGCTGTGGACCGTATTTGCGCCGCCCTGGGCCGGGAGCGGGCTACTGCCGTGGCCAACAGCTTTATGGTCTCCGCTGACAACGCCCACGCCGTCCACCCCAACCACCCCGAGTACCACGACGCCACCCACCGCCCTGCCATGAACGGCGGCGTGGTTATCAAGCACGGCGTGCGCTACGCCACCGACGGCCCTGCCCAGGCGGTTTTTACTGCTCTGTGCAAAAAAGCGGGCGTGCCGGTACAGCATTTCTCCAACCGATCCGATTTGGCCGGCGGCGGCACGCTGGGACTTATCGCCAACGCCCATGTTTCCATGAATACCGTGGACGTCGGATTGGCGCAGCTGGCTATGCATTCCTGCTTCGAGACCGCTGGGGCCAGGGATACGGACTACCTTATTCAGGCCATGACCGCCTTCTACGGCGCGTCCTTCCGGGAGGTAAACGGACGCTTTACGCTGGAATAACGCCTCTTGCAGAGCGAAAAAGGACGGCGGACAACTGTGGACGGTTGTAAAAAGCCATACTTTTCGATACCATGAATGTAGCATTTTTAAGGGACGGCGTGGCTTTAGCCACACCGTCCCTCTCTTTTAATCATAAAGGTAAATTCACTAGCAGTATCTCGTCATACCTCCACAAAGTTGTTTGAACCAACGCTGGTTTCAATAATCTTGATGTAGTTGTCTTTTTTCCTGTACATAATGTCCAAACCGCACTTTATCTGCTCCAAAGAAAATCTGTGAGTAATAATGTCAGTTGGATGAATTCGGCCCAAAGCAAGCCGCTTCAGAATATAGTTCCAATCATCGTCCGAGGTATGAGTGAAGCTGGAGTTCCAAGTCCCAATGACCGTCAATTGATTTCGCAGGATCTTCCAATATGTATTTTTGTCCAGCGTCATGCCGGAGTAAGGATTACCTGCTAAACAGACCCGCCCTCTTGGCGCGGAGGCATCAATCGCCTGCAAAACGGTCTCATTTTTCCCGACACACTCAAAGAACACATCTGCGCCGCGGCCGCCGGTCTTGTCCATCAGCCACTGAACGGCATTCTCCCTGCTGCTGTCACAGAAGTTTTCCCCGGTGATGTGCTGCTTTGAAAGCATATATTTCTGAAATTCCTTGTTTCCTATAGCCAGAATATTTTTTGCCCCTGCATCCCGCAGAAACATAATAAGCAGCATGCCAATCGTCCCCAGCCCGCATACCGCAACAGTCTCCTCCGGTCTGGGACTAAGCCTTCGCAGGGCATGTACCGCTACCGCCATAGGCTCCAGCATCGCCGCCTCCTCGAAGGTTATACTTGCGGGCAGTTCCAGCAGATTCTCCGCCGGAACAGCTGCATATTCCGCAAAGCCGCCGTTCTGCCGGGAACCAAGATAGCTGTAATTCCTGCACATTTCGTACATCATTTTCCGGCAGGGCGCACATGTTTTACAGGGAATCAGCGGGAAAACGCCTACCCGTTTTCCCTGCCAGCTGCCGTCCGCCTCCGGCCCAACCTTTACAACTTCACCAGAAAACTCATGCCCTGGAATTGTTGGAAAGGAATAGGTCCCCGTTTTATAAATACGTGGAATATCCGAACCGCAAATGCCTGCCGCCCGGACTTCCACCAATACTTCCCCGGCTTTTAGCTCCGGTACTGGGATTTCCTCCAGCCGCAAATCATTTACTCCATGCAGTACCCAGGCCTTCATTTGCGATACCTCCCCGCGATTTCCTGAAAACGAGCCAAATCCGTCTGGGTCGTAATCTTAAAATTCCCCTCGTCACCCGGGATTAGGCGGATGTCCATCCCTGCTAGGACTGCCGGTTCGGATGCGCCGTTAATCTGTAAAAGCTTATCTGGCGGCAGCATGATGTTCGCTTCATAATACTTGCCTAATTGGAATATCTCCGGCGCTTGTCCGGCAAAAAGCTCTTTCCGATTCAGCAAGGATGAGATAGCCATTCCATCCAGGCTTGCATATACGGTATCTTTCATTGGCAGCGCCGGCAGCACGCCGTCGTAGCCTGTGACCGCTTTAAGACACGCGGAAATTAACGCCTCGGTAAGCATTGGGCGCGCGGCATCGTGTACGAGCACATAATCTGTATCTGCCGCGTACCGGCGGATATCCTCCAGTCCATGCAGGATGGACAACTGCCTGTTCTCTCCGGGCAGAGAGAATCCCATAAACTTTTTCTCCAGGTGTTCCGCTGGTATCCAACGCCGGACCGCTTCCTGCCACATTGGGTCCGCTGCAATCTGGACCGCTTCGATTCCTTCGTGCCTGAACAGCCGCTCCAGACTCCAAGCGATCACCGGCCTTCCGCTCACCTCTATGTACTGCTTTGGGATCTCTCCCCCCAGTCTTGTCCCGGTCCCGCCGGATAAAAGAAGCCCTATGTTCATTAAAAACGCAGCTCCCTGATGTTCTCTAATGTTTCCCCGTAAGGCTTTCCGTGTCCAAACAGCAGCGTTGTCCCCAGAACAAATCCCTTTACGCCCTTCGGCGCGAACTCCAGAATCTTTTCCGCGCTGCACGCCCCATCCCAGTAGATTGAAAAGTCCATGTCGTCCTTGAGGGAAATAAGCTTTGTGATTTTCTTCCCCACGTAAGGCAGGTACATCTGTCCCGCACTGCCCGGGTTCACCGACATCACCAAAACTTTTTTCACAATCCGCAGCATTTCCAGCACAGTTTCAACTGATGTTCCGGGATTGATGGCAATCCCCGGCACCATCCCCGCGTCAATGATTTTTTTCAGAGTCGTAGATGGATGATACTCCGCTTCCGGATGAATATACACCGTATCTCCCGGCCGCAGTCCCTTCAAGAACAGCCCCACGCAGTTGCTCGGATGCTCAATCATCAGGTGAACATCCATCGGTTTCAAGGAGGCCCCCGCTATGTAACGCATATCGTTCAAAGACATGGCAAAATTGGGCACGTACCGTCCGTCCATGATGTCAATATGAAACGAATCGATGCCTCCTGCCTCCAGATCCCGTACCTCCTGCTCCAGATTTCCAAAATTGGCGCACATCATTGACGCCATCAGTTCAAACTCCATACCTGCTCCCTCCTTTTTGACTGCGTATATTCATGTCAGGAATCTACACCCTGTATGGACAATATTCAGTCTATCCTGGTTATACATAAAGTACAGCGTTTCCAACGTTTCCCCTATATAACCGATGTATCTGTCATGACGCTCCCAACCTTTTGGGACGCTGAGCTGTTCAATCCGCTCAAGAATTGGGAACAGCCAAGCGCAATAGTCCGCCAGCACATTTCCACGCGCCAGGATGATGTTATAGTTATAAAAATACTGCTGCCCTAATATCTTGGGAAGACCTTCCGCATAGTCCGGCTGAAGCTCCCGAAGAGCCGCCAGCGCTGCGTTCCAATCAGATTCGGATAAATAACGTCTGTGGTGGGACGCAATGTCCGGCTCATACGGCATGGGATAAGGCAGAACGGCATCCACGTCGTTGTCTGACAGTTTTAATATATCGTCCGCTGTCAGCCGCAAAATCCTTCGGTAATGCGCCAGCCCGAAATACTCCTCTGGGCCGCCGGAGGTTGTGTTCATCAGGAGGTTTTTCCATATCCAATACAAGGCTGTCAGCTCAGAATAATTGCTGTTTTTAGAGGAGATATTTTCCCCGTCGCAGTCCAGAAGGTCCGCGACCCGCTCTTTGCAGAGCTGCGCTCCCACTTGTATAGGCGTTATCCATTCCGGTTTATCAAAGGCTTCCGTTAGCGCGGGGTCTTTATAAAATTTTGCCATAAACATATGGAGCTGTGGTCTATGCCAGCCGATGGGCAGCGCCGCCAGCGGCATGCAGACTTTTTCCTGTGCATAGTAATAGCCCATAAGGTCTGCCCAGCGAAGAGAAGTCAGTCTGCTGTAGCAGCGAAGGCCGTTTTCCTCCAAGGTATTCTCAATACCATCCATTACGTTCTCTGGAGTGGCGATCAACACCTCAACGTTCTCTTTTTCTGATTTTGATAATCCTCGGGCAAAGCCGGCAACCTCCAGAACCGGGAGTCCTCCCAGGAGCTGCGGGTCCTTTCCAAACTTTGACACGAGGAAACACTGCGGCTTCCTCCTTGGGTATAACGCGCAAATTGCCCTGTATGCGCCCAAGGCGATTCCCTGCGCGCCGAATATCACCAGTTCCATGTCCAACCGTTTACCTCTCTAATCCCTTTTAAAAAGATCTCTGGTATATACTTTTTCTTTTATATCATCAAGACAGCTCTCATATCGATTCGCAATAATGCAGTCTGACATTTTTTTGAATTGGGAAAAATGATTGACAACCTTGCTTCCCAAAAAAGTTGTTCCATCTTCCAGAGAGGGTTCATATATAATCACTTCCGCCCCCTTTGCTTTGAGCCGCTTTATAACGCCTTGCACAGAACTCTGCCGGAAATTATCGCTGCCGGATTTCATTGTAAGCCGGAAAATGCCGATGACGACGCTCTTTTCCAGCGACAAATCATATTCCATCTTTTCACTATAAGAATAGTATCCCGCTTTTTTCAGCACCTGATCCGCTATAAAGTCCTTTCGTGTCCGGTTGGATTCTACAATCGCCCTGATTAATTTTTCCGGAATACTGCTATAGTTTGCCAATAGCTGCTTGGTATCCTTGGGAAGACAGTATCCTCCGTATCCAAAGGATGGGTTGTTATAGTGGCTGCCAATACGGGGATCAAGGCATACGCCCTCTATAATTTCCGCGCTGTTGAGCTCCTTTACCTCCGCATAAGTATCCAGTTCGTTAAAAAAGCTCACTCGAAGCGCAAGGTATGTATTAGAAAACAGTTTGACCGCTTCCGCCTCCGTTGTTCCGATCAGCAAAACCGGCACGTCCTCTTTCAGCGCCGCCCCGCTGAGCAATCCGGCAAATAATCGGGCGCGTTCCCTTGCGTCTTGGTCCGCCGTATTATGTCCAACAATAATGCGCGAAGGATATAGATTATCGTGAAGCGCTCTGGCCTCCCGCAGAAACTCGGGGCTGAATAAAATCCGGGAGGTCTGGCGGCTCTGTATCATCCGGTTCGTGAACCCCACGGGAATAGTTGACTTGATTACGACGGTTGCGCTTGTGTTTACAGACAGGACCTTCTCGATGACGCCCTCCACCGATGACGTATCAAAATAATCCTTCTGGCTGTCATAATCCGTAGGAGTCGCTATAATGACAAGCTCCGCCTCCCTGTAGGCTGTTTCAGCGTCCGTTGTTGCGGACAGCTTTAAATGCCGCCCCCGCATATATTCTTCAATTTCTTTGTCCCGGATGGGCGAAATCCTGCTGTTGACCTGCCTGACTTTATCCTGACAAATGTCCACCGCCGTCACGTCATGTTTCTGCGAAAGTAAAACAGCCAAGGACAGCCCAACGTATCCTATGCCCGCAACTGCAATCTTCATTTTTATCCTCCGTTACCTGACGAAGTGTTTTCTTGCAATGTAAATTCGGTAGTTCTTCTCATGGTGCATAAAGTAAACCGACATCAGCCGCTCAGCCAAAAATCCGATAAACCGCTCCTGATACCGGTCCTTATGGACAGCGCAATTCTTTTCACAATAGTCCAGAATAGGAAAAAGCCACTGGCAGTAATTGTCGAAAATCTCCCGCCTGGCCAGGAACATATTGTACGCGTAGTAGTACCTGGAACGCCCCAAAAAACGAAGGTCCTCTTCATACTCGGGTGCTAAACGCTTAACGGCCGCTTCCATGGCGGTCCAGTCCGTCTCCGCGTGATCATGGCAATAGACGCTTTTAACGTCAGGGAAATTCACTACCGGCGTAGTGAGGATGACATCCACATCTGAGCTGGGAAGGGCGTCAATATCCTCTTTTGAAAGGCAAAAGTGCCTGCGGTAATGGCAGATTCCCTTATATTCCGCACGATCATGTTTCCAAATCCAATATAATCCGGTCAGTTCACAATACTGCGGGTTTTTCTCTGATATATTGTCTCCTATGTCGTCACGTATATCGCATAACCTCTCCGCACTGAGACTCGCGCCAACCTGAAGCGGAATCTCCCAGTCCGGCTCATACTGCTCCATCAATTTCTTGTCATAGATGCTTCTTACAGAATAAACATGTGTTGAACCTGTAACAGGGTTCCCGCCGCTTACAAACGGCTGATACGGTCTATAACACCTATTTTTCCCCGCACAGTAGCTTCGCAGATAGAGATCCTGCACCTCGCTCCACTCGTCGCTTTCAAACGTCAGGGGAAGAATATTCATGAAACCAGACTGCCGCAGAAGATCCGCTATTGTTTCAAGATGCCGGTCCATACACGCGATTACCATCAGCGAACCGTCTAAATCCCGTTTTGCCAAGTCCTTCAAATCCACCACAGGCCGCCCTAACAGCGTCTGCGGATTATCCCCCTTGGCAGAGACGGCAAATTCGGCGATATTGCAGTGAAAAGGTTCATCCATCAAGCACCGCGCCACTTCTTCAGCAACCAGATGCGCGCCAAATATGTAAATGTTCCGAGCCTGCTTCAGCCGGCATATGATTTTGCTGTCATACTTCATGCTTCGTCCCCGTTATTTTCTATTCCCTTCTGGCGGCGTCTCCAGTCCGCAGCCATAAAATTCCTTATACCATAGCGCAAATTTTCGGAGGCCGGTTCTCAAGTCCGTGCTTGGCTTATATCCCAAGTCCCGCTCCAGCGCGGATGTGTCCGCGTATGTTTCCGGAACATCCCCTGGCTGCATAGGAACCAATTCCCTGTACAGCTCAAACTGATAGTCTGCGGGAAGCACCTCTGCGTTGACCAGCTCCTGCTGGAGAACCGTCACAAAATCCAACAGATTTTCTGGATGTCCATGGCCTACATTGTAGATTTTATATGGAGGAACCGGAACGCCGTCTTCCTGCCTGCGGCCCGGCGGACTATGCAGCATAACTCGCATAATACCCTCTACGACATCATCTATATAGGTAAAATCCCTCTTGCAGTTGCCATAATTAAAAATTTGTATAGACTGTCCTCTGCGCAGTTTGTCCGCAAACCCAAAGTAGGCCATATCGGGACGGCCCGCCGGTCCATATACCGTGAAAAAACGCAGGCCCGTTACAGGCAGGTCATATAGTTTAGCATATGCGTAGGCCATCAGTTCGTCGGATTTCTTAGTTGCCGCGTATAACGACACCGGCGTGTCCACTTGGTCCTCTTCGTGGAAGGGGACTTTCCGGCTGCCGCCGTATACCGAAGAGCTGGATGCATATACAAGGTGCTGCACGCCGGGCGCACCATGGCCGCGAGAGTGGCGGCACGCCTCCAGAATACGGTGAAACCCTACGAGATTCGATTCAATATAGGCGTCCGGATGGGAAATGCTGTGCCGCACCCCCGCCTGGGCGGCCAGATTGACAACGATGTCAAACCGGTACTCTTCAAAGAGTCTGTCTACCAAGTCTTTATCCGCAATACTGCCATTGATGAATTTCCAAATGCTCTTGCTGTTTTTCGCAGTCTGCTCCAAAACAGACAGACGATATTCTTTCAGTCGGGGATCATAGTAGTCGTTCATGCTGTCGAGGCCCACAACCGTGCACTGCGAGGCATCTGCTAAAATGCGTCCGGCCAGATTGCTGCCGATGAATCCCGCAGCGCCCGTAAGTAAGATTGTCATATGGTTTAATGTCATAGTATTTCTCCCTGTTATCCGAGACCGTCCATCAGATTGCAGATTGGCGTGTTCCCATCGTATGGGTCGCTAAAAGAGAATTTTGCGCGAAGCGTATGCGCCATATCCGTGTGCTTGCTATAGAGCATACGCATTGCAGACAGCGCAAACTCCTTTGAAACCGCCTCCCAATGAATGTCTTTGCAATTTTTTATAAGCGTGGACAGTTCGTTTTGTGTGTCCCGCAGCAGTTCCGCGTTATACTCTGTACCGGGTACTGTAACCGCGCAGCCAGATTCTGAAAATCCTCCAAATTGGCCTTCTTCAGAAGCGTACAGCATCTCCAGGAAAAGGTGAAGCTGAGAAACATCCGACAGGCTGTAAACGGAATCATGCCACTTTTCGTTTATGTTCCCCCACACAGATGAGACAAACTGCAAATTACTGACATAATCGTTCGGCAGGGCAGACGTCCCCAACGCTATGAGGTGGATTTGCCTGCCTAGTATGTTCGAGAGTCCATAAACAAGCGTCCCGTGCGTGACGATATCAACGATAGCAATCTTTTCAAAGCGGTCCACCCCAAGCTCATGAATATATTGGAGATACAGTCTGCGGTTTTTCTCGGATTTTTCAAAGATAGCGGCTTTGTTTGAAAGGAGCTTCTTTCGCAGTCCATCTTTTCCCCATTTTTCGACCGCCTCTCCGCTGGTTATGTCATATTCTTCAGAGACCTCTATTTGAAATTGATTCCTCAAAAATTCCCTCAAATTCAGCCCTTTATTTACAAAAAGCTTACTGCAAAAAACAAGGATATCTTTTTCATTGAAAACGGCGGCGCTGCTTACTGCTGACCGGGATGCATAAAAGTAGAACGCTTCTGGTAAACTCTCCAGCTGCCGCTCTTCTCTGGCCTTACAGTAGAGTTTATGAAGGAAAAATCCATCCCGGGATGGAAACAGAACCGCGTCATACCGGCTTGCCTGGCTAATAATAAAGGAAAAAAACAATCCCGTTACCGGCAGGAAAAATAACGCCAGTTCATGGCAGGAGTTAATCTGGAGCTTCCCCTCGTACCCATGCAGGGAGAAGGGGGCGTTACAGAGGTCCGCTATCATCGTTCCCAGCAGAAGGCGGTCGTCAAAGCTCTTGGCGGAATCAACCAGATAGGCGGCGGACGAAGACGAGAGCATGTCGCGGCCACTCATGACCTGATAGGAATCGACTCCATGCTCGACAGCCTGTTTTATGTCGGCCTCACGATGATCCCCGATATGCAGAATATCGTTCTCCGGAGCCTTTGCTTTCAGGATTTCATATAATCCGCCGGTCTTCTTACTTGCCCCCCAATCACAGGAAATCAGGGTGTCGTGGCAGCCGGTGATCCCGCATGTTTCAAGGAGGTTTTGGATAGTCTCCTTCGGGTAATACATATCAGAGGTCAAATATACAGCTTTGCCCTTTTTTAATGCGTATCGGAAGATGTCTGCCATGGCCTTTCTGGGCAAAAGCACCTGTTTCTCTATTCGAAGTTCCAGTTCTTTTGCCAGCTGGATACCGGTTTCGTCAAGCGCGTATTCACGGCGCAGGCTTTCATAGATCATATCCACGGAAGGACTGACAGTTTCTTTACCGCATATCTGTTCAGCGGATATCCGCCAACGGGCAAAAGGAATATTCACTCCCTGATCATGCAGGGCTCTTTCAACCAGCTGGAACACATCAGCTGGCCAGAATACCCTCCGCGTAACCAGTGTGTCAAACATGTCAAAGGAAATCACACTGTGCCTGTCAATTTGCTCCATTAGTTCCGCCGGCGACTGTTTCCAGTAGGGATTCTTTTTATAGTACTCCTCTCCCGTCAGCCGGTACCCGCGCATATCAAAAACGGGTATTTCTTCTGGAATCAGATGCCGGATTCGCTGGTAAATAATACTTGTGGATGCGGGCGCGGCGGCAATCAAAATCATCTGCGTTTTTTCTGCCGCCTCCTCTATGGAAATAATTTCTTTTCCATACCGCGTTTCTCCTATATGTTCCGCAGCAATCAAGGCGGGGAAATGATATCCTTCCGCATTATTTAGTATAATTTCAGCATTTTGACCAATTCCGTATATTCCTACCGGCACATTCTTATATCCGCCAAAATAGCTGTCAAAGGTTCTTTTGAACTTGTCATTTCCATCCATACATATACTCCTGCGTTCAGGTGGAGTTTGCGATTTTCCGGCTCTCCCCGCCATGCTCCTTCTGATATAAAAGGCTGCACGTTTTGACGTTTGCCCCTAAAGCGGTCAAATCGAGCAGTGTCATACCGTTCTTCCATACTGCGTACATGAAGGACAGCTGATCCCGCTGCGCTCCGCAGTCAAACTCCCGCCACCAGTCTTCCAAAATCTTTCTGCACTCCGGCTTGGCGTGTTCCATCGCAATAACCGGCATTTCAGGCATTCCGTAGTGGAGGGGCATTCCTTCTTCTAAATAACGCTCCATCTGCTGGCAGACATCTGATGGGACCACCCGCCTGAAATTCACGATGGTAATCGCTTCATAAAATATGCAGTCCCTTTTGGGGTGCATAAAAACGGATATACCGCTCTTGTTGTGGTGGACAAATTCTGTAATATCCCCGGTAACGCCAATATTACCGTCAAGATAGATAGAATATTTATAGTCCGGAAACAGAAGATGCGGATGCATTTTTATGTAGCGGTTTCGCTTTATTGGAGACGATAGAATCTCTGGTATTACGCGCTTTGCATCCATCCAGTGAAACGGCCCAATATCTCCAGGATCATGGTCGGATACAAAAAAGTAGTCAATGTTGGACGGATGGACGCGAGGTATATGCACCTCGTCATATCCTCCGAAGATTCCAGTATATACCGCAATCCTGTCCCCGCAGAAATCGCCTGGACCCACAGCCGGGGCCGTATTCAGCGGCAGATGATAAAAAATGTCCGCAGCATCAAGTGACGCGTACAGTTCTATCATCTTCAGATAGACGTCCCGGTAATGAAGGATAATATCGTCTATTACATCCGTAAAATCTGCCGTCTGAAAGCGTTCCTTGACACTATTTAACACTGAAAGATACTGCTCTGACGCAATACAAACAAACACAAGGAGATCCTTGCTCCCTGACAGCCCGTCCGGGTTACAGCACGGAACACCGTCTATCTCCGTGTTCCACTTTCCACTATCGCTATCCAGGTAGAGACTGGTCCGCACACCAACAAGTCGTAAAATGCGGGAAAAGTGTTTCCCATGGGTCCCCGCGCAATAGACGCCAATCTTCTTACCGCTCTCCTGCCACTGTCTTAGATAATCTATTGTTACATGCATAGGCTACCTCTTTTTACTTGTTAATAATTCCGAAAACCCTGCCGCTGACAGCCTCAATCTGTTTTTGTATTTCTACCGCCGCCTGGTCCCTTGCCGCAATAATAAACGGCATATCTTTCACCGCGTCGCCTAACTGGATACAGCGGATACTTCCCAGTATCTCTTTTCCCCACAATTCCGGATTATTGTCACAGAAAGCGGCAACCTGTATCCCCTGCGATTGCAGCTCCTTGGCGGCGTACACACCATTGAGGCCCGCGCCGAAGATGCAGACCGTATTCCCGTTTTCGCGTATCCGTCTATATAAGTCGTCCCGGTATCTGCTTCCCAGCTTTGGCAGCCAGCCAAACGAGGGCTGAAATTTCAGAGAGGCATGTTCCCGAATCTCATCCAGGCTTTTTCGGTCCCAAAGCACTTCGTTGGAAATAATCTCCGGCTCAGAGAAATCCGATATAGGATGATCCGGCTTGACAAGTTCCGTGTTGTTCAAGGTGGGGATATCCCGGAAATCAAATCCCATGAGCGAGCAGACGGCTTGGTCAAACTTCAAGGGATCATCCCCCAGAACGATTGCGCCTGGATAAACAGGCGACGGCTCCAGAGGCCCTTCCTTTTCCCCTGAGACGATCATATCGCCTACAATAAATATCTTCCGCTGTCTCGTGTCCATGACGGTCCCATTTTTATCCGCATACAGCAAGATCCGATTCAAATCCAGAATCGTTCGCCAAATGGTGTCGTTTCCATACCAGCTGCCCTCCCAGAACAATTCGTCAACGCGCTCTCGTCCGGCGGCCATAAGATTGTTGTAAAAAGCTTCCGCCTGAGACGCCAAGACAAACTCGCCCTCCTGAACCAGTTCGTTTTTGATATCAAGCGTCTGGTTTGCCATCTCAAGGAGAGAACTGGTATGTAAGTAGGCATCCCCGCCCTCGGCTTTGCTTCCGGCTGTATGGTGCGGCAGAAATTCCTTGTTTGCGTTAATCCCAACAAGATTTTTCAACGAAATGGTCACGCCCGCCTTTCGGTGGGTCTTTGGCTTGGGCATATTGATGATCACGTCGGCGTCCAAAACATATTTTGATATGTTATACTCATGCGTTTTTCCATGGTGATGCCTCTGTAAGATCCTCGGGTCGTAATTTGTAATCCGGAGATTCCGCATTCTTTCTGGAGAAACATCCGCGAAGGCACTGTTTTCACCCAGATTGACGACGATGCCTTGGCTCCCTTGTTCCTCTTGGAGGTAATGAAGCCCTCCCTTTTCGTATGTTTTAATATTCCGGAAGTCTGCCAGCTCAATCTCTATCCCTTTTTTACGATAAAAATCTATCAGGATTTTATATCCCGCCTGGTTTATAAGTGTCTTAAAATTACATTCTTGCAGCGGCGCGTCGCCAATTACGATTTTTCCGCGCCCCTTCAGCGCAATACAGACATAATCAACTACCGCCGCGACTAGAGAGGGGTTGGTATACAGGCAGTCTACGCCCCCGCCGCTTTTGTTTTCGTGGAGCACTAGATTGGGCTTAATCAGCACCGTATTCCCAGGTTCGACGGTCCCGCCAAAGGGATTCCAGCACGGTTGACCAATGTTTTCCGCGTCAAGCCCCAGCATGGCCAGCCCTTCCCGCACCATGTCGTATACAGGATTTTCCTCTTTGCTGATATCCCCGCGGAACAGATATTCCGGGTATTCCACCGACGGTCTGAAAAGGGTCTTTTTATCCGGATATTCCCCTATCGCTCTTTTCACCACGCATACCAAACTCAAAACGCTATTCCCCTTTCGGTAATTCCATCCATTCCCCCATTGTAAGATCATATTCCTCCGGTTCAAAGGTCTCTATGCCGCTCCCATGGGTAAATGTCATCTCGCCAAAAAATATTCGATTGCCACAGATATAAAAATCAACTCTCACATGGATAAATCCTTCCGCTAAAATTTCTGCCATGCGGATCATCTCTTCCAAACACGCCGGTTTATCAATCAAAACATCCGGTGCTGCCGGATACTTAATCGAGCACGGCACATACTCCCATTCCGGTGTGTATAGGTTTCTCCTGTGCGTATGGTTCCGGTCAAGATCTACCTGTATCAGCCTCGCGCGTCCATGGAAAACAAATACCTTGTAATCCCGCAGATCTCCGCCGTCTTCCGTCTCCAGCAGCTCCTCCGCAATGATTCTGGGCACAATCTCCGCATAATGCAGCTCAAAGCCTGACATAAGAGAATAGTCCATGTCCATCCAACGCTCAAATTCCCGCTTGGCCTCAGCATAGTTCAGCTTAGATTTATCCGTTACAATTAAATTTGTGCCGCTGGCATGTGTGCATTTCAATACAAACTGATTGGGAAGCAGAGAAAAATCAATCTCTGAGAAAGAATTCCATACACCCAGAAGCGGTATTAAACATGTCTCCCCAATCTTTTCCGACACATATTCCCTCACAGCAAATTTATCCGCCAATCTCGACTTTTGGGGCTGACTATCATACAGCTTCAGCCACTGGATTTTTTCGTTGAAGGTCTTGGGGTGCTCCAGGTCGATGTCCTTGCCTGTGTGCAGCCTGTACCAATCCACAAGTTCCGCTTTTATGTCAAGGTTCTTGCGGGTCGAATAATATTCTCCGCTTATAGGCTCAATATGTGGAAACACAAGATTTTTAAACCCATATTCTTGCAGGGTACGCACAACCTCATCTTGATACTTGCCGCTTACGCCTACAACGACCGCCGTTTCATGGGGGGGATACTTCAGGTCTGGTATTTCCCTGATTGGTACACCAAGGAAATCCGTTTCCTCCGGCTTCCGGCTTGTTACTACAAAGCAGTCAATTTTTATTTCTTTTGAGAGTCTAAGGTAAATCATTCTCCCAACATATCCTGCGCCGTAAATAACAACATAGCGAGAATGGCTCAAAACCGCTTCCTCCCCGTGCAAGGTGTTTTCCTGTTTTTTGTCTTTACCGCAAGCTTCCATGACATCTATCTGTTGGTCCATAATCTGATGGTTTATATATTGTTCCATATACGCCAAGCCATTCTGCCCAGAGCTCTTATAAAAGTTCAAGAAATCCTTCCCATAACTGCAAATGCGGCCCCATCAAGCTTTTAGGAAAAACCGAATCATGCGCAAGCTTTCCCATTTCCTTAAGACGGCTTTTGTGTCTGAAAAGATATTCTATTTTAGACGCCGCTAATTGATAATCTCCGATGGGAACGATATATCCGTTTACATCATTCTCGATATCTTCCCTCACCCCAGACGTCTCGGTTACAACTGGTACGGCTCCACTCCCCATTGCTTCAATAATACTGATGCACCGGCCCTCGGAGTCGGACAAATTTACGCAGACATCCTGCCGCTTCCAGAACCGCGAGATTTGGGAGCGATCCAAACTCCCCAGAAAACGGACCTTTTCCTGTAGTCCGCTGGCCTGTACCCATCTTTCCATCTCTGTCATTGAGGGGCCGTCTCCAGCAAGTTCAACTTCAAAAGCAATTTCTCGCTTGGCAAGAACAGCAAAAAGCTTTAAGAGCAAATCCGTTCTTTTGGAGGCCGTATCCAGCCTCCCGGCAAATCCTATTCGGATAGGTTCTGTCCCCACTTGGGAATATGTACGGCTTAAATTTTCTTCGCAGGCGAAGGGACATTCCATAGCAGAAACCAAATGCTCGGTCACGCCCCTTTCCAGCATAGCCGATTTTATATCCTGGCTTACTCCTACCACTAGGTCCAAACACTCGATAAATTCTAAATATGCAGCGTATACCCTTTCGTTTCCTTCGTGAATTACAGAAATAATTTTAACCATTTCGGGATACTGCAATTTTACCAGATAAGCCGCCAGCATAAGTTCATTTATCCACGAGGTAACTACCCTGCATGGCAATTTGCTCATAATAATTTCTATCTGGTCCTGTATAATACTCTTTGAAAATATATCTTCATGCTCCCTATATACGGGAATAATGTGGTCTTGCAGGATGGGCGGAGTATCGTACTCATTTTGGTCCGAAAGAATAAAGACATCCTTATGTCCAGCATATATCAGCGCCGAACAGATATCCCTCGTCCAGGACTGGACGCCGCCCAGGCTGAGCCCGTTGGGGCAGTCGAACAACACCGCCGGATGGGAGCCGCCTATATGGGCATGGGGAGTCAACGCTTGCTTCAGTTCAGGAGCCGCTTTATATGCTTCTAACAGAAGTTTAGCATATGGCACTTCCTGCTCAGGGCGGAAATGATATTTGTAAATAAGTCCGTCCCTTATTTTACTGGATATCTGATCGTTTCCAATTGTTATGCAGTACTGCGCATCAAAAAACTGGGGCAGCAGCTCTGGGGGCTGAACTTTTATCGCGCCGATTTTTTCATTCCATTTATCTGGCGCACTGTCAAAAATCCCTGCAATTGCAATGCCGCATTGGGTTAGGAGTTCGCACAGCTCCCTGCCGCGTTTTCCAGCGCCATATAGAACTAATTTTTCCACAGTTTAGCCCCCTTTTGCGGCGTAATGCATAGCTTTGTAATACTGAATAGAACAATACTCCCGAATGCTGTTCTCATATAACTGATGCATAATATCATATGTTACGGCCTTATCGTAAACTGCGATGAAAACGGGATGCCGCTCCGGAGCCCGCAGCATTTCGTCAAACGAAATCACAGCTTTTCCATGGATTGCCGTCCCTGATTTCCCGGCGTCATTATCCACAAAGCAAACCGCACGCGGACCTAAAATGTCAAGCGCATACGCCCCCATTTCTCCAGCTCCAAAAATATAATACCGTTTATCTGGGCAATATCTCTCGATGCACAGTTCAGGAACATGCAGGAATATCTTTTGCCGCACTTTTTCCGTGTTATACGCATTTTCTTGAAGCTCGTAGTACAGTTGACAGATGTACCGCTTCTCTTGCTGTAGGTTTTCCAGGAAAAAATCAATGTAGGTTCCCTTTAGCTCCGCCAGCTGAGACAGGATCTTTTGCTGTTTTTTTTCGGTCAGGCTCTCTGGATGGCATCTGTAAAGATATAAGGTCTTGCTGATATGTCCGATTCTTCCATAGCGCATTTTTATCCGCAGCCAATATTCATAATCCTCCACATATATCATCTGCGAATGGTATTCGCCCACCTCCCGCAATACCTCAGCGCGGTAAAGGAAGCACGCGCCTACTGAATTGCGCCGTGCAAACAGACTGTCATTGTATGGGTCTGCCTTCTGGATTATTTGACCAGCCCAATCTATCAGCGCCATGTCCGCGCATACCATACAGACGCTTTCTTCTTTCAAAAGCCAGCGGTACATTGTCTCCAAGGCTTCTGGAAGATAAGCGTTATCGTCAGAGGTCCATGTAAGGAACTTTCCCTTTACCTGCCGGAAGCCAATGTTCAATGACTCCGGTAGCTTCTGGTTTGTTGTATTATGGATTACCTGGATTCTGGGGTCCATTGCCGCGTACTCTTCCGCTATTGCCGCTGTCCCATCTGTAGAGCAGTCGTTGACAATAATCAGCTCCCAATCCCCGAAAGTCTGCTTGAGAATGCTGTCTACGGCATCGCGTATGTACTTGTCTCCGTTATAACTTGGGAGGACTATTGATATTTCAGGCATGGCTCAGCGATCTCCTTATATACATATCCCGCCTGTGCGCTATTTGTTTATCATTCCAATCCAGGCGGAAAACAACTTATCTCCGGTGTGTCCCTCATACGATATATTTTCGATAACCTCCACCAGTGAACAGTACTTGGACATAAGTGACCTCAGCTCCCCGGCTTCAAACCAGATTTCCCATTCTCCAATCTCCATCCGTCCAAGTTCGTTCCTGTTTTTATCGATAACTACGATTTTTCCGCCGGGCTTGGTCACTCTGGCCATCTCTCTGACCGCACTCTCAACGTCAATCGCATGTTCCAAAGCCTCGCAGGTGTATACCATGTCAAAATAGTTGTCCGGATAAACAAGGTTTGTTAAAGTTCCCTGCTTTTTAATAACCCGATCATCGGTAATAAACCTCATGACGCGCTTGGATAGATCTACAGCGTAGTAACTGTTTTCAGGCTCGTCCTCCAGAAGGTTTCGCAAATACCGTCCCTTTCCACAGCCAGCATCCAGTATACGAAGACGCTTCTTCTCATTCTCACATCCGGCTGCGGACGCAACGCTGTTACGAACAATCTGATAACGTCCATCCGTCTTTTCTATGGTGTCCAGGAATGAATCTGCTTGCCTTTCAAATTCCGCAAGATTCTTATAGTATAGGGCGTCCAGAAAATACTTCACCGCCCAGCTGATCTCGCTGGTTGGGAAATATGTATTTTCTTCATCTGCGTTTTCCTCTGACAAATAACTCCCATACCATCCGCCAGATTTATTTTGCAGCTTACACGCGTAGGTAAACGCCCGGTTGGCCCGCTCAATCTCTCCCAGCCTGAACCAGACTAAAGCAAACTGGAACAGTCCGGTGGAGCACACCCACTCTACGTCGTTATAGGCGGGCGCCGCTCCGCTTTCTTTTTGCAGCTTCGCAACATTGTCCATAGCTTCACGGACCATCCCCTCTTCGCCCATGTCCAATAATCCCTCCATTACATAGGCATAAAAGTGGGACAGCAGTCCGAAGCTCATAATCTCCTCACGGCGGTTTGTTTTATAGTAATCCAAGATACGGTGCGCGGCCGCCTTATACTGTGGCATATGAAGGACTTCCGCCGCGTCTGCAAGAGGGGACAGGCAGTAGAGATGGATTAATTCAGAGCAGGTCTTTGCGTCCCCCCACGCCTCCTCCGTAGGCGTAACCAGCCGTCCGGTATCCTCCATACGGCTCAAAATCCAATTACAGCCCGCAATAATGTGGCTGTCAGCCTCCGGATAAAGTTCGCGGACCGCCAGCAGGCCCTTTAGAATTTGGGCGGTGTCGAATATATATGGGGATTCATCGTCTGTATCGTACCAGGAGCCGTCCGGCTTCTGAATATCGCACAGCCATTTGGCAAAGGATACCGCTAATTCCCGATATCCCCAGCGCAGCAGCGTAGGTATGTAATAGCCTGTTACCTCCGGATAGCCCAATCGTTTATCTGTGTTGCAGATGATGGCTTGACCGTCCACAGTGCCGCGGTGTACCCAATCAATTGCGCGTTGATATATTGCAATGTAGTCTGGGCGGCCCTGGATTTTTTCCCTGGTAATTCTGGCCTGTAATTCGGACATTGTCTCTGTGTTTGTAATCCCCGCCGCCGCAAGCTGCTGTCTAATCTCCGCCTGGTACTGTTCGGAAACCGAGATGATAATGGGATATTGCCGCGCTTCCTCTACGTAATCCGGAAAATAGCGCACCGGAATTCCCTCTACGCCGCTTCCGGACTTGGTAATATTATTGTCTGCCAAAAATGCAATCTTATCTTTTCCCAGCAGCTTGATTACCATCCTGGCAGACGCGCCGGCCCCAAATAAGACATATTTTTTCATTTCATTTGTCTCCAAGCTTCTTTAACGAAAGCAGCTGCCGGCGGGCTGTTGCCACAACAGACGCAAGCTTCATATAGTCCTTGTCTGTCAGATAATATTGAAGGGATGAGCTTTGTATATGTATATCAAACGGGGCGTAATTAGGGTCGTAGCCCTCGTTGAGTTCAATTACAATCCGCTCATTTTTTATATGAAATGTACTGAGATCCTTGATTTTTTCACCCATAGTTCACAATCATACCTTTCCGAAAAGCTTGCGTTTTACTTGCGAGTGCAGTGTGATATTACATTTGTAAAAAGTTCTCGCGATTAAGATAAACCCCTGTGTCCGAAGGAACTGTGCAACGGTAACCATTTTGCTGCATAAACCGATACAGCAGCTCCTTTTGTACGGACAGATCGCCCCAGGCTTCGCCAAACAAGTTCTTCAGCTCACGCTCATATTTACCAGTGTCCGAAGCCCTTTTATGGAGTAACATATGGTATAGCAGTGAATAAGGATAATCAGCATCCGACAAAACGTAATAATTCTTGCAGGGAACTCTTCTCTGCAACATATTCAGTTCCCACTGGGCGTCATAATATCCATCGCCTATTGTCCTGATATCCATCAATACGCGTACAGAACCGACGGTTGTATAATAATTATAACATGGCTGTATATTGGATAGAGGCTTTGCGGCGGAACGATTCACAAAACGGTCTTTGTCCCGGCATAGAATATCCAGATCCTCTCCCTCTAAACAACGCTTTGTAATGGACTGATGGTTGCGTAGAATCACATACTCTTCCGTATTAACTGCCTCAAATAACGCGTCTACAGAGACCCAGCCGTTTTCCATTGCCATAATCATTCCTTTCCTCTTGCTCAGTAGGTTATATTTGTCAGATAACCCTCCGCGACTTTATCATATTCCTGAGCTAAAAGCTGTTCAACTATCTTTCCCGCACACTGAAAGAACACCTTCTCAAGTAAATATAAGAGTTCCTGCGAACGCAGCATTTCCCGGCGTTTTTGGATAAACGCAATGTCCTGTTCACGAAAAGCTCCCAGATTAAATACACAGCTTGCAACAACAAAAACCAAAGCGGTACAATCGTCCGCTTCCACAAAGCCCTTTGAGGCGTTCTTCCTTCTCTTACTCCAGCCATGCTTATTGACTTCTTGATCCAAAGGAAGGAGCGCGTTTTGAAACATACTTTTACAATACAGCCGGTCACAAACAAGGATTTTGCTGTCAGTAAATTGGAATACGAGCGGTGAGGGAAGTCCATATAAAAGGGAGTACTTTTTAAAAGCATCGCGACTGCCCGCCTGACCAGCTATAGTTTTGATTTTTCCCGTACTGTTTGCTTCCGTAATCAACAACTTATCTGCAATTGTTTCACCGGTTTTATTGAATATTTTATAATCAACTACATAATACTCTAAGCCAACTGCCTGTATCTTTTCTATAAAACAAGGAAAATCCATATCAGGCTTAATGTCCTCTTTTTCTGCTCCTCGCGAAGGAGCATTCTCAGTTTTTTTCGGGTTCGCAGAAAACCTTTTCTGCTCATATATGGATATTTTTTTCCGCTCTTCTTCCTGACAGTCCTCTATGCTGGGCTCGCCCTCAAAGGTTATTTTTAAGACAGGTACTGTAGATTCGCCGCCCAGTAAATGATACAGACACGCGGCTCTGTGGTCTCCATCAAAGATTCGCCCATATTGATTTATCATGATATATTTGTTATCAAAGGGGTACCCGGCCCTTTTAATCAGGTCAAGCATGTTAAATAGTCTTTCTTCATTGCTCACATTAAACAAATTGATTTGTTTGAATGTGCGCATTTCTTCTTTATTTCCACATAAAGCCCGTACCAGCCTCGATTCAGATAGCGGTACGATTCGATCAAGCTCTTCCCGGTTATAGACACGTTGTATGGTATATAAGGTATTGAGCGGACGTTCCTCGTACTCAACTTTTTGAATTATGTCGTACCGGCTGAGCCAATCCCAGTCCAAAGAGCTTAAGTCAAATTTGTACAAGGATAAATCCTTTAGTTGTAGGATTTGGTCCGCAGCATTCAAAATACTTTCAGCTGCCTCCAAAAATTCTGCTATCGAAAATGTAATCCTGAATTCACCTATATGAACGTGAATTGACTCGCCAAGATTATCTTCAATCTGAATTCTCTTTCCTTGAATAGTTGTTTCAGCTAATAAGTAAACCGCTGGATTAGACATAGAAATCCCTCCCCTTGGGTGCAGTCGTTACCGTATTGCCATTGGAGAACATGGTTTTTGATATGAACATTCCTGCTAAGATGAGGCAGTCTGCTGCGCAATATTCCTGCGGGAGAAATCTTGGCAGAAACCCTTTCTGCTTCAACTCTTGACCGCTTCCCTTTATGCTGTTATTGACATAGAAGTGCGTCATATTCCCCCCACAGCCGATGCTTGCCTGTGGAAAGACGTTTTTTATGAGTTGTAAAGCCCCTATGTCAATAAAGGTCTCTCCGACATTAGTGAACCAGCAGTTGTTGTCATATATTATTTTCATATTGCACCAATTTCTTAATCTTACATAATTTTGAGACAAGTCTGATATTTGCGTTGCGCCGCTGTCCGATAACATATCGCGCATTTCCAGTTCTACCTTTAGATCGACAGTTCCAAGCAAGACCGGCTTTCCATGTATGCGCTGCTTAGCTTCTTCTAACGGAATAATTGGCGCCTCTGCTTTACAATGTTGCTTACTTTTATCATTATCAATAAAAACTCGACTTCTCCATTGAGAACCGAAAAGGCTGCTTTTCCCGCAAATCCGGCACCAAAAATAATCCACTTGGAGTTCTCCCTTCCCATTAGAAGCCACCTCCATCCTTTGACTCTATTTTGAGGGTAGTATAGCCGCCCAGATGTCCGCGCCTATGTTTGGACGGGACGCTTGTTTTGGCGGCGCGTCTCTTTGTATACCTGTACACACCTTCAGCAAATAGTCTATTGAGCAGAACTCATTTTCTTCAAGCGGCTGCTTGGGATTTTCACAAGCAAGCTCTGCCAATACTTGGGTTTGTGCATATGTCAATATAAAAGAATATTCACGCACCTGACCATTTTCCTGTACTTCATAAAGCACGGATTCATTTCTGTCAAATAAATATTGTTTACCCATGTATCGTTCATAGAGTATACCGTTGCAGTAATCATACGCAAGCGCGTATTCTTCATGGCTTCTATTTTTATCGTGACAGATAAGACTGCCGTCTCTGCCCATAACGTACAAACACTTCTCGTTTAATGGATCAATAATAATATCTCCATTGAGAAGACAGGTAAGCGAAACACGAGAGAACGGAACTGGTGCTGCGCCGGAAACGGCGTCTTGGTCTATGGAATATTTTAATATCCGCTGGTTGTTGTAATCGTTGATGTACAGGAATTCTCCGTCAGAGGTTAAGGCTGTTATTTTTGCGTCGTCCAACGGCAGCTTTTTCCACATGAGTCTGTCCTCAGCCATGTCATATAAGAACAATTCATTACTCCCAGACCGTGTTCCAATGATTATTTTTTCTCTCCACCTTAACGAGGCTGATGTAAACTGTAAATATGGTGAAATTCCAGTTTTTTGGACCGGCGAGAGATATTCAATCTCCAACGACTCCGTATTTATCCTGACTATGTGTTTGTAGTAACACGGAATACAGTATATATAGTTTCCGTATATATACGCATTAATAAAGGAGAGCGGGAAATTATCTCCGCTGATTCCTCTGATTTTACAACTTGTGAATTGCCGGGTAAGCGTATCAAATACGCAGATATTTTTGTTTAGAGCAGGGATAAGGAAAATGCGATGTCCTCTTTTCTTTATGGATATATACGTTCTTCCGACGACACTTTTTTCACCGGGAATTTTCCCAATAATCTCTAGTTCTCCCTTGGACATATCATATTTCATCAGAACATTTATTTTTCCATGCACAAACCAAACAGAACGCTCATCTATACAAAAATGAGTTGCCCAAACAGGAAAACATCTCATGAACGGATGATTCATATTTTTTACCTTGCTGTTTTGAATCATCACTGGCTTCCCGCTGTTTTCGCATAGGTGGGCTACAGAACTCGGGTCCCCATAGTAGGCGTCGCAAAGCTCCAAAGCCCGGTTCATGTCGGAGGAATCATCATAGATCCCCCAACCCTCAGTCCGATATTGCTTCACAATCCGCTGATACTCGAGCCAAAGCTGAGGCCGCATGGACTCGATGGTAGCTTGAATCAGAGGATGAGGACGCCATAGCAGCGCCGCCTCATCCTGGTTATCTTTGAAAATCCGAAGAACGTATCGGATTTTATCCAGCATTTTATCGCTATGCTCCAGGAGAGCGGTAACACTGGTGTTATACAAAATAATTTTCTTCCAACTGCCATCCGGCTTCTGGATGATCTTCAGCCAGTCCTTCGGGACAGTAATATCCTCCAGTTTAGTGCTTTGAATTTTATCGAATTTAGGAGACCCTAAGCCCAGAATCTTCTGTTCCCAACCGAGCCTGGTCTGTTCTCCAAATTTGTTTACGAGTATATTAATATAAGCCTGGCGCATGTCTTCAGACTGAACAATAGTCATATCTGAGAAAAAAACGCCAGACGACGCACAAAAGTGCTCAATTTCCTGCCCTGCGGCATCGTCGTCCGGATGAATCTCCTCCAGGACAAAATAAGGGATGTATACCAGTTTTTCTGTGAACTTTTTCAGATTTTTCGTATAGAAAAAGGGCTCGACGGTGGTGACAAAATTGCATTCGTCATATGGGTTGTGGATAAATACGATATCTGGCCTGCGGCTGGCAAAATCATAGTCTTTATACCAGATTACCGGCACATCCTTGGGATATTGCCCACCCTCGTAGTGCAATTCCCGGAAGCTGCCATCCGGGTTTTTGTCATAGTAGGGAATCGGAATGACGTACGCATCACAGGTGGGGTCCGCGTTTGCTGCCTGCCATACGCTTTCTAATGAATCCCACATGGAAGCTTTGTAAGGAAGAAAAACGACCTCTTTTCGTACTGCGATATCTTTTTCCACACTCGCCTTTGCCTGCATCAGGGTCCCATCCAAAAGCTTCTGGGCCTTCTGGACGGAGATCTCTTCCGGAATACCTATGCTCACCTGGTACAGCCTCTCACAGTAGGCCTCCAACAGCAGTACAGCGGGGTGCTCCCCACCCTCACTCTCCTCTATGGTCTCACCGATTTGGAGTGCGCTTTGTTGGCACTCCTCCAAAAGAGCGCGGGCTGTATCCAATTCATTCCTTTTGATATATTTTTTTATTGCGTCATGGGCCTCCAGTAATGTCTGGAGAATCTCCATTATCCGTGCCTTCTGTACTTTCTTCATACTTTCACCTATTATTTAGGTACTATTTAATGCTCTGGACAGTTCCCTTATCTGGGCACACATTCCAGACGTCTGAAAAACATATTGTCAGTAGTATAACCGCAATCAGGCAAAATTTCAAGTGGTAATTTGTATAAGATCCTATTTACCGCCTGAAACGGGAGTTGACGGTGAAGTAATTCCTTACTCCACCGTCAACTCTTGGACTGCCTGGATAGCCGCATCCACGTCCTCTTCTGTGTTGAACCAGGAAAAGCTGAAGCGTACCGCGCCCTGGTCCATGGTACCCAGGGCCTGGTGCATCCGGGGAGCGCAGTGGGCCCCCGGACGGGTGGCAATTCCATAGGTCTCGCTGAGCTCGTCGGAAATAGCGGCAGAGTCGTAGTCCCGGATATTCAACGAGACGATGGCGCTCCGGCGGGCTTGGGTGAAGTCACCGTAGACCGTCACGCCCTCCATGGCGGACACCGCCTGGAAGAAACGGTCCATCAGCATATGCTCTTTCTTCTCAATGGCGTCCAGACCCACCTCGTTGATGAAATCCAAGGCCGCTGATAGACCAGCAATGCCGTGGCCGTTGAGGGTACCCGCCTCCAGACGGGTGGGGTACTCCGCCGGCTGCTGTTTGTCATAGGAGTGGATGCCGGAACCGCCTACCTTCCATGGGGCAATCTCCACCCCCGGACGAATGCAGAGTCCGCCTACGCCTTGGGGCCCCATGAGGCCCTTGTGCCCAGTGAAGCAGAGCACGCTGATAAGCATTGCCTCCATGTCAATAGGGATGGCTCCCGCAGTCTGGGAGGCGTCTGCAATCAGGAGAGCTCCATGGCGGTGGGCAATCTCTCCTATACGGGTAATGTCCAGTATATTGCCCGTCAGATTGGAGGCGTGGGTGCAGACAATCGCCCGGGTGTTAGGACACATCAGCCTCTCAAAGTCCTCGTAGTCCACCCGGCCTTGGGCATCCGCTGGGACAAAGCTCAGCTCCACCCCGCGCTCCGCCTCCATCCGGTAGAGGGGCCGCAGAACGGAGTTATGCTCGCAGCTGGTGGTAATGACGTGGTCACCGGGGCGCAGAATACCGCTGATGGCAATGTTCAACGCCTCGGTTGCGTTGGCGGTAAAGACTACATGGTCTGGCCGGGGACAGCCGAAGAGCTTTGCCAGCTTTACACGGGCGTTGTAGACAGTCCGCATGGCCTCCAGCGCGCCGCTGTGAGCGCCCCGGGCGGCGTTTCCCATGTCTGTCATGGCGCGGACTACCGCGTCTATGACTTGAGGCGGTTTGCGCAGCGTAGTAGCCGCGTTGTCTAAATAAATCACCTTTTACACCTCCAGCACCCGCATGGCCGACCACAGCAAACCGGCCTTTTTTAGTTCCGCGGTAATCTGTTCCTCCGCTTCTACGGGCGCTTTCCACGCCAAACCACACCCCGCCGTAATCTCACGAGGGACAGGGATAATACGGCCAGGGAGTTGGCGGGACAGACAGAAGCTTTCCGCCTCCATTGCGGCGGCGGTGGTGGCGAAGGTGATAATAAGGGCTGGTTCTTTTTTTCGCATATCAGGGCTTGACCACCAAATCCGCACTGGTTAGCTTCTCTACAATGGAATACATATTGGTGATTTCCCCAACCCGCAGTTTCTCCGTCAGACCGTAGAAGTCCAGGCAGGTGCCGCAGGTCATGATTTCCACACCTTGGGCCTCCAGGCTCTTCAGGTCCTCCAGGGAGGCGGAGTCCTCGCAGGTGATGGCCGCGCCGCCGTTGTAAAACAGGATGGTTTGCGGCAGTATGTCCTGCTGGCCCAGGGCGTAGAAAAAGCCTTTGAGGAGCGTTTGGCCAAGCTTCTCCGCGCCCACGCCCATGGTATCGGAGGAGACGGCTACTACAATGTTCTTTTTCTGTCCGCTGGGGACGATGCATTCCGTGGGCTCACTGCTGCTAATCTGCTGTGCCCCGCCCTCGCCTATGGTCATGGTAACCTTGAATTGGTTTTCGCTTAGTTTCTCGCTTTTGACGCCGTAGCCCTTTTGGTTGGCCATTTTGGTCAGGTTTTGTACAGAGATTTCGTTGTCTACCAGGGTTTCCACCACGCCGCCGGACTGGCCCAGTTCCTTGATGGCGTTTTTCGTCTTAACTACAGGGATGGGGCAGGTATCGCCCATTGCATTGATTTGAATCATTTTCTGGTTCCTCTCATTTTTAATTTTTTCGCAGGGGCAAAGCGAAGCTTTGCGATTAAAGTTTTTCTTTTGATTCTTTTCTTTGTTCACAAAGAAAAGAATGTATGCCTAGTCTTTTGTCACCAGGATTTCCGTTTCCCCGCGTTCCGTAATCTCCCCGATAACAGCGGCAGGCGCACCGGCGGATTGCAGTTCTGCCAACAGGCTTCCGGCATCGTCCGCGCTCACGGCAACGAGCAGTCCGCCGGAGGTTTGGGGGTCAAAAAGGACCTCCTCCATGGCAAAGGGAATCCCCTCGAAACGGACAAAGGGGCCTGTATGGTTCCGGTTGCGCTGGGCTGCTGCCGTCAGGAGGAATTCGCCAGCGTAGGCGAGGGCCTGCGGGATAACAGGAACGCTTTCGGCGTAGAGGTGACAGGAGAGCCTGCCGTCCATCATCTCGTGGAGGTGGCCTAAGAGACTGAAGCCCGTTACGTCGGTACAGGCGTGGATATCGAAACGGCGGCAGCAGGCGGCGGCGTATTTGTTCAGGGTAGTCATAGAGGCGACGGCTTCCTCCAAAGCCTCGCGGGAGGCCTCGCCAACCCGGTTTGCCGTACAAATGATGCCTACGCCAAGCCGCTTGGTCAGGATGAGCTTGTCGCCCACTTTGCCGCCGTTGTTGCGGTAAATGCGGTCTGGGTGGACAATACCTGTGACGGAGAGGCCGTATTTTACATCGCTGTCAGCGATTGAGTGTCCGCCGGCCAGAGCGCCGCCGGCCTCAATGACCTTTTCCGAGCCGCCCCGCATAATCTCGCCGAGGATGTTGAGGTCCATCTTTTCTGGGAAACAGACGATATTCAGGGCCGTCATGACCTCGCCGCCCATAGCGTACACATCGCTAAGGGCGTTGGCGGCGGCGATGCGGCCAAACGTGTAGGGGTCGTCCACCATAGGAGGGAAGAAGTCCAGGGTCTGGACAACAGCGATTTCATCCGTTACCCGGTAGACGGCCGCGTCGTCCCGGCTGTCAAAGCCTACCAAAAGATTCCCATTCGCAGGTCCTCTGGGAAGACGGTCAAGTACCCGCTCCAGGATACCGGCCCCCAGCTTCGCCGTACAGCCGCCACCCTTGCAAAAAACTATTTTTTCGTCCATAAGTCCTTCCTTTCCGGCCAATATCCGGGACCATGCCGCCCCACTTTTTGTAGTATATCGACAAGACACGCATTTGTAAAATTGTTATTCACAATGAATTGCAACATATTTATCGAGAAAATCTATCTATCTATCCTTTTCCAATATAAAGCACACTTAATAGAAGTAAGCCGGTTAGGGGAATTTTTTACTAACCGGCTTGCCCCTTATTTTAAATATTTTTGCAGTTTATAGGCAACGGCCTGCACATCAATCGGTTTTGCCAAATGGTCATTCATCCCACATTCTAAACACTTTTGAATATCTTCTGAAAACGCGTCGGCAGTCATTGCAATAATAGGAAGATCCGCGTCCTCGCGTTCCAGCCCCCGGATAGCTGCGGTCGCTTCGTAGCCGTCCATCATAGGCATTCGCACATCCATAAGAATCGCGTCATAATACCCAACTGGGGATTCCCCAAATTTCGTGACACAAATTTGCCCGTTCTCAACCCAATCCAATTCCAGCTCAAGTACAGAAAGCATTTCCCTTGCCACTTCCCAGTTAAGTTCATTATCCTCCGCCAGTAAAATACGCTTCCCCCGAAGAACCGGATCAACCTGTTTTTCGTTACCGGCAGCTTCTTCAACATCAGTACCAGCAAAGGCGTTCAGCGCGTCGAACAAAGTAGACCGAAACAACGGCTTGGAAATAAAGCCGGAAATCCCCGCTTCTTTGGCCTCGTCCGCCATCCCGCTCCAATCACAGGCCATAAGCAGCGCTGCCGGACTGTTTTCCCCGCAGTGCAGCCGGATATCCCGGGCGGCTTCCAACCCGTTCATGTCCAGCAGCTTCCATCCCAAAAGGAGCAGCTGATAATGGCCGCCAGCAAGCCGTTCCATTGCCTGCCCGGCACCCAGACACCATTCAGAGTGAATGCCGGCAGATTCTAAAAGCCGAACCGTATTGGCGCATAACCGCTGGTCGCCATCAACCACCAGGACCTTCCAGTCCGGGAACGCCGTATCCATCTCCCGCTCCGCCGCTTTTTCCAAGTCAAGCACAACATGGAACTCGCTGCCCTTGCCCTGTTCGCTGCGGACAGAAATGGAGCCGCCCATCGCGTCTACAATGTACTTGGTAATCGTCATTCCCAGCCCGGAACCCTCTGTTTTCTGTACCCGCTTGTTGTCTTCTCTGCTGAAAGATTCAAATATTACCTTTTGATACTCTTTTGACATGCCAATTCCCGTATCGCTTACCAAGAAATGGGTACGGACATAGGAAGGAGCCTCCGGAAGCGCCTCCTGGTACACCGTCACTTGAATTGAGCCATTTTCGGGAGTAAATTTGACGGCGTTGCCCAGCAGGTTAATCAATACCTGATTCAGCCGCACGCTGTCACAGCGTACATCTTCCGAAAGGATTTCGTAGGCAGCCGCGTTGAACTGTTGACTTTTTGCTTTGACCTGGGGCTGCATAATATTGACAATGCAGGCCATCACCTCTCTTAACGACACCGGCTCAATATTTAACGCCATTTTGCCGCTTTCAATCTTGGATATATCCAGTACATCGTTGATAAGTCCCAGCAGATGCTTGCTGGACAGCGCAATTTTACGCAGATAATCCTGAACCTGCTCCGGATTATTTGCGTTGTCTATGGCCAGGGAAGTCATTCCGATAATGGCGTTCATAGGGGTGCGTATGTCATGGCTCATGCTGGAAAGGAAGTCCTGTTTGGCCGTATTGGCCTGCTCCGCCTCTTTTCTAGCCCTCTCAGCGTCTTTCCTGGCCAGATCCATTTCCGCGTTCAGAAGCTTCAACTCGGATACCTGCTTCCGGAACAGCTTCAAATATTGGAAGAATATATAGAGGAGCATACCAATCACCGCGAAGGAGGCGGCGTAAACAATGGTAAGCCAATGACTGCTCATTCCCGCAATCGCAGAATCCAGCTTGTCAAAGGGGAGGACCGTCACCAGATACCAATCGCAGTAGGAAAGGCCGGTGCAGTACAGATGGCGGCGCGATTCGCCGCTTTGCAGAATAACGGAATAATCTTCATTCGCGCTCATGGCCGCCGTCAGCTGTCCGACATAGGAAGCGGTTTCCCCGTCCTGATTTTCAAACATACTGTAAAGTCTGTCAAAATAATTTCCATGGCCGTCGTCCTCGTTCCCAACAACGTAGCTGCCGTCCTTTCGTATGACAAAAGAATAGCTCAATGAGTCGTCTGAATCAAGGAAGAGAACCTCGCCCATATATTGGGTAGAAAGTCCTACCACCATGGCAAGGCTGCTGCCTCCGCCGGACATGGGATATTCACAGGGGACGCCGAACAAAATCACGCCCTCCCCGCTGCTGTCAACAGCGGACGCCGTTTTGCGCTCCCCGTTCCGCAGGCTCTCCAAAAAGGTCTCAGGGTGGATGAGCTCCACAGGATCGCCATAAACCATCTCAATTTCGCCATCGGGCGAATATAGGGCGGCGCATAAAAAATGCCTTGCCCTTGCGCCGTATTCGATTTCATCCTTTGAGCCGTAACTGGAATTTCCGTCTCCAGCCGCAATATGCGCGATGGATTCCGCCATCGTCAGGCGGAGCTCAATAATTGTTTCAAAGTGTAAAGATACCTGCTCGTTCATTCCGGACATATAAGCGGTGCCAATATCCTCAATCGTGTTTTCGCTTATATGGTGAATGGACATTCCAAGAAAGGAAAACACGAAAATAGTGAAACAAATAATCACCGCAATGCTTATTTTAAAAGAACGCGGCAAAGCCTTGTTTTTCATATTTTTTTCCATCTCCACAGTTTTCAACATTTAAATTGTCCGGCCGTCCGCTTACTGATCCTGCCAGCCCCTCAACCGGCTCATGACCTGGAACATTTTACGAAGATCCACCGGCTTCGCCAAATGTTCATTCATCCCGGCATCCTTTGCCAGCGCAATATCCTCGTCAAACGCGTTGGCCGACAGAGCTACGATGGGCACAGTTTGCGCGTCTTTCCGTTCCAGGCCGCGAATTACCCGCGCCGCCTCATATCCGCTCATGACCGGCATCATCAAATCCATAAGCACGCAGTCAAACGCCCCCGGCTCAGCCGCCGCGAACGCATCCACAGCGGTTTTTCCGTTGTTGGCAATTACAACTTCCACGCCTGCGTTCCTAGATCGGAAGAGCACACGTCTGAACTCCAGTCACACTAAGATATCTC
>CAMSIF010000004.1 GCA_947058885.1 uncultured Clostridia bacterium
TTATGCAAGGTGCTATTCTTTCTTGTCTTTTGCAAATTTCTCTTGACTTTTAGGGTGCCGGTCCTATCTGGAAAATTTATGTATACATTTTGGAGAAAGCGTGGTATACTATACAAACACGGGTCTGCCGGTCTCCTGGAGGAGCGTGCCGGACAGGCGGTTTGAATGGTTTTTTACAGGCAGCCGAGGGTGTGCCTGTGATGAAATAGTGATGCGCAAAACAGGGCGTATCACATGAAAAGCAGCTTGACGCGGAGGCGGGCGGCGTCTTCCCGCGGCGCACAGTACGAGGTGCGTCCCGGGAACGCTCTACCCGTTTACTTGTGTTGCGCTCTGCTTTTCTCCATTTATACATTTTTATTATAAAAAAGGAGTGTACAAATTTGGCGGAAAAAATGAAAATTATCCCCCTTGGCGGTCTTAATGAGATCGGCAAAAATATGACGGTCTATGAGCACGGCGGCGAAATTATTGTGGTAGACTGCGGCATGGGCTTCCCGGACGGAGACATGTACGGCATCGACCTGGTAATACCCGACGTGACCTACCTGGTCAAAAACAAAGCCCGTATCCGGGGACTCTTTATCACCCACGGCCATGAGGACCACATCGGAGCCATCCCCTATATCCTGCGGCAGGTGAATATGCCCGTATACTGCACCCGGCTTACCGCCGGACTTATCAAGCTGAAGCTTGAGGAACACGGCCTTCTCAAACAGACCAAGCTGATCACCGTGGAGGCTGGCGAGATGATACGGGTGGGTAAATTCTACGTGGAATTTATCCATGTCAACCATTCTATAGCCGATTCCGTGGCCTTTGCCATCCACACCGGCATGGGTGTCATCGTCCACACCGGCGACTTTAAAATCGACTCCACCCCTATCGACGGCGACGTTATTGACCTGGGCCGTTTTGGGGAGCTGGGCCGGGAGGGCGTGCTGGCCCTGCTGGCGGATTCCACCAATGTGGAGCGTCCGGGCTACACGATGAGCGAATCTATTGTAGGCCGGACCTTTACCCGGCTCTTCACCGGCTGTAAACAGCGGATTATCGTCACCACCTTCGCCTCCAACGTCCACCGCATCCAGCAGATTATCGACGCGGCGGCGTCCTGTGGACGGAAGGTGGCGGTGACGGGCCGCAGCATGGAGAATATTATGCGGGTGGCCACGGAACTGGGCTATATGAACCTGCCCAAAAACACGGTCATGGACATCAACAAGGTCAAGACCATGCCGCTGGACAAACAGGTCCTGGTCACCACTGGCAGTCAGGGCGAGGAGATGAGCGCGCTCTACCGGATGGCCTTTTCCCAGCACCGGCAGATCGACGTGGGGCCCGGGGACCGGGTTATCATCTCCGCCAGCGCCATTCCGGGCAATGAAAAGACGATTGGCAGGGTCATTGACGAGCTCTTCCGCAAGGGCGTGGACGTTATCTACGACAAGTCCGATCCGCTGCACGCCTCCGGTCACGCCTGCCAGGAGGAGCTGAAAATCATCCACGCACTGACCCGGCCCAAGTTTTTTATCCCGCTTCACGGGGAGCAGAGGATGCTTCGCCGCCATATGAAGCTGGCTATGGAGATGGGGATGGACCGGCGGAACATCGTCCTGCCGGATATCGGCAACGTCATTGAACTGACCACCAAGACCATCAAAGTGGCGGAAACCGCAGCCCCCTCCGGCTCTGTGCTGGTGGACGGCAGCGGCGTGGGCGACGTAGGCGCGGTGGTACTGCGAGACCGGAAAATCCTGGCTGAGGACGGCATTGTGGTTATCATCATCAACCTCCAGAACGGCCAAATGCTCAGCGAACCGGAAATTATCACCCGAGGATTTATTTACGTGAAGGAATCTGAGGAGCTTATGCGGGAGCTGCGGGAGCTGGCCGGCGGCGCGGCCCTTACCGCCATCGGCAAAAAGGGCCGGGATATCGGAGAAATCCGCAGTGTGGTGAAAACCGCTGTAAGCAATTACCTTTTCAAGAACACAAAGCGCAGCCCAATGATTATCCCGGTGGTCAACCGTCTGTAAGAGAGACGCCGTGGAAAAGGCGGATGCCTGACAGAATACCAAAACAGGACGCGGGAAGAGCGATTGCTTTTCCCGCGTCCTGTTTATTCCGACGGCCAGCGTTCCGCCAGGGCCTCCAAAGCGGTCTGGGCATCTAGTCCCAGACACTCCACATGGGCGGCCATATCTCCCTTTACCGCTACCGCCTCCAGGTCTCCGTAAACCCAGGCGGCGTCCAGGCCGGGAATGGAGACGGCGGCGTAGTCCGCCCCGCTGGGGGCGAATACGGAGGTCTCCCGCAGGGACCGGGCCAGAGCGCCGGCCAGTCCCGGCACACGCAGACGGTAGACGTCCTGATACATCCAGAACTGCTGCCCCGCCGGGTCCTCCACGATCTCAAAAACATCCCAGCAGTCCGCCAGCAAGGAGGCGGAGCGGGTAACGCAGCTCTCCCTTTTGCCGTACCACAGCTCGCTCCGCTCTCCCTCCAGGCCCAGGTCCGAGAGAAGCAGATAGGGGCCGTCCGGGGTCAGGGGAAGTGCTGTTGTGCGGACCGCCAGGAGCTGGACCGCCGTTGTGACCACACAGACTGCCATCAGGCACGCCAGCCCCCGGCCCGCAATCTTCGGGATTAGCCGCCGCCCTTTGGGGGCGTGCTCCAGAGGAAGGCCCCGCTTGAGGCGGAGATAGGTCCGGTTGACCTGCCAGGTGTCCCAGACGAGCCGGTACAGGAAAAACAGCAGCAGGAGAGTGAGAAATCCAACATACCCGGGTATCTCTACCAGCCGCCGCGCCTGTGCCCAGTTCCACTGGGGAAATGGCTTTCCCACTCCCACGCCGAAGCTGGCAAAAAACAGGAGGAAAGTGACGGGGAACCCCAACCAACCCCATAGCAAATCCCGGCGAACCTTTTGCAGAGTTGCCGCCTGCTGGCGGGGGTCGGCGTAGAACTCCGGCGCACTGCTGCCCTCCGGGGCCCGGAAGATATGCAGAAACCCGCGGCTGCCAATATATTCCCAACCGCAGTCCTCGAATACCGCCAGCTGGGCTTCGCCCATACCCGGTTCCTCCAGAAATTCCGGCATGTAAACTTCAACCCGGTAGCGGGCTTCGCTGGGGGCGCACCGGACAAATCTGCTCAGGTACCGGCCCCGCCGGACCAGCCGCCAGCCCCGGGCCTCCATATCGCCGTAAAATTTTTCATTAGCCCCCAGCTCGTATTCGCCGGGGTGGAAACGGTAAATGCGGTTCATACTTCCCCCTCCAAAATTCCACCGTCGGAAACCAGCTGCTTGAGGCGGCTGTACTCCAGCAGCAGCGCGGCCTTCCCCGCATCTGTAATGGCGTAGGTTTTCCGCCGCCCCTCCTCGCCGGTGAGGATGATGAGTCCCTCCCGGCTCATGCGGCTGAGGACACCGTACAGAGTTCCCGGTCCCATTACCATCCGACCGCCGGAGAGTTCCTTAATGCGCTGCATCATGCCGTAGCCGTGGCCCGGCTTCAAAAGCGCAAGCAGTATGTAATACATGGCCTCAGTCATGGGGCCCTGGTCAGCCACGGCGTCCGCCTCCCCCACCTATTATGTGCCTCGCTATATCGTTTTGCATAATAATACCACGAATAGCGGCCCCTGTCAACTGGCGGAGGGCGTGATATAGGATAGAAAAAATTTTTTCATTTTTTGTCAACACTTCCGCCTCCCCATTCGTTTTATAGGTGAACACGCAAGAAAGGAGGCCCGCCGGGATGATAGAAGAGCTGTACACTGTTTTCCGGGAAGAGCTTCTGCGCTACTGCCAGACTATGGCCCAAGACCACGCCGCCGCCGAGGATTTGGTGCAGGAGACCTATATGCGGGCAATGACACACCTGGAGGATTTGGAGGACTTGAACCGGGGCCAGCGCCGCTCCTGGCTGTATAAGACCGCCCGAAACCTCTACATTGACCGTACCCGGAAGCTGTCCCGGGAGACGCCGGAGGCGGAGGAGACGATGCCTCAAGCTGCTTTTGAGGAGGACTTTGGGGAGATTGCCGTCCAGCAGATGGTAGGACGCCTGCCGGAATCGGAACGGGCCCTCTTTATCCTGCGTTACTTTCAGGGGTACAACGCCTCGGAACTGGGGGAAGTTTTCCGGCTGCCCGCCTCCACGGTCCGGGCACGGCTGGCCTCGGCCCGGAGGAAGCTTCTCCGCTGGTATCAAGACAATTATTAAATTTTGGAGGTATTATCATGGAAAAGAAGAAGTCTTTCAACATTAACTGCGCGGTCTGCGACGCCCGGCAGGTGCAGGAGAGCACCTTGGCCGCTTACGACGCGGTTAACATCAATTGTTCCGCGCTTCTGGTAAACAAGGCGGCGGCGGAAGTGATGGCGAAGTACAACGTCTCTGTGAACACGGCGCAGACACTGGACATCCCGGGCGATGTGCGGGCCTCCATCATCAATGGCAAAGCGGAGATTCATCCGGGGCAGGCTATGCCGGAGGAAAAAATCCTGCTGATTGTCAACGGCAAGCTGGACATCGCTCCCGGCAGCGAAGAGATACTGAAACACTATTTAAACATCACGGTCAACGGCACAGTCACCTGCCCGGAAAGTATGGTGCAGCTGTTGTCCACAGGCACGATCAACGGCTGCGTTGCTTCCTATCCGGACGGCTGTATTCAGCTGAGAAGCACCGCCATGTTAGACCGTACTTTCCACCTTCGGGCCAAACAGGACGGACATTACTATGCCAGCGGGCGGGTGGTGGCCCTGTCTCCGGACATCAACTTTGAGAATCTGACGGCGAAAAATGTGCGCTTTACCACTCCGCATCTGCTGGTGGCGGAGAGTCTGGCGGAGGCCGCCGTACCCCTCTTCGACGACCGGGCGGATATCACCGTCCTGCCGGACGGCTGCGCCTATGTAAGCGGGGATGCCGTCCTGGACGAGACCCTGCTCCAGCGGTACGGCGGAAAGCTGTATATCAGGGGCGATTTGATGGTCAGTCAGGAGAGCGGGCCCTGCCTGGAGAAAGTCTCCTTCCTGCAAGTAAACGGCAATGTGCTTGCGGTAAAGTCTATGGCGGAGGAGTTCCAGGCGATGAAGGCGGTCTATAACGGCCTGCGCATCGTAGGCGGCACACTGGTGGAGGATCGCGAGGGGCTTCTGGTGACACGGACTCTGCTGGAGGAGGCTGTGGATGGCCTGAGCGTGACCGGCTGCGCCAACGTGACGTTCCAGGACGATGTAAGTCCGGAGCTGATTCGTGAGAAGCTGGTAAACATCTGGGACTGCGCCAGCATCTACTGCAACCAGGAACAGCGGGGGGTTCTGGAGACGCTGGTAGAGGATGTAGCTTATCTCGGCAGTATGCGTAGGGAAAAAGAGAAAAACGAGGAGGAAGACGCCTCCCTAGTCACCGCCATCAATGCCATCCAGTATGTTCTTTGATTTACTCTAAACCTCTCAATAGGGGACGGCCCGGCTGGTTTTTCCAGCCGGGCCGTTCTCCTGTTTCTTGTCCTCAGTTCTCCTGGCACCGCCGGACGATATCCTCCTGCCAGCCCTTCTTCAGCTGGCAGACCCGGTGAAAGAACGCCGTAATATCCTCCTTCATGCCGCCGCTGAGCCAGTCGATAACGCTGCCGAAGCATACGCATTTATGGTAACGGATAATAACCGCCCGGTCCGTCTCCGCTACCGGCTGGCCCGCCAGGGCCGCGTCCACGTAGGCGGTGACGGTGTACAGGCAGATTTCCATTAAGTACCGCTCAAAGACATCCCGGCTGAGGGAGTTGTAAATGTGGTAGATGGCCCGCTTGTTCTGCATCAGCATCTCCACCACCACGTCGAAGCCCTGTTCAATGGAGCTGATGGTAGGGTGGTTCTGGATGAGGCTGTCCACCCGCTCCCGCAGAATTTCCTCCACCAGAGCCGGCAGGTCCTCAAAGTGGTAGTAAAAAGAGTTGCGGTTGATGCCGCATTCCTCCACGATATCTTTTACCGTAATCTGGCCCAGCGGACGCTCCCCCAGTTGCCGGAGGAAGGTCTCTTTAATGGCTTTCCTGGTAAAATTCGGCATGTGCGACGCCCCTTTCCATAATGATTGCCACCGGCCAGTATAGCACAAACCGGAAGAAATTTGAAGACAGAATTTATCCGTATTCCAGCGGCAAATTTATCAAGCCGCCGGAGGGCAAGAAGGAGTGGAAATACGCTGCGGATTATGCTATAATAGCCCGCAAGAGGGGGACGCCCCCTGCGGGGCCCTCCTAAAAAGCGACAGAGAGGAAGCGTATCTATGTCTGATAACCGCAGCGACAGCCTCCAGCCCGATGGGCAGGACGCGATTATGACGTATATCAACCCGGAAGTCATGCAGTTCCTGGCGGACCGGGCCGCCAAAAAACAGCAGACGTCTCAGGAGTTTCAGGATTTGCTTTCCGCCGCCGAGGAGGGAGACCTGGACGCGGCCTACCGTCTGGCACAGGACTACTACTACGGCGACGGCGGCGCGCCGGAGGACGATGAAAAGGCGTTCTACTGGTTTAAGAAAGCGGCGGAGGGGGACCACATCTCCGCACAGTTCAGCCTGGGCCTCTGCTACGCCAGAGGCGAGGGTACAGAGAAGGACCTGAATAAGGCGGTGGAGCTTTTTTCCAGCGCGGCGGAACAGGGCTATATCCCCGCCGTGTGCGAACTGGGGCTCTGCTATGAGCTTGGCCACGGCGTGGAGATGGATAAGTTGAGAGCAGCAGAGCTCTACCGGGAGGCGGCGGAGCAGGATTACGCCCCTGCCCAATGTAATCTGGGGTTTTTCTACTTTCACGGCATCGGTCTGGAGGAGGACGACGCGGAGGCGGCGGAATGGTTTGCCAAGGCCGCCCAGCAGGGCTATCCCCGGGCCCAGGTGCTCATGGGCGTATGTTTTGAAAACGGCTACGGTGTGGAACAGGATATTGACAAAGCCGTGGTGCTCTACCGCGCCGCCCACGAGAAACATTACGACGAGGCCACCTGCGCTTTGGGCGTGTGCTACGACCGGGGCGCGGGCGTGGAGGAGAACCATCAGGAGGCGGCCCGGCTGTATCAGGAGGCGGCGGAAAACGGCCTGCCCCGCGCCCATTACCTGATTGGCCGGTGCTACGAGTTTGGCCACGGCATAGAGCAGGACGACAACAAGGCGGCGGAGCACTACCGCGCCGCCCATGAGGGCGGACACGCCGCCGGTACCTGCGCCTACGGCCTCTGCCACGAGTTGGGCATGGGCGTGGAGCAGGACAAAGAAAAGGCGGTGGAGCTCTACCGGGAAGCCGCCGAACGGGGCTACGCTCCCGCTCAATGCAATCTGGGCTTCTGCTACTACCGGGGCATCGGTACGGAGATGGACGACGCCAAGGCCGTCGAGTGGTTCCAGGAGGCGGCGGAGCAGGGCTATCCCAGGGCCCTGGACTTGCTGGGGGAGTGCTACGACCACGGCTACGGCGTGGAGCAGGACGTGGAGAAGGCGGTGAAGCTCTACGAAGCCGCCCATGAAAAATCCCATGCCCCCGGCACCTGTGCGCTGGGCCTCTGCTATGAGCTGGGCCGGGGCGTGGAGCAGGACAAGGCTAAGGCGGTGGAGCTCTACCGGGAGGCCGCCGAGGCTGGAGACGTCCGCGCAATGTGCAATCTGGGATACTGCTATTACCAGGGCATCGGCACGGAGATGGACGACGCGGAGGCGTTCCAGTGGTTCTCCAAGGCGGCGGAGGAAGAATATCCCCGGGCTATGCAGCTGTTGGGAGAGTGCTACGAGAACGGCTACGGCGTGGAGCAGGACGAAAAAAAGGCGGCGGAGCTCTACCGTCTGGCCCACGAGGGCGGCAACGTACCCGGCACCTGCGCGCTGGGTCTCTGCTATGAGCTTGGGACCGGCGTGGAGGAGGACAAAGCCAGGGCCGTAGAGCTCTACCGGGAGGCGGCGGAACGGGGCTATCCCCGGGCTCAGTGCAATCTGGGCTTCTGCTACTACCAGGGCATCGGCGTGGAGGAGAATAACGCGGAGGCGTTCCACTGGTTCCAGGAGGCGGCGGAGCAGGGGTATCCCCGGGCTTTGCAGCTGCTGGGCGAATGCTACGAGAACGGCTACGGCGTGGCGGTGGACGAGAAAAAGGCGGCGGACCTCTACCGCCAGTCCCATGAAAAGGGCCATGTACCCGGCACCTGCGCGTTAGGTCTCTGCTATGAGACCGGCGCCGGCGTGGAGAGGGATCTGGACCGCGCGATTGAGCTGTACCGCCAGGCGGCGGAGCGGGGGTATCCCCGGGCCCAGTGCAACTTGGGCTACTGCTACTACCAGGGCATCGGCGTGGTGGAAAACAACAGCGAGGCGTTTCAATGGTTCTCCAAGGCGGCGGAACGGGGGTATCCCCGTGCGCTTCACCTGCTTGGGGAGTGCTACGACAACGGCTATGGCGTGGAGATGGATGAGGAAAAGGCGGTGGAGTTCTACCGGCAGGCCCACGAGCGGGGCTATGTTCCAAGCGCGTGCTCTCTTGGCCTGTGCTACGAGCTGGGAACCGGCGTGGCGGAGGATAAAGCGCGGGCTATGGAGCTCTACCGTTACGCGGCGGAGCGGGGCCACGCCCGCGCCCAGTGCAATCTCGGCTTTTTCTACTACCAGGGTATTGCCACGGAAGAGGATAACGACGAGGCGTTCCGCTGGTTTTCCAAGGCGGCGGAGCAGGGCTATCCTCGCGCGCAGTTCTATCTTGGGGAGTGCTATGAGAACGGCTTTGGCGTGAAAAAGGACGTCAAGAAAGCCGTGGAGTTCTATACGGAGGCTCATAAAGCCCGTAACGCCGGAGGCACCTGTTCGCTGGGACTCTGCTACGAAACCGGAACCGGCGTGGCCGAGGACAAGGGGCGGGCTATGGAGCTCTACCGGGAGGCGGCGGAGCAGGGATTAGCCCGGGCGCAATGCAACATTGGCTTTTTCTACTACCATGGCATTGCTGTGGAAAAGGATGAGAAGGCGGCGGCCAGCTGGTTTGCCAAGGGGGCGGAGCAGGGGCATCCCAGAAGCCTGTACCTTCTTGGAGAATGCTACGAGTACGGCAGGGGCGTGGGACGGAATATCAACCGTGCGCGGGAGTTGTACCAGAAAGCGTCTGAGAATGGGTACAAGAAGGCTGAAGAGGCCCTCAAGCGGGTAGAAGCGAGGCTGGAAGCGGGGGAGCCGGAAAATAAGGAAAAGCCTAAGAAGAAACGGGGCTTTTTCGGCTTCGGAAGAAAATAAGAAGCTTTGGTACATACCGAAGAAGGGAGGCCGGGCCCGCAAGCCCGGCCTCCCGCCGTATCTACGAATTTTCTCTTTCATGGGCCTCATGGCTCTCATGATTTTCAATATGCTTGGCGCCGCTGGGGGGCATGAGGAATTTCTGAATAGCAAACAGGAGGCCGATACCAATAATCCAGACAATAGTTTCCGTGCCGTTGGTGTGCTCGACCACCATCTGCCGGGACGCGGCGAAAATCAGCACGTCCACGACACGTTCCGGGTTGTGGAAAATCAACATCTTTACAAACTCGATTCCCACCACAAAGGTAAGCATCTCTTTCAGGAATTGGTCCAGCACATCGGTATAATGGGGCCTGCCGCCCCCCTGCACGTAGTCCAGCAGCGTGGCGGCTGTCAGGATCACAATCATGACGATGATACAGAACGCAATGAACAGCTCAATCATTTTCAGGAATATGTAGATTTTTTCCCGGATTTCCCGTCTCATGGAAATTCCCCCTCTGTACAAGTTTTTGGTTGTCCCTATGCTTTTCTCGCATAAATTATACTCCAGCTTTGTACCAAAAACAAGGCATGGAATTTCCAAAATTTTGTCGGTTTTATCTATGAACCTAACAACATCTGAACGCGGAGGGACTGCGGGTACAGGCGGATGAAACCAGACAGATAATCCCTTGACAAAGTGTGGGAAAAGCGGTAGGATAGGTCAAATAGAGAATGGCACACACCGTCCCTTGGGAGCGGCGTGGGCCTTTTCATGCGTTATGGCGGAAGCTGTTTTTTCGTTACCGTGCGGAAATTTGGGATTTGCAGGGCACGAAAGAGCGGGAATAAAGTTCTTTTTGATACTTTTTCTTTCAAGAAAAAGTATGAAGGAGGGTTCTCTATGGAACAACTGCTGCAAACCCTGCTAAGCATACCGGAGGCGGGAGCGCTGGCTGCGGCTGTGGAAGGAGGCGGATGCCCCGCCGCGGTTACCGGCCTCGCGCCGGTTCACCGGGCGCAGATTGCCGCCGCGCTGGCGTCGGAGACAGGCCGTCCGCTGGTGATGGTCTGTTCCGACGAAGGGGAGGCGGTCCGGCTGGCCGGGGATCTGGAGACCCTTCTGGGCGTCCAGCCTCTGAAAATTTTTGCCCGCGAATTGTTTGTCCGCGCCGGAACGGTCATCTCCCGCCAGTGGGAGCACAACCGGATTGCCGCGCTCTATGAGCTTTCGCGGGACGAAGGCGAGGTTTTCCGTATCGCCGTCTGCACTGCGGAGGGGCTTCTGCAAAAGACCAGCCCTCTCCGCCGCCTGCGGGATGCGGCAATGACGCTGACCCCTGGCGGGCGGTACGACTTAAGCCTTCTTCCCCAACGGCTGGTGGACGCGGGCTACAGCCGGACAGAACAGGTAGAGGGCGTGGGGCAGTTTGCTCTGCGCGGCGGCATTCTGGACGTCTTTTCGCCGCTGATGGACGAGCCGGTCCGCTGCGAATTCTTTGATGATGAAATTGACTCCCTGGGCGCGTTCGACGTGGCGACCCAGCGGCGTACCCGGAATGTGGAATCCACCCTTCTTCTGCCTGCCGCAGAGCTTCTTCCCGGCGGGGAGCTGGCTTCGGTCTTTGACTACCTGGCTCCGGACGCGCTGCTGTGCCTCAGCGAGACGGCGCGGGTATCGGAACGGGTCAAAAATGTGCTCTGGCAGGCCAGGGAAGATACAGAATCCCTGCTGGCGGCGGGAGAGAAGGACGGGGACCTGACCCGCCTGCTGCTGAGCCAGAGCGAGTGGCTGGAGGAGCTGGAGCGTTTTCCTGTTTGCATGATGGAAGCTCTGCCCACCTCCCGCTACCCTTTCCCTCCTCGGACGCTGTTGTCTGTCAGCGCCAAGCAGCTGAGCGCGTATGGGGGCAGCATAGAAGCCGCGGTGGGGGACTTGGAGCACTATCTTGCCACCGGCTGCGCTGTGATACTGCTGTGCGGCAACCCCACTCGTGCCCGCAATATGCAGCGGCTGCTGCAAGAGCGGAATATTCCCGCCGCGCTGGATTTTTCCTGCCAGACCATGCCCAAAGGCGGAGAGGTTCATTTGGCGGTAGGGGCTCTCTCCGCCGGGGCGGAGTATCCCCAGCTGAATCTGGCCATCCTCACGGAAGGACAGCTTACCGCCGCCGCTGCCGGGAAAAAGACTCCCCTGAAAAGCGGGAAAAAGGATAACCGCCAAAAGCTTCTCAGCTATACCGACCTTACCCCCGGTGATTTGGTGGTCCATGTTCACCACGGTATCGGGCGGTTTGAGGGCGTGCAGAAAATGCCTGTGGACGGGGTGGAAAAGGACTACATTAAAATCGCCTACGCCGGTGGGGACCGCCTCTACGTCCCCGCCACACAGCTGGATTTGGTCAGCAAATATATCGGCGGGGGCGGCATCTCTTCCGACGGAGAGCCCCGTACCGCCCGGCTCAGCAAGCTGGGAGGCGCGGACTGGGGTAAGCAGAAGAGCCGGGCCAAGGCCGCCGCCAAGGACCTGGCTAAGGGGCTTATCGCCCTGTACGCGGAGCGGCAGAAGCGGCCCGGCTTCGCCTTCTCTCCGGATTCTCCCTGGCAGCAGGAGTTTGAGGAGGCCTTCGACTACGCGGAGACCGACGACCAGCTCCGCTGTATCGCGGATATTAAAAAGGACATGGAGCGGCCGGTTCCCATGGACCGCCTTCTCTGCGGGGACGTGGGTTACGGAAAAACAGAGGTGGCTCTGCGGGCGGTGATGAAGTGCATTCTCGACGGAAAGCAGGCGGCGATTCTGGTACCCACTACCGTTCTGGCCCAGCAGCATTTCACCACAGCGGTCAACCGTTTCCGGTCCTTCCCGGTGGAAATCCGGGTGCTCAGCCGCTTCCAGACGCCGGGCCAGACCCGGCAGATTCTCTCCGACCTCCAGGCCGGAAAGGTGGATTTGCTCATTGGTACCCACAAACTGCTGCAAAAGAGCATTATTTTTAAGGATTTGGGCCTCCTTGTGGTGGATGAGGAGCAGCGGTTCGGGGTCAGTCACAAGGAGAAGCTCAAGGAGATGAGCCGCCAGGTGGACGTGCTCACGCTCACCGCCACCCCCATTCCCCGGACGCTGAATATGGCCCTCTCCGGCATCCGGGATATGTCCACCCTGGAGGAGCCGCCCCATAACCGCCAGCCGGTGCAGACCTATGTGGTAGAGCACGACTGGGGGATGCTGGCGGACGCTATGCGCCGGGAAATTGACCGGGGCGGGCAGGTCTACTATCTCCACAACCGTGTGGAAACCATCGACCTCACCGCATCCCGGATACGCAAGCTGGTGGGAGAGGACGCCAAGGTGGTGGTAGGCCACGGCAAAATGGATGAGAAGCAGATTTCTTCTGTAATGCAGCAGATGGTGGAGGGGGAGGCGCAGGTGATGGTCTGCACTACCATCATTGAGACGGGCATTGACATTGCCAACGTGAACACCCTCATCATCGAGGACGCGGACCGCATGGGCCTGGCTCAGCTCCATCAAATCCGGGGGCGCATAGGCCGCAGCGCCCGCCGGGCGTATGCCTACATGACCTACCGGCAGGGCAAAATCCTCTCCGAGGTGGCCTCCAAGCGTCTGACCGCCATTAAGGAGTATGTGGAATTCGGCTCGGGCTTCAAGATTGCCATGCGGGACCTGGAAATCCGGGGAGCTGGAAATCTGCTGGGGCCGGAGCAGTCCGGATATATGATGAGCGTGGGCTACGATATGTATTTGCAGCTTTTGGAGGATGCGGTTTTAGAGGAGCGTGGGGAAAAGAAGAAGACCGCCGCGGAATGTTCCGCGGACCTGACTATCTCCGCCAATATCCCGGACCGGTACGTACCCGACGCGGGACAGCGGATGGACCTGTACCGCCGCATTGCCGCCATCCGTACGGAGGAGGATGCCGGAGACCTGTTGGACGAGCTGCTGGACCGCTACGGCGAGCCGCCGAAATCGGTTTATGCCCTGCTGGACGTAGCGATGCTGCGGTCCAACGCCGTGCGGGCGGGCGTTTCGGATATCTCCCAGCGGGGGGATAAGCTGAAATTTACTTTCTCCGGTTTCGACCCAGAGGCGGTGGTTTCGGTGTGTTCCAGCCCCAAGTACCGCCGCCGCCTGACCCTGGCTGCCGGGGAAATTCCCGCGCTGACCCTTGCGCTGAATGGGAAGGAGGCGGTTTTGGAGACTGCCCTGACCCTTGTAGAGGACCTTCGGCTGGCTGCGGAGAAGACGCAGTAGGGCAGAAGCGCAGGGCGGCTGGAATTCATTCCCGCCGCCCTTTCCGTACAGGCTATTACATTTTAAATGGACAACCCTTCGCCGTCTTAGCAATATAGCATACAACCTCTTCCCTGGGAATCCCAAGAGAAGCCGCCAGCTCGCCGTAGAGCATGTCCTCCGCGCGTTTGAGGTAGCGTTCGTCCACTTGTCCCGGCTTCACTCCCCGGGCCCGCCGGGCCTGTCCCTTGTGATGGGCCATTTTGATAATCCGGACCATGCTGTCACAGCTGCGGGTCCGCATCATCTCCTGATAATACTCCCCTAGAATCCGGGGGTTCCGGTGGGTGCAGGAGGCGGCCTCAATGTCCGGAATCGCCTTAACCAGGTCTTCCGCCTCCTGCTTTGATAGGATGGGCCGCATAAATACGGCCGTATCCACCGGCGCGTAGATCCTGCCCGGACGGTACAGCGGCGCGAGGGTGTAATACTGCCGGTCCCGCTTGACGCCGGTCATGGCAAGGGTGCCTACGGCCTCCACTTTGCAAACGCCCTCGCCTCCATAAATAATCATCTCGCCTACTTGGTACATTGCGAACCTCCTTTTCCGCTGGATGTTTGTGGATAAATCAGGAATCTAATTTCTATTTTACCACAATTCACAGGAAAATGTAAGCCTCTTTTGAAAAATATTACATGTTTTACAAGATTTTATTCAAGAGATGCCGGGAAAAGCCGGCTTTAGAGACTGAAAAAGATAGGGCTTGACTGATTGGAAAAAATGCGTTAAAATACCCCTGTAACTAATTTGTAACCCTTTTCACTGAATTGTTACTATTGGAGGATGTATCCATGGCCTCAACCAACCGAGAAAAGAAGCGTGTCCAGGCGGCTCCCTCCGCCGGAACGGCGAAATCTACCAGAACCATAAAGACAGAAAAGGCAAGACCGGACGCCGGTTACCGGCAGCGGCGGCGGTTCCCGGAGTCCAACAGCTTCCACCGGCAGCTACAGCTGCTGCTGGCGGGGAGTATGCCCAGACTCCGGCAGGCTGTAGGCGGCTGGTTCCAGAATATGCGCGCCCGGGTATCGGAATTGGCGCTGCGCCTGCGGACTACCGGCGAGTCCACCAGAGGGCGGGTCCAGACAGTGGTCTTTCTGGCCGCCAGCATTACAATTGCTGTTTTCGCCGTATTCCAGGTTCTCTATACCACCGCCACTACGGTGATCTTCGACGGCGTAGAGCTGGGGACGGTCGCCAATGAGGAGGAGGCCCAGAAGGCCCGTCTCTCAGTGGAGCAGAGTATCTCCGACGTACTTGGCTACGATTACACGGTAGCGGACCGGGTCTCGTACACAACAGGGCTGGCGTTTCGCAGCGCGGTGGTGGACGAGGTTGAACTGGAGGAGGCCCTGAGCGAAAACCTGCGGGTGGTGGAGCACGGCTACGAGCTGTACGTGAACGGCGAGTTTATCGGCGCGACCCAGACCGAGGGGGCTTTTGAGGAGCTGCTGGAGCAGGTCTCCGCCCCCTACCGCAGCGAAAACACGGTCTCTATTGATTACCGCGAGAATGTGGATATCAGAGAAGCGGATTTGCCGGTAGAACGGTTTACCAATCTGGCCGACGCCGCTCTGCTCCTCAACAGCACCAAAGCGGGCGAGGTTACCTACACGGTGGAGGCCGGTGACGTCTGGTCCGTCATCGCGCAGGATAACAACATGTCCAACGACGAGCTGCTGGCTTTGAATCCTGGTTATGATATCGACAAGCTGCAAATCGGCGACGTGCTGCTTATCAGCAACGCCGTCCCCTATCTGACCGTGGTTTCGGTGCAGATGGAGTACTACACGGCGGATATTCCCTACGAGATTGAGTACGTGGATGACGACACCATGTATGTCGGTGACACCCGGGTCATTACCAAGGGCGAGTACGGCGCGGCGGACACAGTGGCCCGCGTGACCTATGAGGGCACAGATGAAATTGAGCGCGTCATCGAATCCGAGACCGTGCTCACTGAGCCGGTTACCGAGGTCCAGGCCAGAGGCACGATGGAGCGGCCCACTTGGCTGCCCACCGGTTCCTTCCGCTGGCCCACCAGCGGCACGATTTCCTCCCGCTACGGCTACCGCAGCATCTTCGGAGGAAGGTCCTTCCACAGCGGCATTGATATCGCGAATTCCAAGGGAACTGATATCGTGGCTTCCGACGGCGGCGAGGTGGTTTACGCCGGTTGGATGAACGGTTACGGCTACCTGATTCAGATTGACCACGGCAACGGATATGTCACCTACTACGGCCACAACAGCAGTCTGCTGGTAGGCGTGGGCGACAAGGTCTACAAGGGCCAGCACATCGCGGAGATGGGGGCCACGGGCCGTGTCACAGGGACTCACTGCCACTTTGAGGTACGTCTCAATGGCGAGCGGCAGAACCCGTTGGATTACTTGCCATAAATAATTACGGGTGAACTTTCCGGACAGCGGCGCAAGTTGCTGTCCGGATTTTTATGATGGCATATACTAAAAAATTTTCGTCAATTGGCAAACCAAACAAAATAGAGCGGAAAAATATATGCAAAACAGCCAACAAATAAACCGGTTAGGGAAACGATTTTGATAAAACAACGCATACAGACCGATTTGTCCATGTTCTATGAACAAAAAATGTTATATAATCGTGCTTGTCTATTTTCATATGAAAAATGGGCTATTATTTATCAGGAGGAAATTTTGGATGAAAATGAAAAAGGTATGGGCGCTGCTTTTGGCGCTGGCCATGGTGTTTTCACTGGTGGCCTGCGGCGGCGGCAACAACAAGGGCGGTAATGACAAGCAGAACACCCCCCAGACGGATAACGATGGGAATACGCCGGATGACAGCACGGGCGGCGCGGATTTGAGCAGCCTGAACGTGGGCGTGTTCTACTACAACTTCTCCGACGTGTACATCTCCACTGTCCGCGCTGAGATGGACGCCCAGCTGGACGCCCTGGGTGTGAAGTACGCGGACTATGACGGCAATACCACCCAGTCCACCCAGATGGACCAGGTGAACACCGCCATCACCAACGGCGCGAACCTTCTGATCGTGAACATCGTGGAGAACTCCTCCCCCGATGCCGCCCAGAACGTCATCAACGCCGCCAAGGAGAAGGATATCCCCGTCATCTTCTTCAACCGCGACTTTGACAAGTCCGCCATCAACAGCTACGAGAAGTGCGCCTTCGTGGGCACCGATCCCGCCGAGGCCGGCCACATGCAGGGCAAGATGATCGCCGACTACCTGCTCGCCAACTACGAGGCCACTGACCTCAACGGCGACGGCGCCATCTCCTACGTCATGTTCAAGGGCCAGGAGGGCAACGTGGAAGCTGAGTACCGCACCCAGTACTCCGTGGAGGACGCCAACGCCCAGCTGACCGGCGCCGGCAAGGCGGAGCTGACCTACTACGGCGGCGACAGCGCGGCTTCCAAGTACCTGGTGGACCCCAACGGCGCGTGGTCCTCCGCGGCTGCCACCAACTACATGGACACCATTCTGGCCGAGTACTCTGAGACCAACAACAATATGATTGAGCTGGTCATCTGCAACAACGACGACATGGCCATGGGCGCCATCTCCTCCCTCCAGACCGCCGGTTACAACAATGGCTCCGGCAAGACCATTCCCGTCTTCGGCGTGGACGCCGTCCAGAACGCCAAGGACGCCATCGCCGCCGGCAGCATGACCGGTACCGTGGCGCAGGACGCTGTGGGTATGGCTACCTCCATCGTCACCCTGCTGAAGAACTTTGCCAACGACGGCGACCTTATGAGCAACACCGGCGACATGATCATCGATCCCGATTCCGCCAAGATCCGCGTTCCCTACGCCGCTTACCTGGGCTAAGCCAGTCCGGATACAGCGAAACAAGGGGAAAGAGCACGTGACTCTGCGGGGCTGCCTGCAACCGGGCAGCCCCGCTTATTAGCCATTGAGCGAGCAAGAGAGGAGGAATGAGAAAAATGGAACAGCCAGCATTGCTGGAAATGCGGCATATCAGCAAGGAGTTCCCCGGCGTCAAGGCCCTGGACGACGTCTCTCTTACCGTCCGTCCCGGCACTGTCCACGCCCTTATGGGAGAAAACGGCGCGGGTAAATCCACGCTGATGAAGTGCCTTTTCGGCATCTACCACAAGGACGGCGGCGAAATCGTGCTGGACGGCAAGACCGTGGATTTCCGCAGCTCCAAGGAAGCTCTGGAAAACGGCGTGGCCATGGTACACCAGGAACTCAACCAGGCCCTGACCCGCAGCGTACAGGACAACCTCTGGCTGGGCCGTTACCCCACTGTGGGCGGCCTGATGGTCAGCGAGAAAATCATGAGCCAGCGCACCAAGGAGGTCTTCCGAGAGCTGGAGGTGACCGTGGACCCCAAGACCATTATGTCCACCATGCCCGTCAGCCAGCGGCAGATGGTGGAGATTGCCAAGGCGGTCAGCTACGATTCCAAAATCATTGTCTTCGACGAGCCCACCTCGTCCCTGACGGAGACCGAGGTAGAGCACCTTTTCCGTATTATCAATATGCTCCGGGACCGGGGCTGCGGAATTATTTACATCAGCCACAAAATGGAGGAAATCCTCCGTATCAGCGATGAGGTCACCATCATGCGGGACGGCCAGTGGGTGGCCACCCGGCCCGCTGCGGAGCTGACGATGGATGAAATCATCCGCCTGATGGTGGGCCGGGAGCTCACCAGCCGCTTCCCGCCCAAGTCCAACCAGCAGGGAGACGTTATCCTGGAAGTCCAGCACATGTCCGGCCGGTATACCCGGCTGAAGGAGGCCTCCTTCCAGCTCAGGAAGGGGGAGATTCTGGGGATCGCCGGTCTGGACGGTTCCGGGCGCACGGAGGTGCTGGAAAACCTCTTCGGCGTCATGACCCGGGAGGGAGGCACCATCAAGCTCCATGGCCGGGAGATTGCCAACCGTACCCCCCAGGAGGCTATCAAAAACGGCTTTGCCCTCCTAACGGAGGAGCGGCGGGCCACAGGCATCTTTGGTATTCGGAACATCCGGGAAAACACGGTCATTGCCAATCTCAAAAACTATCTCATCAGTATGCGCGTGGGCGGGCTGAAGAGCTTCTGCCTCAGCGACAAGAAGATGAAGGCGGATACGGACTGGTCCATCAAGGCCATGCACATCAAGACGCCCAGCCAGAATACGCAGATCCGCTCCCTCTCCGGCGGAAACCAGCAGAAGGTAATTATCGGACGCTGGCTGCTGACCAAGCCGGAAATCCTGCTGCTGGACGAGCCCACCCGGGGGATCGACGTGGGCGCGAAATACGAGATCTACCAGCTCATTATCGATCTGGCCAACGAGGGCAAGGGGATTATCATGGTCTCCTCGGAGATGCCGGAGCTGCTGGGTGTGTGCGACCGCATCCTGGTGATGTCCGGCGGACAGCTGGCCGGAGAGGTCAACGCCGCCGAAACCAGCCAGGAGGAGATTCTCACCCTGGCCGCCAAATATGTATAAAGGGGGAAACCGATCATGAGTAAAGAGTCCAAGGAACTTGCCGCTCAGACCTGGGACGCCAAACGGGTCCTCAGCCTGGTGATCAACAACGCGCTGATTATCATCATGACCATCGCCGCTATTGTTATTGCGGTTGTCAACAACAATTTTGTCTCCGCCAGCTCCATTGTCAATATCATCTCGCAAACTGCGGCCTATCTGCCCGCCGCTCTGGGCATCGCCGGATGTATTGTTCTGACCGGTACGGATTTGTCCGCAGGACGCGCGGTGGGCCTCACCGCCTGTATCTCCGCCTCCTTGCTCCAAACGGTGGGGGCCTCTAGCAAGATGTGGCCGAATATCGGTACGCTCCCCATCCCGGTGGTTATCCTCGTCGCTATGGGGATTGGCGCGGTTATCGGCGCGTTCAACGGCTTTTTCGTGGGTAAGTTCAAGCTGCACCCCTTTATCGTTACCTTGGGTACGCAGCTGATTCTGTACACCATCCTGCTGCTGTATGTGAACATGGGCAACAACGGCGGCATGGCGATCTCCAACCTGGACGAGAGCTACAACAGCTTTGTCAAGGGCTCGATTCTGCCCAAGATTGGCGGACAGACCATTCCCAACTATGTCATTTTCGCCATTTTGCTGACGGCTATTATCTGGTTTATCTGGAACAAGACCACTTTCGGCAAAAATATGTTTGCGCTGGGCTCCAATGAGGAGGCCGCCCGGGTTTCCGGCGTCAATGTGCTGGCAACCACCATCCTGGTCTTCTCCCTGGCTGGCGCGATGTACGGCTTCACTGGCTTTATTGAAGGCTCCCGTATCGGATCCAATACGGCCAATACCGGCCTGAACTATGAACTGGACGCTATCGCGGCCTGCGTCATCGGCGGCGTCTCCTTCGTAGGCGGCATCGGCAAAATCAGCGGCATTATTATCGGCGTTCTCATGCTGCGGCTGATTTTCATTGGCCTGACCATGGCCGGCATTAACCAGAACCTCCAGTATCTCATCAAGGGCGGTATTATCCTCTTCGCCTGCGCCCTGGATATGCGTAAATACCTGGTCAAAAAGTAAGCTGGGCAGTTAAAATCCCCTTCTTCCATCAGGAAGAAGGGGATTTCTTTTACAGGTTTGCGAATACGTCCATCTGCCGTTGCAGCTCGCCTACAATCTCCTGGTTGGTATCCATCCGGGCAGTGATACCGGCCATGTCGTCCGCCAGACTGCGTGCGCTGCCCGCTACGCCGGAAATGCCGGAGGCCGCGCCGCCGACAGCCCCGGAGATACTGGCAATGGCTCCGGCGATTTCCGTCATGGCGGTCTGGAGACGGTCCGCGCGGCTGTTGAAAGCGTCCATGGCATGGGCCACATAGGCCGCATCGTCCCGATACTGCTGCCCGGACTGGACCGACTGCTCAAACTGTGTAAGCACAGCCTGCCCCAGGTAGTCGGCCAGCTCCTGCGCACTGCCGGAGAGGTAGCCCACGGCTCCGGTTACCACAGTGCTGACCTCCTGAATATGGCTGGCGGTCTCGGCGCAGGAGTCGGCCAGGCGGCGAATCTCCTGCGCTACAATGGCAAAGCCCTTTCCGGCGGCTCCGGCGCGGGCGGCCTCAATGGAGGCGTTAACGGCAATCAGGTCCGTGGAGGAGGAGATAGAAAGGATGTCTTTTGTAAGACTGCTGATCTGGTCCACGTTCCGGCTCTCCTCAATCGCCACGCGGAGGGAGGCCATGATTTCCTCTGTTTTGACGCGGACAGCGTCACGGTTTTCCTTGGCGGACTGCTCCAGCTCCTCCGCCCGGCGGCGCATGTCTGCGGAATAGGCCGTAATAGCGGCGCAGTCCTCCGCCATTCTGCCGGCGTCCTCCCGGGTGCTGCCGGCGCTGTCGCTGATAGCGGAGGTGTTGCTGGCCACCTCCTCAATAGCGGCGGACAGACGCTCCATCAGGCCGGAGAGGCCCCGGACACTGCCGCCGGAGGTCTCCACCCGCCGCCGGACGTCGCCGACCACGCCGCTGATACGCTCGGAGCTGTCCTGGAGGGTATGAAGCGTATCCTGAATGGGGGCAATAACGTAAACCCGGATAATGCGGAACGCGGCCACCACCAGCAGAATCCCGGCGGCAAGAGTGACGCTGCTGGTCACCAGAGAGGTGATGTACACGGTGAAAAGCTGGCTGCGGGCCTCCTCCGCCCGCGCGCTGACGGATGCGTAAAGGGTGTCAATGCGCTCCTCCGCCGCGCCGCTCCAGTTGGCAACATCGCCGTTAGCCTGGGCGTATGCCTCTTGGGTCTTGCTGTCCGCGCTGGCGCAGACCAGATAGACCAAGGCGTGTTTGAAGGATTCATAGTTTTCCAAAAGGGCCTGGTAGGTTTCCTGGTCCGCTTCGGCCACAAAGCCGCTGTAATCCGCCAGCCGACCGTCCAGGGCCTTCTCTTCCGCCTTGATTTCCGCCACTACCTGAATCATGGTAGCGTGGTCTGCCGCCACGATATGGGACAACGCCAGCCGGTGAATGTCCATCATGGACCGGCGGATTTCCTCCAGTTTCGCCTCGCTGACCATGTAGTCGTCCACAATGGCCGCTGCGTTGGAGTTGACGTTATTAATGCTGAACACCGCCAGCAGGTTGGACAACAGCGATACCAGTCCCAGCAAAATCACAGGCAGGATGAGCTGCTGCCGCAGTCTGAGCTTACCTTTCATCAAAATTCCTCCCCTATACATGTTGACATCTGCCGTTACCGGGCTGTCACGCCCTCAACCATCCGGTCCAGCTGCTCCTGAAGGGAGGTCCCGCTGGGGTTTCCCTCCGCCATGCTGGAGGCAAAGGCCTGTACCGGGTCCCAGAACTTCCCGCCTACCCGCTGGAGCTGGGAAAATTCCGATTGGGCCAGCAGCGCCAGGATTGCCGGGGCCTCCTGGACCTCGGGGGAATTGGCGGCGTTGACATTGGAGGGCCCCTGGCCCCGCAGCTGGAAACGGCGGGTCTGGCTGTCCTGGCTGGTGAGCCATTCCGCCAGCCGCGCCGCCCACTCCGGGTGCTCGGAGTAGGCGTTTACGCCGATGAGCTTACAGCCGGAGAAGGAGGCCATCTGGACCTGCTGGCCCCGGCAGGTGTAAGCGGGCAATTTGGCGGCCCCGGTATTTTCGCCCCAGGCCTGTTCCACAGCCACCGCGTTCCACACACCGCTGACCCCAGCGATAATTGAGCCGTCCTGTACGCCGCTCAAAAACGCTGTATCCGTGCGGTTGGAGAAGCCGGGACTGGCGGCAACAGACAGCATGGACTGCGCTACGTCCACCCCGCGAATGGGGTTATCTGTGCTGTTCCAGGTGCAGTAGTTGGTGAGACCGTCGTCGTTAAGGCCCACTGTCAGACCGGTATTGCCAAAAAAGGCGTAGACATACCAGGCGGAGGACCAATCCATGGATACCAACCGGCCCTGCTCCGCCGCAATTTCAAGCATCCGTTCCAGACTTTGGATATCTGCCTCGGAGAAATAGGCTTTATTATAATAAAGAAAGTAGCCGTTGTCCGCCGTCAGGGGATAGGCGTAGAGGGTGCCTTCAACGGAAGCGGCCTCCACCGCTGTGGAGAGATTCGCGCTGCGGACAGCCTCCGGGGCCGGAAGGGGGTCCAGGACTCCGGCAGCGGCCAGAGCGGACAGCTGGTCGTCCGCAAAGGTGAACACGTCCGCGCCGTTCTCCAGGTCCCCCAGCATCGCGTCTTTGCAGGTGGACTCGCTTTGGGGCTGACAGGTGATGCGGAAGCTGGCCTGTCCGGCGTAGTGGGCCTGGAAGGAGCCGCACAACTCCTGGAGCAGTTCCTGATCCTCCTCCGCTCCCCAGACGGTCAGCTCCACAGTTTCAAACGTGTCCTCCGGGGCGTCTTCTCCGGCGGGCTCCTGGCTGCCGCAGGCGGTCAGGAGAACCGCAGTCAAGAGGGCCAGCAGTGGAAACACCCATTTTTGTTTTGTGTTCATAACGTCGCGCCTTTCCTAAAAAATTCCAGAGGAATTATACCATTTCCTCTGCCCCTTGGCAAGCGGGTTTTTCCCCAGTTCCCGCAGATTGGGCGCGGGAAAATAGGACTTGACTTTTCCCCCCTCCACCACGTATGATAACGCTGTCCCGTACTGCATAGGGACTGCAAAGGAGAAAATCGCTTATGAAAGTGGAATTTATCACTGCCGGCAGGATTGTCAACGCCCACGGGGTTCGCGGGGAGGTCAAGCTGCTGCCGCAGGGTGTGGATACGGACATCCTGATGGAATGCAAGGTTCTATATATGGACGGCAGGCCTGTCACACCCTCCGCCCGGCGGGTACACAAGGGCTGTCTGCTGCTGTCGCTGCCGGGGGTGGAGGATATGGACGCCGCCTTGGCTTTGAAGGGCAAAAGTGTCTCTATCCGCCGGTCGGACGTGCGTCTGCCGGAGGGCGTGTACTTTGACGGGGAAATTGTTGGCCTTACCGCCAGAGACGCCGCTACCGGGGAGGAGCTGGGCCGGGTGGAGGAGGTTCTGGATTACCCCGCCCATAAGATTTACGCGGTTCGGGGCGGGAAAGACGAATATCTGATACCCGCTGTGCCGGCGTTTATCGCCGCTGTGGACTTGGAGGGCGGAGCGATAGACATCCATATGCTGGAGGGACTGGGCAGCCATGAGAATTGACATTATGACCTTATTTCCGGAGACAGTAGGGGATATGATGAACGAATCCATTTTGGGGCGGGCCCAGGAGCGGGGATATATCCGCATTGAGGCCCACCAAATCAGGGATTTCACCGTCAACAAACAGAAGCAGGTGGACGACTACCCCTATGGCGGAGGCCGGGGGGCGGTGATGCAGGCAGATCCCCTCTACCGCTGCTGGGCCCATATCAGGGAGAATTTTGGCACGGACCAGACCAGGACAATCTACCTCTCCCCCTGTGGGGAGACCTTCTGCCAGGCCAAGGCCCGGCAGCTGCTGGCGGACTATGACCACCTGATCCTGGTCTGCGGACACTACGAGGGCGTGGACGAGCGGTTTCTGGAGGAGTGTGTGGACGAGGAGATTTCCATGGGGGATTTTGTCCTCACCGGCGGGGAGATTCCCGCTATGGCCGTGGCGGACGCGGTGTGCCGGATGGTCCCAGGGGTGCTGCCGGAGGCGGCGTGCTACGAGGAGGAGAGCCACTGGAACGGCCTGCTGGAGCATCCCCACTACAGCCGGCCCGAGGAGTGGCACGGCAGAAAGGTACCGGAAATCCTGCTGAGCGGACACCATGAGAACGTAGCCCGGTGGCGGAAAAAGCAGTCCATGCTGCGCACACTGCGGCGGCGGCCTGACATGTTCCAGGAGGCGGACTTCCAGGGGACAAAGCAGGACCGCCGTCTGCTGGCGGAGGTCTACGAAGAGCTGAAACAGGAAAAAATGTTGGAAGCGCGGGCCTCAGAGGCCGGCTCAACCGCTGGTTTACCAGGGGATTCCACCAAATAGCGGTTGCTTTTCCCGCCGGGCGGGTCTACAATAACCTCATCACACGAAGGAGGGATCGCCCATGGAAGAAAATCAAATCGGCGTTTTTATTCGTGACCGCCGGCTGGAATTAGGAATGACCCAGCAGCAGCTGGCGGACAGACTGGGGATTACGGACAAAGCTGTAAGCAAGTGGGAGCGGTGTCTCAGCTACCCGGACATCACCCTGCTGCGGGAGTTGGCGGACGCTTTGGGAGTCAGCGTTACGGAGCTGCTGGCGGGACGGCGGGATAATCTGCCGGCCCCTGTGCCGCCGGAGGTGGAGAATGTGGTGCTGGATACGGTATGCTACGCCGAGACCGCCCGGAAAAAGAATAGCGGGTGGCGGTTCTGGCTCTTCGTAGGCCTGACGGCGGCGTGTCTCACCGCGGCGTTGGTCCTTACTATTATTTATTTCGCGTCCAACTATACGTATGGCGTTCTGCTGGCCATCAAATGCGTGGCCTTTGGCTGGGCGGTGTGTTATCCGCTGCTGCGCTTTGAACGCCGCCAGGTCTGCGGCTCTCTGGGAATTTTGACGGTGGCCATCCTCCCCTTTCTTATGCAGTTCTCCAGGGAATGGAATGCCTGGGCCGCCTGGATTGCCGTGCTGTCCGTGGCCTATCTGTGGGCGGTTTACTTCGTCTGCCGGAGATTTCTGCGGGAACGGCCCTGGCTGGCGGCGGGACTGAGCCTCGCTCTGGGGGTCCCGCTGTCGGCGGCCATCCATGGTATACTGAGTTCCCGGGGCATAGATAGCAGTGCTTTTGGGATTGTCATCACGGCTATAACCGCCGGAGCCTGCTTCCTGACGGACCTGGTTCTACGCCACAGGACGGAGAACCGGGAAAAATACCGCTGAAACCACCCGTCCGGGGCTGTCCCGGGCGGGTAACTTTTTGATGTCAGGCTGTAACTTTTGTAACCAAGACTGTAACCATTTCCAGCCAGACAGACATTTTTTGCATCATTATCGCATCGTTCTTAAATCCACAAGTCAGCCGATTTTGAAAAAATGTTTCAAAAAGCTTGACAAATACGCGGTTTTGGTCTATAATGCACCCAGTTTTCAAAAAAGTAACAAAAGTTACAAACCGTTGCATACACTGTCGGGAGAAGGGAAATTTTTGTCATCCCTTTGTCCTGAGCGGCCATGCGGAGGGGAGAAAGCTTCCCATACCGCGCTGCATCGATCCAATCTTTGGCCCCTTTTTTGAAAACCAATGGAGGTTCAAGCAACATGTTCGAAAGAAGCAAGAAAGCCGTTTCCCTGATGAACCGGCTGACCGCTGTCGTGGCGCTCACCCTTTTGGCTCTGGCCCTGGCCCCCCGCTATAACGAAGCCTATGCACTGTATATCGTTAGCGATGAAGAGTATGTACAAGTAGATGAGCTGGACGGCGAAGTATTCCTCACCGACAGTTCCGCCGGGCTGGTTTCCCGCAAAGACGGGAAGGATTTACAGCTCACCGCCGGGCAGGCCGTAACCGTCTACTATCAGGATAAAGTCCTCTCCGCTACCACCTGCGCGGAGACTATAAATGCCCTTTTGCGCCGTCTGGACATCACGCCCAGTCCTCTGGAGATGGTGTCGGTTATGTTCCAGGACGGCAGTCTGGAAATCCAGGTGGCGTCTGAATTCGTATTCTACGAGCATATTACAGACGAGACGGAGCACGAAATCGTATATCAGTACAACGACGAGCTTCCCGCGTGGCAGGAGACGGTCCTCCAGGAGGGCAGCGACGGCGAGTACCGCGAGGTATACGAGGTCGTCTATCAGGACGGCGAGGAGACCGCCCGTCAGCTTATTGAGGTGACGGAAACCGAGGCTGTGCCCACTATTATTGAGAAAGGCACTGTCTCCAATTTCGCCAACAACGGCGACAGCGTTTCGTCCATTGTCACCAACTCGGACGGTTCCGGCAGCATCACGCTGGAGAACGGCGAGGTGCTCACCTTCAGCGAAGCAAGGAACATGAAGGGTACCGCCTACACCACCGGCGGCAAGGTGGGAACCATCACCGCCAGCGGCACAACCGTCCATGTGGGCGTGGTGGCCGTGGATAAGAGCGTGCTGCCTCTGGGCTCCAAGGTCTACGTGGTCTCCAACGACGGCGAGTATGTCTACGGCTTCGCGGTGGCGGAGGATACCGGCGTGAAGGGGAATACCATCGACCTTTATATGGACACCTACAACGAGTGCATTCAATTTGGTGTCCGGTCCTGTACGGTATACGTTCTGGACTAATTTCAGCAAATAACCGCGACAGTGTTTGTCCGCCGGAGCTTCCGGCGGACTTTTTTGTGGCGTCCCGGCCCGTGCTGTGCTATAATAACTCCATTATTTAATGTGTCCGGGAGGTATCGAATGAATCTCTGCAATATCCGGGACGTCAAGTCCCTCCTCAGCCGCCACGGCTTTCGCTTTTCCAAATCCATGGGTCAGAACTTTCTTGTCGCGGACTGGGTTCCCCGGGAGATTGCCGCTGTCTGCGGCGCGTCGGACGCCCACGGCGTACTGGAGGTAGGCCCCGGCATCGGTCCGCTTACCCGTGAGCTCTGCGAAAGGGCCGCCCAGGTGGTTTCCATTGAGCTGGACCAATCGCTTTACCCCGTTTTATCTGAGACATTGGCGGATTGTCCCAATTTTACCCTCGTTCCCGGCGACGTGCTCCAGCTGGACCTGCCCGCTCTTTTGGACCAGCAGCTGCCCGGCCTGCCAGTTCTGGCCTGCGCCAACCTCCCCTATAATATCACCACGCCTGCCCTGCGCGCACTGGTAGAGGCGGACCGTTTCGAGAGTATTACGGTGATGATCCAAAAGGAAGTGGCCCAGCGCGTCGCCGCCCGGCCCGGTACCTCAGACTATGGGGCGTTTTCCGTATATATGCAGTACTACACACAGCCGGAACTCCTCTTCGACGTTCCGCCGGACTGCTTCCTACCCGCCCCCAAGGTTACCTCCGCCGTGGTCCGCTGTAAGGCCCTTACCGCGCCGCCAGTGGCCTTTTCCTGCGGAGAACCCTTCTTCTTCCGCACCGTCCGGGCCGCCTTTGCCTTGCGGCGCAAAACTCTCCGCAACAGCCTGGCCTCCGCCTTCGCTCTGGACCGGGACCGCGCTGCCGCCGTCCTGGAGACAGTTGGTCTCCCGCCAACGGTCCGGGGGGAGGAACTGGGCCTGCCGGAGCTGGCCGCCCTGGCGGACTGCCTATGGCGGGAGCTTCCAGAGGTGAGGTAATTTAGAGAATTTTTATAAAAAATTTATACGATGAAATGCATGCGTGCCTTTTCCTTTATGCATCTTTATCGAAGTTCACAGTTTTTTTACAAATTGCGTGAAATTCATTGACTTTTTCATGGTAAATCGTTATAATGTTATATGTCGTTCAAAGCAGATGAATATAAATGCGGAAAAGACTGGTCTTTTCCGCGCCATAGAGTTACTCTATGGCGCATAATTCATCCTGTTTTGATGACAAAAATTTGGATTGAGAGGTTTTAGACATGAAAAAGTTCCTGAGTCTTGTCCTTGCTCTGTCCATGCTTTTCGCTCTGGTCGCTTGCGGCGGCGGCAATACGCCCGCCAACAACACCCCCAACGACAACCAGAACAATCAGCAGACAGACGACAACCAGCCTGAGGACACCAACCAGCCCTCCGGGGAGGGGCGCCCCAACCGCCTGATTTACGGCACGGGCACCCAGATGGCCGGCGAGCTGGGCACCTACAGCTGGTTTAACAACAATGCCACTGACTTCATTATCTGCCGTATGGTCCACGGCGGCACCAGCAACGGTTACAGCACCATGGCCGCTAACCAGGCCGGTGAGTGGGTTGTGAACCCCACCGTTGTTGACGGCGACATTGAGATTGTCAAGAACGAGGATGGTACCCATACCGTCACCACCACCATCCAGAAGGACCTGACCTGGAATAACGGCGAGCCCATCACTGCCGCCGACTACGTGGCCGGCGCACTGCTCGAGCTCTCCCCCCAGGCCAAGGAAGCCAAGTCCTGGAACTACTCCGACTCCCTGGTGGGCGCGATTGAGTACCAGAACGGCGAGACCAATAAGATCAGCTCCCTGCACCTGATTGATGAATATACCTTCTCCTTTGACATCACTGCCGACTATGCCAACTACTTCTATATCAACTCCATGGCCGGTATGGGTCCTCTCTACATGAAGAAGTTCAGTGAGGACCTGGTGGTGAAGGATGACGGCGACGGCGCTTACCTGGAGGGCAGCTTCACTGCCGACGACGTCGTCAGAGTCAGTAACGACTATGACCACCCCGTCACCTGCGGTCCCTACATTCTGGCCAGCGCCGATTTGACCGCTTATTCCGCCACTCTGGAGATCAACCCCTACTACAAGGGGAACTTTGAAGGCGTGAAGCCCAGCATTGAGCAGATCGTTATCACCTACGTCACCCCCACCACCCAGTTTGACTCCCTGAAGACCGGCGCGATTGACGCCATCAACGAGCTGGGCGACGCCGACGGCATCAACGACGGTCTTGACCTGGTGGAGCAGGGCGGCTACAGCTACGCTACCTATGACCGTAACGGCTACGGCTACGTAGGCTTCGTCTGCGACGGCGGCCCCACCCAGTTTGTGGAGGTCCGTCACGCCATCGCGTACCTCCTGGACCGCAATGAGTTCTGCAACAAGTACACCGGCGGCTTCGGTATCGTCACCGACGGCCCTTACGGCACCGGCATGTGGCAGTACGCGGAGTCCGAGGAGTTCTTCGCCTCCAACCTGAACAGCTACACCTATAACCCCGACAAGGCCGTTGAGGAGCTTGAGGCGGGCGGCTGGACCCTCAACGAGGACGGCACCCCCTATTCCGGCACCGGCCTGCGTTGGAAGGAAGTCACCCCCGAGCAGGCGGGCGACTACGAGTACAACGTTACCCTGGCTGACGGCAGAATCCTGATGCCTCTGGAGATTAAGTGGTTCACCACCGGTGATAACCCCGTTTCCGAGCTGCTGGCCACCATGCTCATGGAAGGCCCCCAGACCGCTAACGCCGGCATCGTCATCAACCAGACCGTTATGACCTTCCCCGAGCTCCAGAACTGGACCGGCCGTAAGGTCAGCGAGGATCCCAAGTACGGCAGCTACTCCTGCGGCATGTTCAACATGGCTACCGGCTTCACCTCCATCTATGACCAGCAGTACTACTATGGCGCTGAGCCCGGAAACGCCTACGATGATTACGACAGCAATAAGCTCTACAACAAGGAGCTGTATGACCTCGCTTACGGTATGACCATGGCGACTGATCCTACTGACCGCGAGGGATACCTCAACAAATTCCAGGGCTTTATCAAGCTGTGGAACGAGCTGTTGCCCGTTATCCCCCTGTATTCCAACACCTACCACACCTTCTTCTGCGACTGGCTGGAGAACTACGAGCCCGACAGCCAGTGGGGCTTTGAGTATGCTATCATCTATGCCTCCATTAAGGATGCAACGCCCCTGAACTAAACGCACTTCTCGCCCTATTGAGTAATTCTTTGGCGGGGCGGTCACGCCGCCCCGCCCATTTTTATAGGAAATTTGTGCGCTATAGGCATACAAATTTCCTCAACCGGCGAACAAAATTTACGTGAGAAGGAGGGTATTAACGCGTGATAAAATATGTTTTCAAACGCCTCGGGTACATGATAACCGTATTTTTTGTGGTCAGCTTCCTGATGTACTGCGTCTACAACCTCATCCCCGGCGACCCGGCGGCCCAGCAGCTGGAGGAGCAGAAGCAGAAAATGACACCTGAAGCTTACCAGGCGGCCTATGAGAGCCTTCGCGAGACCATGGGTCTGGACGACCCCATCGTTGTCCGCTACGCGCGGTGGATGGGCCTGGTGAGCAGACCAGACGGTACAATAAGCGGTTTGCTGGAGGGCAATTTCGGCTATTCGCTCTTCTATAAGAACGATGTGGCCGCCGTCATCCCCCGCTCTATGACCAATACGGTGATGCTTAATATTTTCAGTACCATTCTGGCATTGGGTATCACCATACCTTTGGGTATCTATTCCGCAGTACACAAAAAAGGAAAAGTGGACCAGGTTACCCAGGTAGTGACGATCGTGGGCTACAGTATCCCCATCTATATTGTGGCGCTGCTCTGTATCTGGCTGTTTGCCGTCAACCTGCGCTGGTTCCCGGTGACGGGCGCCAAAACCCCAGGCTCCGACTACACAGGTATGAAGGAGTTCCTGGACCGGCTGTACTACATGTGCCTGCCTGTAATCGTCATGACGCTGGCCTCCCTGGGCGGCATGACCCGCTATGTCCGCGCCGCTATGATTGAATCCCTGGGCATGGACTGCATCCGCACCGCACGGGCCAAGGGCCTCAAGGAGAAGGTGGTTATCTATTCCCACGCCTGGCGCAACGCCCTCCTTCCGATTATCACCACCATCATTGGCTGGTTCCTGGGCATCTTCAGCGGTTCTGTTATCATTGAAAATACCTTCGGCCTCAACGGCATGGGCGCGCTCTATTATATAGGCCTGACAAACCAGGACTACGAGCTTGCCCTTGCTATCCAAATGTTCTACATGGTCGTCAGCCTTGTGGGCACTCTAATCACTGACCTGAGCTACGGTCTGGTGGATCCCCGTGTCCACGTGGATAAGTAAAGGAGGGGGAAAGAGTTATGGCAGCAAACAAAAAAGACACCGCCAAGACCGGCGGCCTCTTTTCCCGCCTGTTCGGCGGCAAAAAACAGGGCCGCAGCTTTATGGAAGAGGAGCAGCTGCAAAGTCCGGGCCGTATGATGCTCCAGAATTTCCTGCACAACAAACTGGGTATGACCGGTTTATGCGTTTTCCTCGTCGTTCTTCTCGCCGTACTGATTGGGCCCCGTTTCTTTATCCTGGATTTGAGCTACCAGGACAACACGCAGATGAACGTCCCGCCGGGATACAGCCTGATGAGCGTGCCCAAAGAGCTCAATGGCCACGTGCGGGATATCTCTCCGGGCACCACCTTTGCCGTGGGCATCGACGACAACGGCAAAGTTCACGTCTGGGGCTACACCCGTATTACAGAGACAATCAACCTTGCCAACATCCCCCAGGAGGTCAAGGACGCTACCATCGTTCAGGTGGCCGCGGGCTATGACCATGTCACCGCTCTGGATGACCAGGGGAACGTCTACGTCTGGGGCAACAACCGCCTCAACCAGGATAAGCTTCCCCGGGAAATCACCGACGCCATGCGCAAGGGGGAGAACCTGAACATCACACAGCTGGATGCCAGCTTCCAGTTCTCCGCTGCGGTAACCGAGAGCGGCGACCTGTATATGTGGGGCAACCAGAATATGGCGGACATTAAGGTCAAGAGCGCGGTAGACGGCCATGTGAAAAAGGTGGCCTTGACCACCTATGCCTACGCGACGCTGCTGGACGACGGCTCTGTGGTCTACTCCGGCTTCCAGAGCAACGCTATCAGCGAAATCCCCGAGAGCCTGAGCAGCGGCGTGGTGGATATCGCCGCGACCTCCAGCTCTGTGGCCGCCATCAAAGAAGACGGCAGTATTGTTGTCTGGGGCGGCTGCGCCCGGGGCGAGGACCAGGTCCCCGCGTTTGACGGCAAGCCCGTGGAGCTCTACGGCGGCCGTTACCACTACACCGCCCTGCTGGATACCGGCGAGGTGGTCTCCTGGGGAGACAACTTCCACGGCCAGGGCGTAGTGCCCGCAAGCGTGCAGGACGAGGAAATTGAAACTGTGTTCGCCGGCTTCTACCAGAACTACGCCGTTACGGCGAAAGGCGAAATTAAGACCTGGGGTCTTAAGGGCTACCTCTGCGGTACCGACGACCTGGGCCGCGATGTCCTTAACCGCATTATCAACGGCGGACGGGTTACCATGACCGTTGGCGCGGTGTCCGTCATCATCTCCCTCATCATCGGCATTATTACCGGCGGCCTCAGCGGATACTTCGGCGGCTGGGTGGATATGCTCATTATGCGTGTCAGCGAAGTAGTGGGCGGCCTGCCCTTCATCCCCTTCGCCATGATCCTCTCGGCGGTTATGAGTACCCGTATCAGCGTCAGCCAGCGTATGTACCTTATCATGGTGGTGTTGGGCGTACTCAGCTGGCCCGGCACCTGCCGCCTTATCCGCGCACAGATTTTTTCCCAGCGCGAGCAGGAATACGTCACCGCCGCCAAGGCCATCGGCGTGAAGGAGCTGTCCATCGTATTCCGGCACATCCTGCCCAACGTGCTGAGTCTGGTCCTGGTGTCCGCCACCCTGGCCTTCGCCACCTGTATGCTGACGGAGTCCACCCTGAGCTACCTGGGCTTCGGTATTCCGCTGCCCACCCCCACCTGGGGCAATATGCTCACTGGCGCGAATAACAGTATTGTTATTCAGCAGTATTGGTGGCGCTGGGTGTTCCCGGCTCTGGTCTTCGGTATCTGCACCATCTGCATCAACCTTGTCGGTGATGCGCTGCGTGACGCTGTAGACCCGAAGTCTGCTGAGCGATAAGGAGGTGTGACGTTATGGCATTATTGGAACTGAAAAATCTGAAAACCTTCTTCACCACCAAGCGCGGCATCGTCAAGGCCGTCAACGGCGTCAGCTACTCCGTGGACGCTGGTCAGGTGCTGGGCGTGGTAGGAGAGTCCGGATCCGGCAAGAGCGTGTCCGCCATGAGTATCCTGCGCCTGCTGGATAATAACGGCTATATTGAGTCCGGAGAGATTAACTTCGATGGCCGCGATTTGACGAAGCTCTCCACCGCCGAGATGTATAAGATTCGCGGAAACGACGTTTCCGTCATTTTCCAGGAGCCTATGACCAGTCTGAACCCAGTGTTCACCGTCAGCCGCCAGCTCAGCGAGCCGCTGATGATTCACCAGGGGATGAAAAAGAAAGAGGCCGCGAGAAAGGCTGTGGATCTGCTGGCCGACGTGAAAATCCCCAACCCCGAGGTGGTGGCGGCCCAATACCCCCACCAGCTCTCCGGCGGTATGCGCCAGCGTGTCATGATTGCTATGGCTCTGGCTTGTAAACCCAAAATCCTGATTGCCGACGAGCCTACCACCGCTCTGGACGTAACCATCCAGGCCCAGATCCTGAAGCTGATGAACGAGCTGAAGGAAGAAAACGGCACAGCGGTGCTGTTTATCACCCACGACCTTGGCGTTATCAACCAGATGGCGGACAATGTGGCGGTCATGTACTGCGGCCAGGTGGTGGAAATGGCCCCCCGCCGCACCATCTTCCACAACAACGTATACTCCCACCCCTATACCGAGGGGCTGATGCTCTCCATCCCCCGGCTGGACACCCCGGAGGGGACCCGGCTGGAGGCCATCCCCGGAGCGGTACCCCACCCCCTGGACCTGCCCAAGGGCTGCAAGTTCGCGCCCCGGTGCAAATACTGTACCAAGCGGTGCCAGGAGGAGGAGCCGGAGCTGGTCAATGTCTCAGAGGAGCAGCAGGTTCGCTGCTTCTACCCGAAGAAGGAGGAACGTCATGGCTAATGTGGAAAACAAAGAGGTCCTGCTCCGTATCAGCAACCTCAAGCAGTACTTTCCTCTGAAAAAGGGCCGTTTCGTTAAGGCCAACGACGGCATCTCCATTGACATCTACAAGGGCGAGACCTTCGGTCTGGTGGGCGAGTCCGGCTGCGGCAAGTCCACCCTGGGCCGTACCGTCCTCCAGCTCTATAAGCAGACCTACGGCCGCACTACGTACTATGGCCGTACCTTGGGCGATCTCGCGCCCAAGTATATGCTTGACACTGTGAAAAATTTGCCCAAGCTGCGGACCAAGTGGAAGGAGCTGGAGGCCAAGAAGGACCAGCTGGAGGCGGAGTACGCCAAGCTGTCCGAGACGGAGCAGTACGCCAAGCACGCGGCCCTGGACGAGGCGAGAAAGCTGGCGGAGGATGCCAAGCTGGATATGACCAAGATTATTGGCGGATTCGTCATCGTGGACGACTTGGCCCCTGTGACGGCTGCCTACGAAAGCTACTACAACGTCTCCAAGCAGATTGTGAATCTGGCCATGAAACGGCAGGACATCCAGGCGGACCATGACGAGGCCGCGTTCCTCCTCAAGCAGGCCAAGAAGGACGGAAAAGGCGCGGACCAGGGGAAGGTAAATTCCCTTGCCGCCCAGCTGAAGGAGATCAACCAGCAGATTGCCAGCCTGGAGACCCAGCAGAAGCAGTGCGGAAAAGAGATTGACGCCCTTCGGGCTCCCTACGAGGATAATGCTGAATTCCAGAAGTACGACGCGGACCGGGACGACGGCGTGGACCTGACCCGTCTGACCTATAACGAAATGCGGCAGCTGCGCCGGGATATGCAGCTGATTTTCCAGGACCCCTACTCCTCCCTGAACCCCCGTATGAGCGTGGGTCAGATTATCAGCGAGGGTATGCAGGCCCACAAGATGCTGAAGAAGAACGACGCCCGGATGCAGGAAATGGTGCTGGAGATTATGGAGCAGTGCGGACTGGCTCCCTACTTCCTCCACCGGTTCCCCCACCAGTTCTCCGGCGGACAGCGTCAGCGAATTGGTATCGCCCGTTCCCTGGCCACCCACCCGAAATTTGTGGTGTGCGACGAGGCTGTGTCGGCCTTGGACGTGTCTATTCAGGCGCAGATTATCAATCTGCTCCAGGATTTGAAGGAACAGAAGAATCTGACGTACCTCTTCATCACCCACGACCTGAGCGTGGTCAAGTACATCAGCGACCGTATCGGCGTGATGTACCTGGGCAATATGGTGGAGCTGGCGGACTCCCAGGAGATTTTCGACAACCCGGTTCACCCCTACACCGAGGCTCTGCTCAACGCCATTCCCACCACGGAGAATGAGGAGCAGGAGGACCTGCAAATCCTGGAGGGCGACATTCCCAGCCCCGTCAACCCGCCCAAGGGCTGCAAGTTCCATACCCGCTGCTCCTACTGTACGGAAATCTGCAAGCAGGTGGTGCCAGAGTGGGAGGAGGTTTCCCCCAACCACTTCGTGGCGTGCCACCACAAGCTGCACCGTGTCAAGGAGATGCAGGGTTAAGCCTCCCCAGCGAAAGGAGAACATTTTATGCTGTTTCAAGGCCGGATTGAGCGGGCGTTTAAACGCCAGGCCGAACTGAACAAGGAACGCCGCAGACAGGAGAGCGATGAGATTACACCCGCTGACCTGATGGAAAAAGGCGATTTCGCCGCTATGGTGATAGCCGGTCTGATTACCATTTTGCCGGTAGCGCTGCTGGTGCTGCTGGTAATGAGTTTGGCAGGATGGCTCTTCATGAAATAAAAAGGGCAGTGCATGGTTAAAACGCCATGCACTGCCCTTTTTTGCAAACATATCTGTTATTGCGCCTGTACCGAGATGTAGACAGGCACGCCGGAGGGTTCCTCGGTGCCCCAGAGGTAGACCCGCGCCCTGGCAAAGAGGTGATACCACGGCTGTGAGGAGAGTCCGCTGCGCAGAAACGGATTTACCTGGGGCGGCGCGCCCTCCAGCCGGGGGAAGCGCAGTCCCTCCCGAATCTGCGCCAGCAGCGTCAGCCGCTGATTGCCGTCCACGCAGGCGGGGCGTTCCGGCCAGCCCATAATCCAAACCGGCTCGCCCCCCAGAATCACGTCCGCATCCTGCTTGGGCCGGTTGGATTTTGCCGGAAAAAGGGCCTGATAGGCGATCCTCGCCGTGCAGTCCTCCCGCAGGACGCCTTGGTCCGTGTCAAAAACCAGTGTCCGGAAAGTGCGCTCGTATTGCCGGAGAAAGCTGGAAGGGATATCCGCGTTGTTTAAATTCCGCACGTCCGGAGCTTCCGGAAGGCAAAACTGATCGTGCCAGGTATCCGTACAATAGAAGAGGGCCAGGGACTTACCCTGCCAGGGATGCCCCTGGGGAAAGGCTGCCTGGAGAAAAAAGGTCATCTCCTGCCCACAGAGCCCGCAGATGGGTACGGACATGGCAGGGGGAAGCTTGGGCTTTCCACCCCAGAAGGTGTCCTCTTCGGGCGTCTGTACGCCGTCTCCCACCGCCTGTAAATTCCATGTTAGCATAGGCGCGTCCTCCCTTGCAGCTGCCATTTATCGGCTTATTTCATTTATTTTACCATCTTTTCGCCAGTAGGGCAACTAGTTTTTTGTCCGGAGGAAAAAGAAAGCGGTGAAGCCAACGCCGGCTTCACCGCTGAGCATATAAGTTTACCACAGGCTGTCACATCAGCTTGGACGTGTAGTAGACCACCTCTGCGAACAACAGAATACCCAACGCCCACATAAGGTAGTAGGCAATAGCGGGGACCGCCAAAGCCAGCAGCACGCACACAAACGCGGCGGCAAAAACGGCATAAAGGATTCTGTAATCGCACTCCAAGGAACAAATCCGGATACCCCACAGCTTACCCTCGCTCTTCTGAGCCTTGTAAGCCAGGGCGGCAGCGCCCGCCAGGATAGCCGCGGCCAGCACCGCGCCCGCAATCACAGCTGTACGCCAAAAACCAGCGTTAAGGGATGCGCTCCGGACCCAAACTGTAAACATAGCGCCAACCAGAGCGGCAGTAGCGTAGAAGCATTCGTGCTGGTACAGCAGGAATACCAATCCCAGCACCGCCAGGATGGGGACAATGATACACATGGTAATGATACCCTTGTTGTCATTGGAGAACTGGGTCATAATCCAGCCAGAAACGCCCAGGAAAAGCCCCGCCCCCGCGACCCACAGCATAGGGGTACGCAGCTTGCGGTCATTCCGTTTGACATAGGCCACTGCGGCGCCTGCCACCAGCATAATCAATCCCAGCCAGGAAATCCATTTAAGGGCGCTGTAGCAGGCCAGCATGGAATTAATCGTACCTACGACCGACCGGTAGAGGACGAGCAGGTAACACTCCGCCGCCAGGCCCACCAGGAACAACGCAAATACACGGTTCAGCGCTTGATTCTCCGATTGCTCTCGCTCTGTACGTTTTTGACTAATTGGCTTTTTAGAAGACATCTTTATTACAACCTCCAAAACGGATGATAGCGCGAAGGGGCAGCCGCCTAGCGGCGCGACAAAAGTTATTGTATCAGATTCCCGGCCTTTTTGCAAGAGAAAATCGCAAAGCCGCGAAAAAAGTGTTTCTCAGAAGGACGCAGAATTAGTTTACCTGCCGCGTTCGGGAAAGGTTAATGGTTCCTTCCTGCATATCGGTAATCATATCCAGGCTGTGTCCCGTACCCTCCGCTACGCAGGTAATGGCGTTTTCCGCCACCGTGGTGGCGATGCCGGTACGGGAAGTAATCAGTTTATCGAACCCATCCACCATGCTTCCGCCGCCGGTCATGACAATACCGTTAGTGGATACGTCTGCGACCAGTTCCGGAGGCGTCCGCTCCAGCACAGAATGGATGCTTTCCAAAATGGACTCCGTCGGCTCCTCAAATGCCTCCAGCATCTCTTTTGAGGACACCGTGATGGTTTTTGGCAGGCCCGTCAGCAGGCATCGTCCCTTCACATCCATGAAGGATTCCTCCTCCTTGGGGTAGACGCATCCAATGGTGATTTTCATTTTCTCCGCCGTACCTTCGCCCACCAAGATATTGTGTTTTCGACGCATATATTTGACGACTGCCTCGTTGAACTGGTCTCCGGCCACCTTAATAGACGCCGATTCTACCACGCCGCCAAGGGAGATTACGGCAATATCTGCGGTACCGCCGCCAATATCCACCACCATATGGCCGTCCGGCTTTGTAATGTCGATTCCCGCGCCAATAGCGGCCGCTACAGGCTCTTCAATAAGGTACACCCGGCGGCACCCGGATTGAATACCGGCATCCACCACGGCGCGTTCTTCCACTTCCGTGATGCCGGAGGGTACACAGATAATAACCCGGGGTTTAAAAACCATAAAGCCCGCCACTTTGCGGAGAAATTCCTTCAGCATACGCTCGGTCATATCGTAGTCCGAGATTACGCCCTCCCGCAGTGGCCGGATTGCCACGATGTTACCCGGCGTACGTCCCAGCATTTGCCGCGCTTCTTCGCCCACCTTCAGCAGCTTCCCGGTGTTCTTGTCCATCGCTACCACCGATGGCTCGTTCAGTACAATTCCCTTGCCTTTTACATATACCAAAACGGAAGCGGTTCCAAGATCTATCCCAATGTCCTTTGCACACATATTTTCCACCTCGTCATTTCTAACTCTATTGTTAGCAAAATATTTGCTTGTACTCTAAAAAACCATTATACTAAGGACGTCCAATTTTTGCAAGCGGTTACAAGTAGTTTCTTTTTTAAATTTTCATGAATTTTAGGGAAATTCCGCGCTTCGGCGCGGGTTACTTTTTGGACGCCCAAAAAGTAACCAAAAAGCCGTCAGCCCGTAGGGCTGAACCTCTACCCCGTCGCGACTTGCGTCGCTCAGGGGACGTTTATTTTTCGCTACGAAACGACAGAAATGCTTCTTCTCGCGCCCGTGCCCGGGGCCGATGACACCCTGTTTCTTCGCCGCGCCTGGCCCTACGCCCTGGCTTCTGGTTGCTATTGCCCTCATTGGAATCTAAAAATTTAATAGAGTTACCCATCGGACCGATCCATCGTTTGTCCAGTGACGCTATTTTCTATATGGCGGTGACCGCCCGCTAACGTTGCACAAACCACAGACGCCGCACCGGCCTCCATTAATGCGGACGCTCCCGCAGCCAAAGTGCTGCCCGTTGTCGCTACATCATCAACCAACAAAAACCGCCGCCCTCGTACTCTCTCCGGCCTTGGCACACGGTATACGCCCTTAACATTCTCTTTCCGCTTGACCGCATCATTCAACGAGGACTGTGCCCGGGTATGCCGGACCTTTTTCAAAGAACTGACTTCCCTCATCCCCCATACGCCTGCCGCTGCTCTTGCCAAAAGCCTTGCTTGGTCAAAGCCTCGTGTAAAATTACGCTTCCAACTCACCGGCACATAGGTAACCTCATCAAACTCTCCAGCAAACTGTTCCGCCGCAACCTCAGCGATATACCGTCCGAAAACAGCCGCTCTATTGGACTTCCGCCCAAATTTCAAGCTATGCACGCCGTCCTTGACCATGTCCTCATAATAAAGTGCCACCGCACAGCGAAAATCCCCCACGAACCGCACACATTTATCCCCTTCAATATATGGAAGTTTCTCTTCACAATCTGGACAAACACCATTTCCGGTACACTCCATCAGCCTCCCACAAAAAGCACACCTTGGTGGGAAAAGGATGTCCAAAATAGCGGTTATCATCCTCACAGATTCTTCCCCCTCCGCCTAGTTCTGGGATAAGCTCTCGGCTCATTTGTCAATTTCAGCAAATAGTCCACACTTGTCTGATAAAACTCCGCCAGCCGCACCAACAGCTCATCCGTCCACTGCTGCTTTCCCGTTTCCAAATAACTATATTTCCTCTGTGAAATTCCAATAGACTGTGCAACCTCGCTTTGAGTCAACTCCCTGTCAGTACGCAAATCTTTAATTCTCGTCTCCATTTTATCACCTAAGATAGCATATACTAGATGGAAAATATCTAAGTCGCCGTAGATGAATTTTATCTAAAAAACTCATTTAAACAATATGAAGTTATACATTTTACGCAAGAGCTGACGCAGCTTCTGCCACGCCAGCCCCCGCGTTCCTATTTTTCTCACGCCGCATTAAGCCTGTCATATTCCGCCATATTTTGCCGCCATCCGTTCCATTCCGCCGCAAGTCATAGTCCCCTCTGGGCACCGGCCCTGCATAAAACAGCTGGGACCAAACCGTCCAAAAAGCGCGGGGAAGGATTCTCGAAGCCGTTCCAACATAGCCTCCGCAATACCGCGTATCTCCCACTGCGCCCTAGAACAGGTACGCAGTTGTATAAAGTGCCGCAGTTCCCGAGCATTAATAGTTGTCATCAGATTCATGACACATCCACTAAGGGCAAAATAAGTACGGTATTTTACCAGCTGAGGATCCCTGAACAAGCTCGCCCGTGTACCACAAGCGATTTCTACAGCATTGCAGTACCGTTCTCTCGCCGCCGGGTTGCCGACCACAGTTTCAGGAAGAATAACCCGGCTATAATCCAAGCTCTCAATAGACGGCACGATTACCGATTGCATTCTATGACGGACCATATGGGTTACACCCGAGAGTGTCACCCCTGAAAGCAGAAAAGTATACGCCAGTTGTTCCAGTTCCCGAGGCCGGGGCGAACGCAGCAGCGCGGCCAAATCAAATTCCCCGCCAGTATTCTGAACGCGGTGAGCGGCGCGGAGCAGCTCCAACGGCGTTTCAGGAGCATCCACCAGCTGGACTCCCCCCGCTTCCCCTTGGGACAGCAGTACCGGCGGTCCCTCCAGGTACGTAGGAATGGTAACCTCAACGCCATCACTACTTCTCGCCAGCTCGCACAACAGGGAGGGAAACAGGTCTTCCAGCTGAATCTCCAGTTGTTCCGCCAGCAGTTGGAACTCCGGAAAATTCCGCCCTCTTCCATACCGCATAGCACGTATCATGTGGGCCAGTTCCCGGGCATTAACCGTACAGTAAAAGTTGCTGTGAAAGGCGTAAGGCAGTAAAAACCGGGCGTCTTCCTTGGGAACGCCGTCCTCCAACAAACTGTGGTAAGCATCGAATAGGGGGTCCATATAACTTTGATAGGCCGCCAGAACGTCCCCCTTCAAATCCGGCGGAATATAATAGCCCTGCCCAGTAAAATCCACATACCGCCGGGACTTCACCGTAAAGGACGCCAACCTGTGCTCAATAAAAAACTGCTCTGCAAGCACAGACACATCGCGTAAAGCGATCGTAAATACAGCATGTTCCAGCGTAGACTTGTGTCCAGATTTCAGAACCTTTTCAATAAGCGTCCGGTTTTTTTCACTGCCCCTGGCGTTTTCAAAGATTTCCACCGCATCCCCTGACGTGGTGGAAATCCTGGCGGCGCTGGCGCAGATAGCCTCGCCGTCTGTGTTACAGCTAATAATTTTCGCCTGCGGCCCCATAGCGGAACCTCCTTTTTACGATTTCCGGTCCCGTTCAATCAACAGCTTCAGAGCCTCTACGCCCACCCGGACAGCGGAGCTGGTATCCTCGCTCATCTTCTGATCCAGTCCCGCAGCCTCCCGCTCCTGGTTCCAGACCACGTGGAAGCAGCTCCCGCAGCGAACGCCTAAAGCCGCCGCTACAACAAACAGAGCCGCGGACTCCATCTCACTGGCCTTGACGCCCAACCGTTTCCAAGCCTCCCACTTCTCCAGCAGCTCATAACTGACCGGCATACGCTTAGGGCTGTGCTGGCCGTAGAAGCTGTCCTTGCATTGGACAACCCCTGCGTGACAGACCTTGCCCATAGCCTTTGCAGCCTCCACCAGTGCGCCCGTAACGCCAAAATCCGCCACCGCTGGGAACTCAATAGGCGCGTATTCCAGGCTGGTGTGCTCAAAGCGGATAGCCCCAGTCGCTACCACAATATCACCGGACTGGACGTCAATATCAATACCCCCGCAGGTACCCACCCGGACGAAAGTATCCGCTCCAATCGCGGTCAGCTCCTCCATAGCGATAGCGGCGGAGGGGCCGCCAATACCAGTGGAACAAACAGAAACCTTCTCCCCCAGAAGCGTGCCGGTGTAGATAGTGTACTCCCTGTTCTGGCCCACAAATTTCGCATCGTCAAACAGCGCGGCAATCGACTGGCAACGGCCCGGATCGCCGGGCAGGATACAATAGCGGCCCACGTCGCCGCGAACGCAGTTAATGTGATATTGTCTTTCTAATTCCTGCATAAATAGTTCCTCCCATAGACATTTTTGGGGATTTTACTCTGCTATTATACCATCAATTCCCTCGGGACGCAACCTGGTTTTCAGGGGGGCCCTATTCGCCATAGAGCCCCCCTGGTACCTTCATAAAAATTGCGGGAAATTTACCCTTTCATCGCCGCCGCCGACTGCTCCAGCTGAGCAATTAACGCCCGCAGCTTTTCGGCCTGCTCCCTCTGGTTCTGGACAATGTGGGCCGGGGCCTTGGAGGTAAACGCCTCGTTATTCAGCTTCGCCTCAATGCCCTTCAAATGCCCCTCCGCCTTAGCCTTTTCCTTGGCAATGCGCTCCAACTCCTGCTGGATGTCCACCAGCTCCGCCAGGGGCATGAAAACCCGGGCCGCGTGGGTCACGACTTCCACCATGCCCTGAAAGGCCGGAGCCTGCCCGGCGTCCACCACATGGACTTCGCTCGCGGATGCCAGCCGCTGGAAGAAAGGCGCGCCTGCAAGGAAAACATCCCGCTGAGCGGTGGCAACCGTAAGCTGAACCTTCCGGCCGGGGGCCACGTTCATCTCTGCCCGGCGGGCCCGGATAGCCCGAATGGCATCCATGATGCTCTCCATGGCGGTTTCCTCTCCGGCGAACACCAACTGCCCGCTGTATTCCGGCCAGTCTGTGCGCATCAGGAAGGGACTCTCTTCCCCGGCCACATGGGGCAAAGCCTGATAGATTTCTTCCGTAATAAACGGCATAAAGGGGTGCAGCATCTTTAGAAGCTGAATCAGCACATAGCAGAGAACATTTTGGGCGTTTTCCGAACCATTCCCCTGCATACGGCTCTTGGTCAGTTCAATATACCAGTCGCAGTAGGTGTCCCAGATAAAGTCGTAAACCTTGGCCGAGGCCACGCCCAGCTCATAGGCGTCCAAATTCTCCGTAACCTCCTTGACGAGGGTGTTCAGCTTGGAGAGGACCCACTTGTCCTCCAGCTCCAGCTTCTCCGGAAGCCTTACCTCATCAATGCTCAGATTCATCAGTACAAACCGGCTGGCGTTCCATATCTTGTTGGCGAAGTTGCGCATAGCCTCGCACTTCTCCACATAGAAGCGCATATCATTGCCGGGGCTGTTGCCGGTGATGAGATTGAAGCGGAGAGCGTCCGCGCCGTATTTGTCCGCAATCTCCAGGGGATCTATACCGTTGCCCAGGCTCTTGGACATCTTCCGGCCCTTGTCGTCCCGGACCAGGCCGTGGATGAGAACTTTCTCAAACGGAAACTTTTTCATCTGTTCACAGCCGGAGAAAATCATTCGGGCCACCCAGAAGAAGATAATATCATAACCGGTTACCAGCACGCTGGTGGGGTAGAAGTAGTCCAGCTCCGGCGTTTTTTCCGGCCAACCCAAGGTAGAGAAGGGCCAGAGGGCGGAGGAGAACCAGGTGTCCAGCACATCCGGGTCGCGCTCAATTTTTTCGCTGCCGCACTTGGCGCATTTGGTGGGGTCCTGACGGTCCACCGTGATGTGCCCGCACTCCCCGCAGGTCCAGGCGGGAATCTGGTGGCCCCACCAGAGCTGCCGGGAGATGCACCAGTCATGGACGTTTTCCATCCAGTTGGTATAGGTCTTGGAAAAGCGGTCTGGGATGAATTTGACCTCGCCGTCGTTTACCACCCGCAGAGCTTCCTTGGCGAGAGGTTCCATCTTCACAAACCACTGGGCGGAGATGAGGGGTTCCACGTCGTTTTTGCACCGGTAGCAGGTGCCTACATTGTGGCTGTAGTCCTCGGTTTTTACCAAAAATCCCTGCTCCTCCAGGTCCCGCACAATTGCTTTGCGGCACTCGTAGCGGTCCATGCCGTTGTAAGGGCCGCCGTTTTCGTTGATGACGCCGCTGTCGCCGATGACCCGGATGGTCTCCAGGTTGTGGCGGAGCCCCACCTCAAAGTCGTTGGGATCATGGGCGGGGGTCATCTTCACCGCGCCGGTGCCGAAACCCAACTCCACGTAATCGTCCGCCACGATAGGAATCTCCCGGTTCATAATGGGCAGGATACAGGTCTTGCCCACCAGATGCTTAAACCGCTCGTCCTCCGGATTGACCGCCACACCGGTATCGCCCATCATGGTCTCCGGGCGGGTAGTAGCCACCACCAAATCGCCGCTGCCATCGGAGAGGGGATAGCGGATATACCACAGGTGGCCGGGCTTGTCGGCGTATTCCACCTCCGCGTCGGAGAGGGCGGTGACACAGTGGGGACACCAGTTGATGATACGGCTGCCCTTGTAGATCAGCCCTTTGTCGTAGAGTTCACAGAAGGTCTCCCGGACAGCCTTGGAGCATCCCTCGTCCATGGTGAACCGGGCCCGGTCCCAGTCGCAGGAGGCGCCAAGCTTCCTCTGCTGTTCCACAATGCGGTGGCCGTATTTATGCTTCCAGTCCCATACCCGCTCGAGGAACTTCTCCCGGCCTAAGTCGTGACGGGTGAGGCCCTCGCTTTTGCGAAGCTCCTCCTCCACCTTAATTTGGGTAGCAATTCCCGCGTGGTCTGTGCCCGGCATCCAAAGGGATTCGTAACCCTGCATCCGCTTGTACCGGATAAGGATATCCTGTAGGGTGCAGTCCATGGCGTGGCCCATATGGAGCTGGCCGGTGACGTTGGGGGGCGGCATGACAATAGAAAACGGCTTTTTATCCGGGTTGGGGGCGGCCTTGAAGCAGCCGGCTTCCAACCACGACTGATAGATTTTTCCTTCCACCTCCTGGGGGTCGTAGATTTTGGGCAGTTCTTTTCTCATCGTAATACTCCTTCCTACGGGGCGAAACAAAAATTCGCCCCAAGCAAATTGCTCAGGGCGAATTTGAAAATCCGCGGTACCACCTGAATTCCCCAGTTGGGGCGCTCGTTGCCTCTGTAACGGGAGGACCCGCCGTCCCCTACTGTCTTCAGGAACAGGGCTCTAGGGCGACTTCCGCTCCCGCCTTCCGAGGCCTTGCACCACCCGGCCTTTCTCTGCGCGGCGGCAGTAAGCGTACTAATCCCTTTCACAGCCTTTTGATGGGTGTAGTATACCCAATGGGACTGCGTTTGTCAAGGGGGAGGGAAACGCCCTTTTATAATAAGAATTACGAAATACCGCTGGCAATTACTATATAATCCATTTTTTCGCCCAAGGGACGCGCCGGAGAATCACATAACAGATAAGACTCAGTGCCAGGAGCAGCGCGGCCTGGGCCGGGACAGCCCATACTGGAGACAGAACGGAAAAATGAATCAAGTACTGGTTTACCAGCAGCTGGAAAAACGGATGGACCAGATAGACGCAGAAGGATCCTGCGGAGAGAAAACGCACCCAGTCCGGGATAGGGCGTCCGGCCATCAGCCACTGCGCCAGCTGGAATACCCCTATGGCCATCCATACCGGGAACGGGCCAAAAGCGTCTAAATAGAATTGGTCCAGGGTTCCGGCGGCGGTACTGCGGCGCAATGTGCCGGAAAAGACCACAAGGAAGCTGGTGAGAAATAGCAGCAGCGGTGGAAGCCAGCTTTTGGGCGGATGACGCCGCAGCCAGAAGCCTAGCAGGCCCAGGCCTAGGCAAGCTATTGTCTCGGGCATGGCGTAATAATGTAAAAAAGAGGTCATTTGGGAGAAGGGCCAGAAATATTGCAGGAAAGGCACCACCGTGCTCAGAAACAGCCAGAGGAATAAAATGTACCGCAGTTCCGTCTCCGGGGCCCGGGCCAGAAGTCGGGTCAGGGGGAGGGAGAGATACAAGGCAAAAATAAAGAAAAAATAGTACAGGTGATAATGGGTAGTGCCGTGGAGGCAGTTTTTCGCCGCCGCCAGCAGTAATTCAGGAAGGGAGGCCGTCCCCCATTTGATGTAGATACGCACACATTCGTAAAGGGCAGTCCAGACACAGAGGGCCGCTAAGAGCCGGGGCACATATCTGGTAAACAGCTTTCTAAGGGGGAGATGCCGGTCCGGGTCGTTCATCAGCGCGCCGCTGCATAGGAGAAACGCCGGGACCGCCCACCGGCCAACGCTGCCATAGAACGCCGCCGCCAGCCAGGGGGCGCTTCCTGGCTCCAGCGCGGCGAGAGGGGCTGCGCTGCAATGGATTAGAAGTACCGCGCAGGTTGCTAAGACTTTGGTCAGGTCTACCGCGCCGCTGCGGTTTTGGGATAGTTTTGGTTCCATCAAACACCTCCGGCGCGGAAGCAAAACGTAGTTTTGCGCCAAAGTTCTTTTTGATACTTTTTCTTTCAAGAAAAAGTGTGTATGCCGTTAAATGCTTCTCAGCTGCCGCGCGTTTTCGTCACTGAGCTGCTGGCTGACCGCCATCTTGCGGATAATTTGTTTGACGGTGTTCTCCAGAGCGGTGCCTTCCCGGTAGTCGGCGGGATAGATGAAGTCCACGCGGCCTTGGCGCAGCAGCTGCTCCACGCCTGTCCGGTTGGCCTCCTGGTAGACGGCCAGAGCCTGCCCGCCGTAGGCCCGCATCATCTTCATGCAGGGCACGTCGCTGAGGCCGTCGCCGATGTAAATCATGCTGGTAAAGGGGACTCGTTTGCTGTCGTCGGGCATGGAGTCGTTCAGTTTTTTGTCGTCGGAGACATCCAATACGCCCTTATTAATCCGATAGACAAACTGGGTTTTGGCGGTAAAGTTTACGGCCAGTTTGGGCCAGACGGGCCGTCCGGCCTTATCATAATAGAACTCGCTGGCGTAGACCTCTTTGAAAGCGTCCGCGATGGCGCAGCCTTCGATAATTTCCCGAAGTCCGGAGGAAATAATATAGTGCTCTACCTGCACGCCCAGGAGGCCGCCGTAACTGCTGATTCTGTCAAACCAGTCCTGTACGCCGGGGAAGAAAGAAATACTGCGGCCGCAGTGTTTGAGGCTGTCTCTTGTAAGAGGGATGTCCAGTTCCACGCATTTGCGAATCATGGTGTACATATAGGCCAAAACGCTGTCCATATGTTCCTGGCGGCCGAAATTATTGGCCTCGCGCCAGAAGTCGTCGGCAGTCATGCCGAGACTGGGAATAAAGGCATAATTCTCCATATCCTGCGTACAAAGGGTTTTGTCGAAATCATACAGCAAGGCGACAATCGTTTTTCCTTCCATAGTGAAGCTCCTCTCTTTCTTTATGTCACGGATTTCCAGCAAAGCGGCTGAAAATAAAGCGGATGGCATGAAGCAGGAATCCCCGCCAACAGAAAAACGCTTATGTATATTATACTGTTTTCAGAGTATGAAATCAATATCCCTTTTAGACTTTGGGGTTCATTTTTAGTACTGCAATCCAGAAAAAATGGAGAGCGGGGGGATACCCCCGCTCTCCGCGCCTCATCATCTTAAAAAATACACCAGCAGCCCTGCCGCCGTGACGGCGGCTGCCGCAGCCAATAAGGTCCAGCGGGGTATTCTTTGCCATAGAGGCAGCCTGCTGGCCTGCCGGGCGGCGCAGCCCTGGGCGATGCGGCACGCCTCGCCCAACACCTGCTGGGGCGTCACGCCCTCCCCGGCAAAAACATCGTTTTTCACAATAAAAATAGCCTGCTCAAAAAGTTTTGGGTCCGGAGAGTCCACTACGATTACACGGCGGGAGGTTCCTTTTACCACGGGACGCCGCTCCTTTCTGTTGTTGAAGTTACGCTTCCATTGTTTCCCGTGCCGGGGAAATTTATACTTCTCTCTTTCCATGTTTTTCCGGCGGCAGGTAAAGGCACAGGGCGCTGCAATCGTCGTCTCCATGCCGCCGCTCCCGGGCCTCCCGCAGGACTAACGATACCAGCATGTTGGGGTCCTCCCCCTGCCAGCCCGCCAGCAGGTTTTGCAGCCACTGGTCGTCGCCGCTGTCCGCGACGCCGTCGCTGATCATCAACACGAAAGTGTTCTCCTCCAGAGGGAACTGGGACGCAGAGGGCGCACTGCCCGCCTCTTGCAGTCCCGCCGGGAGAGCGTTGCCCGTCAGGCGGCGGACCTTCCCCTGACGCTTGATGTAAGTGGGGGCCGCGCCGTATTTGTATAAAGCGGCCTGGCCGTCGGTGAGGCTCACCCGCAGCAGGTCAATGGTGGTAAAACAGCCCTGTTCGTCACTGCGGAGATTCAACGCGGCGTTCAGAGTTTTTAACGCGGGTTCTGCGTCGATACCCGCCATTAGGAATTGTTCCATCAGACGCAGGGTCATCTGGCTCTCCCGCTGGGCTTCCCGTCCGCTGCCCATGCCGTCGCTGAGGAGCAGGAAGAGGCCGTTTCCGCCCCGGAAATAATTCACGCTGTCACCGCATATCCGCTGGCCCTCCTTGGGAACAGCGGCCATAGCCACATCGTAAAGCATCTCTTTCCCAGTGACGGCGGGGATTTCCGCCGGGACAGCTATCGCCTGGGCCACCAGCTCGGTGAGCTGGGCGTACTGCCCCCGGGTGCGTCTGCGCTCCTGCTCCAGCTGCCGGCGGTACTGCCGCCGCAGAAGCAGCGCGGTAACCTCGGTATTAATTGCGGAGATGAGCTGCGGAAAATGGATGCAGCGGTTAGAGAAATGGGGGGCGAAATCGCCCGCTTCCGCCCTGCCCCGGTCCAATAGGACGGGGGTGGCATCGTTGAAGGCGTTAAAAGTGGCTACATACTCCTTGTTCCAGCACACGTCCCGCAGGGCACAGCCCCGGCAGACGACCTCCGCCGCCCGGTCAAAGATGACGGCGGGGTTTTCCTCCTTTTTCGGCGGCGGCGTACCGAAGCTTTCGTATAGGGCACGCAGGGCTTCCGCGCTCAGCCGCATCCGCTGGCGGAAACCGTCGTTTTCCCGCGCGGCTTTCCGCTTTGGGATGGCTGTCTCCCGGAGGACCAGGGCGCAGTAATGGCATAGAAAGCCCGCCAGGGCCGTGCAGGCCAGCAGGCGCAGCATCCCCGCCGCTGTAAACCCCAGTTGCAGTATGTAGGCCAATTCTACGGCCAGCGTGGCGGCGGCGGCGGTCAGAGGCCGGAACCAGGGCTGTTGAAACCAGATGGTGTCCCGAAACGCGGAGAGAGCCGCGCAGGCCAGCACCAGGATGCCGCAGCAGCGCAGCGCTGGACCGAAGTCCAAAAAGGCAAACGCGCCCAACGCGCCGCCGCAGAGGGCGGCCAGAGCGTTTTTTCCCGGCTTGCAGGCGGCCAGAAGCCCCGCCGCCAGAGGGGCGCGTCCCTCCAGGCAGCAGCCGGCGGCCACAAAGCCCGCCAGACCGTATCCCGCCAGATGGAACAGTTGGGTTTTGCCGGGCTGTTCCAGGGTAATACCGGCGATTTTCATGCTTGTCCCCTTCTTTCCCGTGGTCTTGAGGAACATTGTAACAGGAGACAACAAAAAATGATGTCGGGAAATGATGCTCTTTTGAGCGTGTTTCCGGGAAATATAACGTCTTTTCCCTTTAAAACCGGCAAAAACAAGAAAACCGGGACGCCAGGAAGAAAATTCCCGGCGTCCCGGCGGGCATCCGCCTTTATACGCAGTAGAGGGCAATGCAGATATATTGCAGGATACTGCCAGCCAAAACAAACAGGTGCCAAACGAAATGCATATAACGCTTTTGAGACTTATAGAAAAGAATTCCCGCCGTGTACGCCACGCCGCCCGCCGTCAGCAGGGCCAGTCCCAGCGGCGGCAGGGCTTCTATAATTGCCCCTAACGCCAGCACAACCAGCCAGCCCATGAGAGCGTAGAGGACGAGGGAAAATTTGTCAAACCGCTTGAGGTCGATGGCGTTAAGGGTGATGCCGACGGCCGCCAGGGTGGTGTTTGTCAAAAAGAGCATCCAGCCTGTCCGTCCCCCTACGACCAGCAGGGACATGGGGATATAGGTGCCCAGAATAAGGATAAAAATGGAGCAGTGGTCCATCACCCGCAGCGCGCGCTTCACCGCCGGGGCGCGGACGGCGTGATACACCGTGGAGGCGGTGTACAGCAGAATCAAGCTGGCCCCGTAGGCCGCCAGACTGAAGACTGCCAGCGAGGAGCCGGACATAACCCCCTTGACCACCAATGGCGCGGCCCCCGCCACCGCCAGCAGTGCGCCTACGCCGTGGGAAATGCTGTTGGCAATTTCCTCACCCATGGTTTGCGCACGGGATAATTTTTTCTCCAGCATGTTGTACTCCTTTCCATAAGGCCCCGGCGGGGCCGCTGCATCTCGTATCTAATATCTAATATTATTATATATTGCTTTTTATAATATGTCAAGTGCTGGACGAATATTATTCTTTGATTTTGTGTATTGCATTATACGAAAATTTCGTCTATACTAAATAGAAAAAAAGGCGCACAGCGTGCGCCTCTGCGAAAAAATATACGTGGAAAAGGGAGGCCGTCATGTACAACGACACAGAAAAATCCGCCCGGAGACTGGAGGAGTGGCTGAAGACCCTGGAGCAGTTCAACCTGCCGGATTGGGAATCCCTTCCCCAGCTGGACCTGTATATGGACCAGGTGGTACTCCTTCTCACCCGGTATCTGGAACCCATGTATACCGGAGAAGACGAGCGTTTTGTCACTGCCAGCACCATTAACAATTATGTGCGCATGAAAGTGATGCCGCCGCCGGTGAAAAAGAAGTACTCCCGGGTCCATATCGCCTATTTGGTCATCATCTGTACCCTCAAGCAGAGTCTGTGCATCTCCCAGATTCAGCAGATGCTGCCGGTGGACCGGGAAGAGGCGTCTGTGCGGGCAGTGTATACGGAGTTTGTGGAAAGGTTTCGGGCCGTAGCGTCTTTCGTCTGCCGCACCCCGTTCTCCCAGGACCGCAGTTCTCTGGAGAACGGCGGCCTGATCATGACCGCCGCTATTTTGTCCGTTTTTTCCAAATCTCTCACAGATTTCCTGCTCTATGAAAGCGGCGGAGAGGAATACGAGGATTGACCGTGTTTACCGGGCTTTGGGTCTGGCGGTCTCCTTCATGGCCACCGCGCAGGCCAGATCGCCCAGCACGTTGCAGCAGGTGGCTCCCATGTCGCAGAGGGTGTTGACGCTGATGTACACGCCCATAACGCCAGCGGGGAGTCCGGCGATAGCGGCCAGAGCGGCGAAGGAAGCGATAGCTCCGCCGGGGACTCCCGGCGTGCCGATGCTCAGCAGGGTGTTGCTCAGCAGCACCACCGCCAGCATACCAAAGCTGATTTCCTGACCGCAGGCGTTGGCGAAGAAGACGATCATAAAGCTCATGACGATGGACACCGCGTCCATATTGATGGTGGCGCCCAGGGGCAGCGTCAGGGCGGAAATCTCGTTGGGGACGTCCAGGCTGTCGGCGCAGCGTTTGCTGATGGGCAGGGTCGCGGAGCTGGAGCAGGTGCCAAAGGCGTTGAGAGCCGCCGGAAGGACCTTCACAAAGAAGTCTTTTATGTTGCATTTGCCCAGCAGCTTCACAATGCCGCCGTAGACAATAAGGCTGTACAGGAACATGGTCAGGTAAAGTGCCGCCAGCACCGCGCCCAAGGCGATAATCGTATCCGTGCCGTTGGCGTAGATAACGGAGGCAATGGAGCAGAATACGCCCACGGGAGTGAAGTACATCACAACGGAGATGATTTTCACGGAGATGCTGTTTACCGCATGGGCCAGTTCCACAAAAGGCTTCGCCGCGTCTCCCAGGGCCAGACAGGTGATTCCCACAATGATGGCGAATACCAGTACCTGAAGCATGTCGCCGTTGGCGAAGGACGCAACTGGGTTGGCGGGAATCAGATTTTTCACGGTATCCAGCAGGCTGGTGAAGGCGGTGGCCTCCACAGAGGACTCCACCATCTCAATGGCTACGCCTTTTCCCAGCCCCAACGCCTTGGGAAGAAACAGGCCCAGAAGACTGGCGAACAGGGTAGTAGCGGTGAAGTACGCCACGGACTGGGCCCCGATACGCCCGGTGGCGGAAACGCTGCCGATGCTGTGAATCCCCGCAATCAGGGAGCAGAATACCAGAGGGTAAATCATCATGCGAAGGGCGTTCATGTACAGTCCGCTCACCAGGCCGATGGCCGGGAGCAGGAATTCCATACGGCCGGGGATGAGCAGTCCGAAGGCAATGCCCAGCAGCAGGCCCAGAAAAATGGCGAGAGTGATGTTGACTGATTTTTTGGCTTTCATTTGGAGACCCTCTTTTCATAAAAATAATAATTCCGTTTTGGAAAAGTGCTCTTGCCTGGTGGTAAAGCGGCAAAAATAAAATGCCCGTCTTCCATAACAGAAGACGAGCATGACATACCCGTGGTACCACTTCTCTTCGTCCCAGACGGCCCGAAAGCCGCTGGAACCTCATAGGCATCCAACAATGCCCCCCGCTGTAACAGGCGGACCTGTCGCGCCCTAGCGAAAGCTCGGGCACGCTGCTCAGGAACCATGTTCACCTGCTTCCGGCCTGTCTCCTTTCAGCATACGGAGACTCTCTGTGAGGCTTTCCAGGGGCGAGTTCCGCAGGAACGCGTCCCGGCGGCAGCGCGCCGCCCAGGCTACTCTTTCCATCATCGCGTTTCACGAAAATGAAACTGTAAGCTTATTATAGGCGGAAGCCCCAAATTTGTCAAGAAGGAATTTTCATAAGTCCTCCGGAAATTTTAAACAAGATCCTATTGCCTTTCGTGTTGTTGAAAGCCCATTTTTGAAATACTTTGTCAAAATAGCTAAACGGCAGTTACCCGATGCGGATAACTGCCCAATAAACTGGAAGTTGAATAATTAGATCGGAAGAGCACACGTCTGAACTCCAGTCACACTAAGATATC
>CAMSIF010000005.1 GCA_947058885.1 uncultured Clostridia bacterium
ACAACCGCGGACACTCTTTCCCTACACGACGCTCTTCCGATCTGCTATGTGGGCGAGGACAACACCAAGCGTCCTACCAGCGATACGGATATCGTGCTGGAGTTCAGCGAGACTGTGCGCTCCACCGCCGAACGGGCCAGCGGCGACAGCCTCCTGAAGCTGTACGACGACTACAAGAACGCCACCGCCGACAAGCAGGCTCTTACAAAGCTGGTGGAGTCTGTTCGGGGGAGTATTGTCCTCAAGTACCTTGACTCCAGCACCGGACAGCCCCAGGAAGCCTTTGTGAAGGGCGACGAGGGCGTGGGTGACGACGAGTGGAACATCGACTATGAGAAGGTACGGGTGGCCATGAAGAACGGCAAACTCCAGGTAACCTTCCCTAAGGACGGTTTGAATCTTGACAGCGGCACCACCTACTACTTTGAGATTTCCAATCTGACCGACACTTCTTCCAATCAGAACCCCATCGTCCCGGACGCCGTCAACTACAAGACAGCGGAGTCCTACGGCCATAAGGTGCCGGTTATTGAGATCGAGTTTGCTCTCGTCAATCTCACCAACCCCGGCGTCGGCGGCAAGGACGCGCCTTATGAACGCCGGAATGCCAACGGCGAACTGGTATTCAAGAAGGATGAGGCGGGTATGGCCACCAAGGTCCCTGAAATCCAGGAGGAAACCTCCACTGTGGACCTGAGCTTCCGCATGGCGCCTCAGTCCACCAGCCGGGTGGACCCCTCCATCTGCTATGACGTGCTGCTCTGGGCCGACACCCCCTGCCAGTACGACCTGTACTACCGGATTCTGGACAGCAAAAACCAGCCCATTAAGAATCCCTACGAGAGCGAATACAAGGACGCTCTCCTCCCCGCTAAGGAGGAATACCAGGAGGCCGATGGCAACGGCTGGATTTACCTGGGTGAGAGCGGGGCTGTAAACCCGGCCAAGGACGACTTTGCCGGAAAATCGGTCAACGGCTTCTTCAATGGCTGCGACGGCACCGGCTTCCCCTCTCTGCCAAACCTGAGCGAGAAAGTGCGCTATGAGTTCGTCATAACCTTGCGGAAGATCGGCACCTCCTCTGACCGCGACACATGGACCGGCGAAATTCATTTCCACAACTACGTAGCGGCGGGCCTGTCCAACCAGCTCTACACCCTCAGCCGGGGCGCGCTGAACAAGATCAAGGACTGGGAGGACTTCCAAAAGGGCGGTCTGAGCAGCGGCGCGCGGTCCATCGGCGTATGGAGCAACGATGGCACCACCCACGACTACATCGACATCCGCCAGCTCTACACCAACGTTTCCCTGCCGGACTTCCAGGGTGGCGCCCCTATCTTTGTTGTCACCGACAAATCTGTAACGATGGATTTGGCTCTGGACAATCCGGGAGACATTTACTATGTCATCGGTAAGGCGAACACCTCCGGCCTACCGGGTGGTAAGCCTGAGATTGCAACAACAGTAAAGCGGGAAGATGGTAAAGAGGGCGATATTACCCAGGACGAAGTACCTCGTTATGGTGATGATACGGAACGGCCTCGACCTACGCTCATCCAACCCGACCGGCAGAACGTCTTCAACCCCAGCGGATGGGCGGCGGCGTCCCGGGCCAAGACGGGTACGGTCAGCTGTCCTGGCGTTTCCTTCCAGCATGAGTTGGTAGAGGGCCTGGAGACCAATACCACCTATTACGTCTACTTCGTCATCAAGGGCGCGGCGCAGGACTTGTCCCCAGTATATGTCTACCAGTTTACTACTGAGGAAACCCACAAGCCCAGAATTTATCTGGACCCGCTAGGCTCTGGCGATATTGCTTTTGGGACGGATGTAGCCTCCAACGGAAGATACCGCGTACTGTCTGAATCTGAAGCTCTCAACAAGGATTTGATTCCTTTGTTGACCCGCCAGTTCGTTGATTTTATCGGTACTAACACAGATCACTTTGGCGGAAAGCAGCTTCCCAAGGGCTATGCGGAGGACTTCACAGTGTTGGATGCGCTGTCCACCCATTATCAATACGCGGAAGCGAGGAGTCAGTGCGGATGTAACGGAAATCCGGAACTTCATTATTTCCCTGAGCGCAATGGAGATCCCACAGCCTATGACCCCTCGGGCAAAGGCGAGTACACCGTTTTTGATATCTACGCTGACGACATCAGCCGCGGCAAGCTTTACGGTCTTATCAACAGCGGCAGTCCCGGTTATGGTGAGCCTCCTGTCACGGGTGTCTCCTGGTCGAACGTTCCCGGTACGATTCAGTCTCCGGCTGATTACGGTGACTATACCCTGGCAATTGGCAATATTATTGGTGAAGGCCGGTACGTTATTCTCTCTTATGCCCAGAATAACGCCGTCGCTGGCGGCTATAAGATGGCTTCCTTTAGAGCGACAGCCTTCCAGAAGTCGAGCCTTGTCCACCCCGATTTGACCTCCGTTGGCGAAACGGAGATACTGACCCAGGGAAGCTCCCCGAACGTATGGAACGGCAAGGTGACTCTTAACTTCAATTCTATTCTGCATGTCAGTACAAGCAAGGACCCGAACAGCAACGAACACGCGCTCGTAACCCCCGCCAATCTGATAAGTGCGAAAGGGTCGTATATCACCATGCCGTCGGGTGATATTTCCTTCACCGACGTATCGCAATATGGATTTACCATTGCGATTAAAGACCTGACAATGGGCAGTTCTATAACCTTCAGCCCCAAATTCTTCCGCTCGAGCGCCGGTGATCCCGCGCCTGAGCAATTGGTGATAAAATTTACCAGAGACAGCGAGGGACCCTATATTGAGGTAACATGGGGGCGCAAGGGTGTCAGTGACCAGCATTATGATCAGTGGACCGGTCTGTGCCGGCCTATGGAGCAGCCTCAAGAATCACTCGTGTTACTTGAAAGCGATGTTTCGCTGGGTGGAGGCCCTGGCGGATCTCAAGGCTATACTATGGAACTAGATAATACTACACCTATAGCAAACATCTCAAGTATTTCTTTGAATCCTCCGCCAAACCCCAATGAGTTTTCGTGTTACTGGTCATCTTCTCCAGAAAATATAGTGGAAATTTCTGATCCGTACGCAAAGACCCCTGCCATTAAAGCAGTTGGTGTTGGCACAACTACAGTAACTGTTCTTGTCCGGCACCCATCAGGCAAAGACTTTACCCAACGCATTCAAGTAACGGTTAAAGGATCTTTGAATGTAAACTTCACCAACACAACAGCCGGTACCACAATAACCCCAAGCACAACCGGTACTGACAATACAGTTGCAGTTGAATGGGATGCTGCCAATAAGACTTCCGCAACTACCACTCTTGAGGCTGACCTTGGCTCCAGCTTAAAAAACACACAAATTACATGGACAATCACAGGTATTTCCGCCACATTTACTGGCAACCAAAAAACATTTACTGGAGATGCGGAGAAGACACCTATACTTGTAATCTCGAATGGCGCGGATTTTACCATCAAGGTCGAGGCGGGTACAGGCGCAAGCAAAATAGAGAAGACTATATCTGTCTCTATTAAGAATTTTGGTACCAACATGAGCCCCCTGCCTAACCCCAATCCTTAATCTCATCCCCCACGGGAGCGGGCTGCGCCCGCTCCCTTCTTCTATCCCCGCAAAATCTGAAAAAGGAGTGTTCCCACCATGAAAACAACCTTCTGGCGGCGATGGCTGGCCCTGCTGCTGGCTCTGACGCTGACGCTTGCCCTCTCTCCCGCCGTCCTGGCGGCGGAGGAAGACGGCTCCGGCAGCGATACGGAGGAGTCCACCCCCGGCGAGGACGGAGACGGCGGCGAGGACGAACAGCCCCCCACCCCCTCCGATCCCCCCGCCATCACCCTCATTTCTCACAACAAACCCTTTACCGGCACCGACCTGGGCAACGTAGACCCCGGCAGCAGCATCCCCATGAAAGCCGGTTTCTCCAACGGCGACGTGGGCAATACGCGCTTCACCTGGGTGTCCGCCGACGAAAAAATCGCCCGGGTGGAATATCATACCGATACCCCCGAGCGGACCCAAGAGGCTAACATTTCCGGCGTAGCCCCCGGCGAAACTACCATTACCATCTCCTGCGACAAGGAGGGCGTCAAGGAGGTCACATTGAAGGTGACCGTCAGCGGTATTGCCGTCCTCAAGCCCGAAATCTCCATCCTGGAGAACGAGGCTTACACCCTCAAGGAGGGGACGGACTTCAAGCGTTTCGGCACAGCCGCCGGCGATACCGCTGTTCCCGTCCTGACCAGCAAAAACCAGACCTTCGTCCGGGCAACGGGCAGCAGCTGGACCAACCTCGTCCTGGACGGCTTGGAGACCGGTACGGCCCAGGTCACCCTGGCCGCTGCTGTCAGCGGCGCTACCATCGGAGGCGTAGGCACCTTCACGGTGACGGTGGGCTCCAACCAGGCCGCCACTATCCAGGCCAACGCCAGCACCAGCAGTCCCCTCCGTTTCTCTACCCTGGAATCTCAGATTGCCTCCCAATGCGCCAGTCTGATTTCCGGCAGCTCTCTGGTATCCATCACCGCTCTCACCGTCAACACCGCCCAGGGTACCCTGTATCTGGGCTACAAATCTCCTGACGACACCGGCTCCGGCGTTGGTTCCGCTCTTACCTACTACGCCGCCAACCAAAACCGGGGGCCCTATATCAAGGACATCGCCTTTGTTCCCAGTTCCACCTACCCAGGCGACACCGCTACTATTACCTACACCGGAACTTCCAGTAATAACCGCACCTTCAAGGGCAAAATCGAGGTTACGCTGGCCAAGGCCTCCACAGACGTAACCCTCACCGCCTCTCCGGAAAATCCCGCGAAGCTCAGCGGCTCTCTCTTCGGCGAGGTCTGCCAGCGGGAGACCGGCGCGCCGCTCAGCTACATTGTCTTCACCCTTCCTCCCGCCACCCAGGGCACTCTCTATGAGGGCTATGTCAGCGACAGCGACTACACCGCCCGGGTCAACGCCACCGAGCAGTACAGCCAGACCGCTATCAACAACCTCACGTTTGTCCCCGCTCAGGGCTATGTGGGTCTGGTCTCCATCGGTTACTCCGGCTACAGCGCGACCGGCGTCAAGTACAGCGGCGAGCTGAAAATCAATGTCACTCAGAGCTTGGATCAGAGCATTGTCTATAAGGACAGCGGCTCCGGCTCCGTCCATTTCTCGGGTTACGACTTCTCGAACTACTGCTCCAATGTCACCGGCGGGATCCTCAGCTATGTCAGCTTCACTCTTCCCGCAGCCTCCCAGGGCGTCCTGTACCGGGGCTGGAACGGCGGGCGCGGCAGCGCCGTCCTCACCGGCGAGCAGCTCAACGCCTCCCAGCTGGACAACGTGACCTTTGTCACCGCCAACGGCTTCTCCGGCACAGTCCGTATTCCCTTTACCGGTCTGAGCCGCACGGGTATCCAGTTTACCGGTATGGTGGAGATACACTGCCAGAGCAGCGGTTCCTCGGACATTACCTATAACTGCACCCCTGGCGGATCTGTCAAGCTCTCCACCGAGGATTTTAACAACCTGAGTATGCAGCTGACAGGCCAGCGTCTCCACTACATCACCTTCGACCTGCTGCCCAATTATACCGACGGCTCCCTCTTCCACAACCGCACCAGCGCCAACGCCATGGGAGACCGGGTGAGCCGGGACGCAAAATATTTCAACAGCGCCACGCCCTATATCATGAACCTCTCCTTCTGGGCGACGGACTCTTTCCGGGGCAGTATTGATATCCCCTTCACTGGATGCGCCGTGTCCGGCGAAACCTTCAGCGGCCTTATGGTTATCAGCTCCTCCAACGCTGCCGGCGGCTTAAACTACATCCCCTACACTACCATGGGCCGCCAGCCTGTCACCTTCAAGAGCGATGATTTCGACGCCGTATCCCGCTCCGCTACCAACTCGTCTCTCAACTATGTACGGTTCATGCTGCCCTCCTCCAGCCAGGGTATTTTGTACTTTGACTACCATGCCGCCAATGCCTCCGTGCCTATCAGCTCCACGGATAACCTCTACCGCAGCGGCGAGGCCTCTGTCTCCAAGGTGAGCTTCCTCCCCGCCTACGGCTATTCCGGCACGGTTCTGATTCCCTTCTCCGGCTACGCTATCAGCGGCGCGCAGTTCCAGGGCACGGTGGAGATTACGGTCCGGGGCGGCGCTACGGACACCACTGTTCGTTATAACACCCATGGCTCTCCTGTAGTCTTTTCCCTGTATGAGTTCCAGGCGGCGGGGGGGAACCAGCCGGTCACCATCCATCTGGATTCTCTCCCCGCTCCTAGCGCGGGTAAGCTGTATTACCAATATACCTGCCCCACCAAATACAGCTGGGCCGCCACGCCTACGGACTATCATCTCAACAGCGACCCCCAGATTTCCAAGCTTACATTCATTCCCCGGGCCGGCTTTACGGGTACCGTATCCATTCCCTACACTGCCACCAACGCCGACGGGACCAAGTTTACCGGCCAAATTTCCATCAACGTAGAGGAGGCCTACTCCTCGACCTATTTCAACGATCTGGGCTCCTGCAACACCGAGACCCTGGCCGCTATAGACTTTCTCAGCAGCCAGAATATCGTTAACGGAGTCAGCGCGGGGAAGTTTGCTCCCAATCTTCCCATCCGGCGCGGGGACTTCTGCCTGATGCTTTACCGTGCTTTCCAGTTTCCCTCTGACGGCGCGGTGTCCCTGTTCAGCGACGTGCCCGATGGGGCCTATTATGCGCAGGCTATCCGGGTCCTCCGCTCTGTGGGGATTGTCAACGGCACTGGCAGCAACCACTTCCAACCCAACGCCAACATTTCCCGGCAGGATGCCGCCGTGATGATACAGCGGACCCTCCGGGCGGCGAAAATCAGCGCTCCTGACGGCTCCGCCAGTCTGCTTTCGGCATACAGCGACGGCGGCAGCGTGGCAGGATATGCCCAGGGCGCATTGGCCTGTTTGATTGAGCAGGAGATGCTGCCCACGTCCTGGACGAAGCTCTGGCCCAGTTACGCCCTGACCAGGGCGGATATGGCCGTGCTGCTTCACCGGGCCATGACGCGGTAACGCCAAAACAGAAAGAGACGGCAGTACACTGCCGTCTCTTTCTGCATTTGGGAGCAATTATTCTCCCGCTTCCTCGCCAGCGGCCTCTCCGGCCCCTTCGGTGGCCTCGGAATCCTCTGTTTTATCGCCCTTGCTCTCCTTTTCCCATTCGTCAAAGAGCTTCATAACGGCGTCGTAGGTATCCTTGGAGAGGTCGGGCAGCTTGCCGCCCCAGGCCTTCTCCGCAGCCTCGTAGCCCTTGATAAAGGCATCCTTCACCAGGTCAATCTTCTCCGGATTGCCCCCTGTCAGGGCTTTGGCGAAGCCTACAATCCGCTCAGAGGTCTTGCTGACACCCCAATAGCCGTCCTCGCCGATGGCCTCCTGGGCCGCCTTCTGGGTCTCCTCGTCCACCTTGTACTCGCCGCTGGCCATAAACTTCCAGAAGCCCTCGCCCTCGGCGATGGTGATCCCCTGCTTGCCCAACATGTCCTTGACCATGTTGATAAAGCGGGACTGCATCTGGGCCTGCTCCGCCTTCAATTCCTCTACCAGCTTTTTGTTAGGCTTGTAGGAGGTCCCCGCTTCCTCTTCAGCAGCCGGGTCCTTCTTTTCAGGCTCGTACACATCCCCGTTGGGCTTGCCGCTGCCAGCCGCCTCGGACTCTTCGGTCTTCTCCTCCGTGTCCAGCGTCTCCGCAGGCTTTGTATTCTCTTTCTCCGCCGCCTGGACAGCCTTCTGATAACCAGGATTTACAATGCTGATAATATCCACCATAAGATGCTCCTACCTCCTTTTTTGTTCCGCCGCATCCTTGCGGCAGCATTTCTGTGGGTATTTTTCGCAGCTCTCAGCCGTATACGTCGAAGTTATACTCACTGGGTGCCGGCACCGCCCCCATCATATCATTGATGAGCGAGATTGCCTGTCCCTCCATGGTATCCATGGATTTCTTCATCAGGGCCGTCCCATACGCTACGCCAAGGGTTTCCTGGCTCATCTGTATACTGGCGGCGGCAATTCCATCCATTATGCCCATTTGCCTCCTCCTTTCCTATAAGATCAGTTTTTTTGCATATCATTCACCCTTACCTCCCGGAGCGTCTCCAAGGGTGAGAAAGGGTTTCATTATATTAATCGGCTTTCGGCGCAAAACCATAAGGCTGTCAGAAAAATTTTTGGGACACATCCGTCCAGCGAATGTGTCCCAAAAGTTTTACAATCAGCAAAAAGCCTTATTCCAATTCGATACTGGTAATCTGTCTGTTCTCATCCATGGTAAACAGATGCTGGAGGTCCCCGGTAATAAAATAGGTCCCCAGGAAGGAATTGGTTTCCTCCGGCATATCCAGCAGGTAGACGTTAACCTGGCGGCAGGAATAGCCGTTGACCTTCACCCAGCCATCAATGGGATAGAGGTGGTACTCGGACATACTTGCCCCTGGCAGGCCCAGCACAGACGGGGAGAGGTTTTTGAAGAACTCAATCTGTTCAGACACATTGGTAGCGTCCGCCGATTCCTCTTCCTCGGGCTCCGGCGGGGGCAGTATGGTGCCGGGCTGGTGAGAGACCTGAATCGCCAGAGCGTACTCCGACCAAGCCACAATCACCCGGAAAATCTTAGGATCCTCCGCTGTTCCCTCGCCGCCTTCTTCGCCCTCCTCGCCTTCCTCACCTGTCGCGGCGGCCCGGGCCAATATCAGGGAACCTGCCTTGAGATCCAGGTCCGGCTCCTCGGCCAACTGGCGGTTTTCCTCGTCAATCGGCACAAAGCCCTGCTCCTCGCCCCGCAGCACCTCAATGTAGCTTGCCGCCAGCGCAGCCGGGTCCTCCGCCTTTTTGTAGCGGAAGGTCTTCTCGTCAATGCCCTCCTCCGCAGCCGCCCTGGTGGGGGCCTCCACAGTTGTCAGCATAGCGGCGCCCTCGTCCATTACACTATCTAACGAGACCACTTCGTCCATACCGATGGTGTAGACCGCAGGAGTCTTTTTAGCCTCCTCCGGCTCCTCGTCCCCACTGCCGCCCCGAAGCAGCAGAAAATAGACCGCTGCTCCCGCAGCCAGAGCGAGCACCAAAATAACCGCAACAATAATTATGATAAGCTTGATAGGGCTCTTTTTCTTTTCTCCCTGTTCAATTTCAGGCTTTTCCTTTTTTTCCTTCTTTTTTTTCATTAGATCGCCTCGCTTTGTTCAAAGAGATTCTATTCTTGCGCCGGGGACGCCGTTCGCCGTGTCCCGCGCCGGATAATAACTTGGTCATTGTTTCTCAGCGTCTGTGTAAAGGAACTCTCCTCGCCGTTCACCCGCAGCTCTACCGGACAATCCAGGGTCCCAAAGTCAATTCCAGACCGGTCCAGCAGGTCCATCAGATAGTAAGGTGCGCCATCCGGCTTACCAGGCAGAACCATCGGCTCGCCGTTTAAGTATACGCACAGAGGCCGGAACACGGACCTAGTAACTGGCGCAACTTCCTCCGTAGGCAGTTCATCCTTTTCTTCCTCTTCCGCAGGCTCCTGCGAGGCTTCGGCTTCTACCTGAACTTTCGGTTCCGCCGCTTGCTCTATCTCCGGTTCCTCTTGGGGGGTATCTTCCTCCAGCGGCACCGGTTCTTCTTCCGAACTGTCAGCGGCGGGCGGCTCTTCCTCCGGCTCCTCCAGGGGAATTGGCTCCTCAGACGTCACCACCTGGTCCCCGGTACGCAGCTGATAATCCAGTGGCACGGGTTTCCCGTTGACCAGGACCCCGCCGGGAAAATCAGTTCCCAGCAAATCCTGCACTGTCCGCTCTGCGGACTCGCCCGGCACCGCCGGAACAAACTCCAGCGCATCCCCGGCGTATATCAACGCCGACGGCGCAGTTTCTTTCCCATTAAGACGCAGCGTACAGGGCACGGCGCTCTGTCCCCGGAAGGTCATCCGCTGCCCATCCACACTAACGCTCAAATTTTTCCCCGTACGCCCCAGAAGATCCGAGGACGTATAGCCGTTCATCATCAGCAAATCCAGCACCGTAAGCGTTCCGCTGCGGAACAGCTTTGCCGGCTGTCCGTTCAGCAAAATCCGGTAGCTGTCGCTAATCAGCCCCAATCCAGCAGACACCGCGATTCCCAGCGGTGTGGCATATTCCGGGTCATTGAGGTCGTGGTTCTTGGAGAAAGCGCTGATATCGTAGTTGTTTCCCGCCAGCGCCACCCGTTTTTCGTCCATCTCCAAGGCCTGCGCCACCAAGTCCCGCAAACCCAGTAGCTTACTGCCGCCGCCTGCCAAGAACATTGCTGATGGCGGTGCGCCGTTGATTCCTACCACCCGCTGCGCGATTTCGCTGGCCAGAGATTTCGCCGCGTTTTGAATGGTTTCCCGAACCTGCTGTCCCGGAACGCTCTGCTCCAGCCCCAACACGTCGCGGTAGGTCACAGTGGGGGCATCCATCTCCATTTTCATCCGCTCCGCTGTGGCGAAATTGGTCAGATAGTGGCGCATCAGCTCCTCAGTAATCTCGTCCCCCGCCACAGTCGCCATGGTGTAGCCCACCACCGCGCCGTCCCGGCAGACCGCGATATCGGAGGTACCCGCGCCAATGTCGCACAGCACCAGGTTCAACAGGCGTAGCTCCGCCGGAATCACCGCGTTCAGCGCGGCAATAGGCTCCAGCGTGAGGCTGGCCACTTCCAGCCCAGCAGCCTCCATTACAGCGTACAGGCTCTCCACCACCTCGCTGGGCAGAAAAGTGGCAACCACATCTGCTTCCAGCTGTTGTCCCGTATGGCCCTTCAATGTTGTCAGCGGGTAGCGGTCCAGCAAGTAGCCGGACACTGTATAGCCCACTAAATAGAATCTCCGCTGAGGATTCTCCTGCCCATTTTCAGACAGATGGCTCTCCGCGTCAGAAACCGCTCCGCTTTCCAGGTGGCTGATAAGGTCGCTGTCAATCCGGGCAACGTCAGGCAAATCAATCGAAAAGTGTCCTTTTTCTGTACGAAGGGCACGTCCGGCGGCGGCGACGCATACCCGCTGGAGCTTACATCCCAGCTGCGCCTCCATTTTGTCCGTAACCCGCCGGGCCACCTTGGCAACCTGATCAATGTCCTCAATCTGGCCGTCCAACATAGCCCGCTTGCCATGCTCTTCCTTTTCAATCGCCAGAACTTCCAGCCGTTCGTCCACAACGCGGCCCGCAACGCCAATAATGCTGCGGGTACCGATGTCCAGAGCGAAAATCAGCTCCGCATCCTGATGCTTCAATTCCTCGGGCATTGTTTTCACCTCTGGTTCGTTGTTCATTCTTTTTCTTAAAAGAAAAAGAATCAAAAAGAATTTTGGCGCGAAACTACGTTTCGCTCTTGCGCCTTAGCGAAACACAGTTTCGCGCTATGAAGTTTTCCCAATTTTCAGGGATATATGGCATCCCGGTCCCCCGGAACGCCATACATCCTGATGTACTCTTAATACTTTCCGCCGCCAAAGGGACTCCGCTCAGGGACACCGCTGCTGAGCATCAAGGGCTCGCTGCTGTCAGAATCGTCCCAGCTGCTGCTGGAACTGGAGCTCGCGCTCTGGAAGGAGCTACCCCCGCCGTAACCAATCTTGCTGCTGATGCGGAACTCGCTCATCAGCTGATGCATGATATTTGCCTGAGAACTGAGCTGCTCGCTGGCCGCCGCACACTCCTCACTGGTAGCGGAGTTGGTCTGCACCACGGCGGAAATCTGATCAATCCCCTCCGTAACCTGAGCAATAGCGTTGGTCTGCGTCTCCACAGCCTCTGTTACGCTGGCCATCATCGCCACCACGCCGCTAGTCAGCTCGGTGGTCTTCTCCAGGGACTCCGTAACCTTACTTACCACGTCCGCGCCGTTCTCCACCGCAGCGATGGAATTCTTAATCAGGTCTGTCGTTGCCTTAGCAGCCTGGTCGGACTTGGAGGCCAGATTGCGCACCTCGTCAGCCACAACGGCAAAGCCCTTACCGGCAGCGCCCGCGCGAGCGGCCTCTACCGCAGCGTTCAAAGCCAGAATGTTGGTCTGGAAAGCAATGTTCTCAATGGTAGCAATAATCTTGCTGATTTCCTGGGAGGAGGTGGAAATGTTGTCCATAGCCACATTCAGCTGCTTGACGTACTCGTTGCTGGTGGTCACCTGATGTCCGGCCTCTTCCACGCTGTCGCGGGCCTCCTCAGCGGAAGCGGCAGTCTGCTTGGAGGAGTTGGAAATATCGGTGATAGTTGCGCTGAGCTCTTCCACCGCGCTGGCCTGCTCGGTCGCGCCCTGCGCCAAGGACTGGGAACTATTGGACACCTGGTCCGAACCAGCGGACACCTGGTCCGCAGACTGGGAGATATTGGAAATGGTCTCGCTCATCCGGATGACAAACTGGTTGATGCTGTTCTGAATGGGCTTCAAATCTCCCGGGAAGCTGGCAGTCAGCTCCACATCAAAATTACCCTTGGCCATCTGATTGGTGCTCTCAGAGATATCTTCAATCACGCTGTTAAGCACCTTTTGGCTGGTACGAAGAGCGTCGCACATTTCGCCGAGCTCGTTCTTGCCCATAAAACTCACCGGTACAGACAGATTGCCTTGGCTGAATCCCACCAGCGCGCCGCGCACCTGGTTGCTGGGCTCCGTAATGCTTCTGATAATCTTGGTCGCCATCATCACGACAGCAATGGCGGCAACCACCATAATAGCCATAACGCAAATAATCTCAATGGTGGAGTTGCGGTTCTGTTCCACAATAATATCATCCTGCGCCGCAGTCAAGGCATCCGCCAAATTATCACCGGCGGTAGCGGCAGCCACCAGTTTGGGAGAGCAGCTCTCAATAATCATCGTGACAGCGGCTTCCCTATCCGTACGAGCCGTGTCGCAGATCTTATTCGCTTCCTCGCCCCATTCCGTAATCGTGGAAATGAACGTATCCAGCGCGGACTTGTCTTTCATGGGATAGACATCCTTAAGAGCCTGCACATGGGTTGACAACTCGTTCATCTTGCTGATAGCGGTATCAATATTGCTCATATCGCCGGAGAGCACTCCGTCCCGCAGGTTGCGGGCGGCAATATTGTAGGAAATGCGGCACTGAGAAGCCTGAACATTAGCCTCCACGTATTGGTCAATAATGTTTGAATAGGCTTTTTTCTGCAAGTTCATCATCTCCAGGCAGATAAAGATGATAATAACAGAAATTAAGATCGTGGTGCCAAAGCCAATAATGAGGCTTTTCTTAATGGACATATTTTTGAAATTCATATGTGGCTTTCCTCCTAAATATTCTCCTCCGCCAGAACCGCCCAGCGTCGGATGATCTACACGATTAAATCCCCCTACCGGGTCCTGCGCTCCCTGCGAAAAAATCCTTCCGCAGCGGGGTGTCCGCGTTGATTGGCGGCCTGGCCCAGAAGACACGTTCTCTCCCGCAGATGCCTCACATTTTCCACCCCTTATCCTATCTTAGCACTTTTTGTCGGGAAAGTCAAACGATATCGCCATACTTCCCATTGCGCACATCGCCAAACAGCTTGCCATCTACCAGCGTAACCACCCGCCGCCGCATAATGTTGACATACTGGCTGGCATGGGTAGCCATCACAATGGTGGTACCACGGCTATTAAGCTCGTTAAGCAGGTGCATCAAATCCCAGATGTTATCGTCATCCAAATTGGCGGTCAATTCATCCAGCAGGAGGATGGGAGGACTGTTCACCAAGGCCCTTGCCAACTCCACCCGGCGGCATTCTCCAATAGAGAGCTCCGCTGGATAGCAGTCCTCCACGCCGGAGAGTCCCACAATAGCCAACGCTTTTCCCGCCGCCGCCCGGCCTTTGCGCCGCATTCCGGCGGCCACCGCCGCCAGCATCAGGTTGTCCCCAATCGTGCGCTTACGGATCAGCAGGCATTCCTGGTTGACAATTCCGAAAGAACGAGTAATTCTTGTCCGCCAGGGACCAATCTGGCGGGCGATATTCAGACCGTTGAGGGAGACCTCTCCTTCGTCCGGGACAATTTCGCCGCCCATCAGCTTCAGCAGGGTACTTTTTCCCGCCCCGCTGCTTCCGATAAGGAACACAAACTCCCCCTGTTCCACCGTCAGGGAAATGTCCCGCACGGCGTACTGGGTCCGACCCTCCTCCATATAGTGTTTTGACACATTTTCCAGATGTATTTCCGGCATTCTGCTGCGGCTCCTCCCGCTCCCAAGTGCCGCAGCCGGCATCGGGGCTTTTTTTCAGGGCCCTGTCTCCGCAGTTGCCTGCGGAATCCTGCGGAGGGCCGACAGGGCGCGGTCTCCTCTACGGCGCAAGTACGTCTGCTCCACCGGCTTTCGCCGGTGGAACAGACCTTCTTTCATTTCTTATAGAACGAATTCTCTCCTGCCAACCGGAGACTGATCCGGCGGTCCAGCTCCACGACCCGCTCCAACAGGCCGCGGGCCTTGCCAGCCTGCTCCAGAAAGGTTTTCTCGCCGTCGTCCTGGGCCGCAGCCCCGGCCAGCAGCGCCTTAATCCGCTCCTGTTCCTCCTCTGTCAGGCTCGCCAGCCGGGACTTTGCGGTCCGGTTGACCTCCTCCAGATGGAGGATTGGGTCCTGCCGCATGGCCACCAGCATCCGCACCGACACCTCGTCGTTGCGGTCCAGCGCCTCGCCCAACTGCTGCGTCAGATCCAGCACATCGTTTAAATCGTTGTACTTTTTTCGCTCCAACACCGCCAAGTCCAACAGATTACTCATACCGGTTCCCCCTGGCCGCCGCTGTTATTGCGGTCCGCCGCATGGAAGGCATCCCGCAAATCCGCGAACATCGGCCGCAGACGCTCCAGCTCCTGCTTATTCCTGCCCAGCTTGACCTGAAGCAGATCATAAGTGAAAAACTCGTACAGCGGGCTTAATTCCTTGCTGATGGGGTACTTGCGGTCCAGAGTTTTATCAAGGTACTTAACGATGGCGATGCACCGGTCCATGGCGGCCTCAAAGGTTGTATAGTCCTCCTTATCCAGGGAAATGGAGGCCAGGGTTCCCCGCTTGACCAGCTCATCACACAGCAGGAGCAGCAGCTCGCCGGGAGTCATGGAGTTGACGGATTGTGTTTTATACTGCTGATAGCCTCTCCTATCCATGTTGCAGATACCGCTCCTTTCTATTTTAAACGGAAGCTTAGCCGCCCATCATGCCTGCCAGAGCTCCGCTCTGGGAGTTCATCTGGTTGACCAGCATCTCCAGTCTGGTGAACATGCTGGTATAGTAATCCACCCGGTTGGACAGCTTGCTCTGCCACGATTCAATCTCCGAGGCGATATTGTCAATCTGCTTTTGCCACGTGTTATTGAGGAGGCTGGCGGAGCTCAGAGCCGAACCCGCCTGCTCCACCAGAATGCCCTTTTCAGCGCCCATGGTGCTGCCATAGCGGTCCAATTGGGTCTTGAGGCTCTGCATGACGCCGTTTTCAGCAGTGAACGCCTCCATCACAGAGTCCGGATCGCTCTCCAGTACTTCCCGAAGCTTTTTCTCGTCCAGCGCGAGATAAGAGGAACCGTCAGCGCCGTTGTATTCCACCGAGATGCCCATCTGGTACAGCTCTTTGCCGAACGCGCTGGTGGAGTCGAAGGCTTCGCGCATTCTTGCGTACAGGTTGGAGAGGTTATTGTCACCGAAGAGGAGGCCCTGCTTGGCTTTTTCCTCATAAGCCTGGATCGCGCTCTCCGTCATGCCGGCCTTATCCTCGTCCGACAGAGGCTCATAGGACTGGAACACACCGTTGGAGGACTGGTAGGGGAGCGTTGCGTAGGCGCCACGAATCTCGCTCATCATCTCATTGTAGTCGGCCAGCATGGACCTGAGCGCGTCCACAATCTTATCCGAGTCCACCGTGCGGTTGAAGCTGACGCCCTCGCCGTCCTTGTCGTCGAAGGTGCCCTTGAGCGTAACGGTGAGTCCATCAATGGTGCTGGTATTGGACCCGCGGACCATCTCCTTCTCGGAGCCGTTGACCGAAACCAGGAACTTGGCGTCCTTACCGGCGGTGTACGTACCCACGTTTTCAATTTCCTTGAACAGGTCCTTGGCAACGCCCTCGCCGTAGGTGACGTTTCTGGTCTGGTCCTTGTCGTCCTTCACCACAATAGAATTGGTTGCGCTGTCAAAAGTAGCCTTCCAGCCTGTCTTGCCCTGCTCTTGGAATTTGGCGTTGATGGTGGCTACCACATCCTCAATGGTGTTGTTCTGATCCACAGCCATGCTGATGGTGTCGGTTTTTTTGCCGTCGCTGCCGGTGAAATCCAGGCCGTCAATTTTCAGGCTGAACTCCTTGCCGCCATCCTTAAAGTAGGTTTTTCCCAGGACATCGCCCATGGTGGTCTTCGTGGACTCCAGAGGATCATGAATCTTGCCGAACATGGCCTCAGCCAGGCCCTCGCCTATTTCAATCTTGCCCTCAGAGCCGGTATCCTTGGTGGTAAAGGAGAACTGGCGGGTGGTGTTGGAGTAGCTGACCTTGACCCCAGCCTCCTTGTTATTGTTGATATCGCTCATGATTTTGGACAAGGTGGTACTCTTATCGTAGCTGCCAATTTTTACATTGTTCAGGTAGAAATCATACGTGCCCTTGCTGTTTTTGGTGAGGCCCTTCAGGTTGCCGTTCTCGTCCGTCTCCAAGAGGTCCTCCAGCGTTTTGCTGACGCTGAGGTAGTTGCTCGAGCTCTTGCCGATTCCCAGCGCACCGCCCACGTCGGAGTTAATGAGCAGGTCGGAGCCCTCCGGAGCCTCAAACTGGAGCTGGAGCTTGCCGTCCGTAGCTACGTTCTTGGCGGTGATCTTATCGCCGAATTCCTTTCTCAGCGAAATGTTCAGGGCTTCGGTATACACGTTGGCCAGGTCCTTTCCGCTGACGTTGCGGTATCCGCCGTTGACGTTTTCAATCTGATAGGAATCCGGTCCAAACTGAGTAACCTTGGGCAGCGTCACCGTCTTGGACGTGCCGTCCAGGCTGATATTCATCGACTTTCCGGAGAGGTAGAGCGCAGTATCAACCTCTCTGGTAAACTGGGTGTTGGAATTAATGTTCAGGGAGGTGACCCGGTCCTTCTCGTCATCCAGCTCCTTGTTATCCAGGCCAAGCACATCGCCTACTGTGCCGCTGGCGCTGGAGATATACACATTGTTGCCGGCGCTGCTTTTGTCGGAAAAAGAAATTCTTCCGCCGCTCACGTCCACACGAATGCGATCGCTGGCCTTTACGCTCTCTCCGCTGGAGAGTGTAATTTTCTGCTCGCCCAGTTTTTCCTCGATTAACTTCGCTAGGTTCTTTGCTTTTTCGCTCCCGGTTTCGCCCTTCACCTGGTCGGCCATGTCGTCAAAGGAAATACTGACCGTCTTGTTGCCGTAGTTCAGGCTCAGAGAACCTTGAAGGGTGCCAAGCGTGAAGTCCCCGGTCAGATCCACGCTCTCCTCAGCGGTGATATGGCGTCCGTTGGTACTGCCAGCCAGCCGGCTGTTTGTCACATAGCGGGCGGAGGTGGCCAGCTGGGATACGCTTTTAATCACGATATCGCTGTCCGTCCTGCCGCTGGCAGAGATCTTAGAGGCATAGGTCCCCAACGCCTCCACGTTAACGGCACCGTTGAAGAAGGACTTGGAAAGCAGGTTCGTAGAGGAGGAATACGATGCATACTTGTTGGAAAACGCGTACATTTTGGAAATAATGCTGCGGTAAGCCTCCTGTTTCCACTCAACTTTCGTAGCTTTATTGGTCAGAGACTGTATCTTTTGGTTGTAGCTTTCAACAAGGCCTTCAATCATGCCCTCCGTGTCCAGGCCGCTGGCCAGACCGCTGATGACATTGGCACTGTTATAAAGGCTGCTGGTAAGATTTTTGCTGCCGACGCTGTTGATAGAAGCCATGTTCATCTCTCCTTTATCAAAAAATCAAAGAAAACTTTTTGGAAAATTCAAAGAAAAAAGGAAAACCCTCTGTACTTTTTTATCGTCACGTAGTATAGTAAAGTTAAGAGCCATAGAAAAGATTTTACACAATGGAGGGGATATTTTGTCTGCTGTAATTGCGATTACGAACCAGAAGGGCGGCGTAGGGAAGACTACCACCTCCTGCGCGCTGCTGGCCGGGCTGCAACAGATGGGAAACCGGGTGCTGGGCATTGACCTGGACCCCCAGGGGAGTTTAGGCTTCTGCCTGGGCCTGGATATTGATAACTGCGCCACCATTTATGATGTGATGAAGGGAACCCATTCCGTCCGCGACGTTATTGTGGAATCGGAATGCGGTCATATTGTTCCTTCAAATATTCTGCTGAGCGGAGCCGAACTGGAGTTCAGCCGCCCGGGCCGTGAGTTTTTGCTGAAAAACGCCCTGACAGAGCTTCACGAGGAGTACGACTACATTGTCGTTGATACTCCGCCCGCCCTCAACGTATTGACGGTAAACGCCTATGTGGTGGCCGACGGCCTCATCATCCCCATGGCGCCGGAAATTCTCAGTCTTCTGGGCGTTGCCCAGATACGGGAGACCATTGACACGGTCCGCCGCTGCTACAACTCCCGGCTGAAGGTATTGGGCATCCTGCTGAACAAGTACAACAAGCGGTTCACCCTCAACCGCGAGGTGCTGGATATGGCGGAGCAGATTGCTGATCAGCTGGAGACAAAGGTCTTTGAGACAAAAATCCGTACCAGCGTATCCGTAGCCGAAGCGCCCGCCCATGGAGAGAGCGTTCTCACCTACGCGCCCTCGTCCAAACCGGCGGAGGATTTTAACGCCCTGATTCAGGAAGTGATCCAAGAGTTTGGCAGCGAAGCAAACTGATGAACACAATCTAAGGAGAGATCATAATGGCACCCGCGAAAAAAAGCGCAAAAAGCAATAAAACCGCTCATGTACTCAACCTGCTTGCCCCCAACGCGGACCGGGACGCCGCCCCGCAGACCGCTGAAGCTGAACCGGATGCTCCAGCCTCCGGCGACGCTGCCGAACCTGCCGCCGCTCCCGACGTCTCCGCTGTCAGGCCGTTAACCCCTCCCATTTTGGAAGTAGCCCGTTCCAACGACGTTCAGCTCTCCGAGCAAATTCGGGATGCGCTGGAGGACGAATTTTCCGCCTTGCTGGAGCCGGAGCAGCCCGCTTCAGAGCCGTCTGTTGAGGAAGAATCTGAATCCATTATGGAATCAGTCGAAGAGAACAAGCCGGAATCCATTCCGGAACCGGAATTAGAATCGTTCCCAGAAGCCGGGCTTACAGCCGAACCGGAACCCGAGCCTGTTTCAGAGCCGGTACCTGTCTCAGAGCCAGAAGAGGAACCTCTCCCAGAACCCGAACTCACAGCTGAACCGGAACCTGAGTCTGTTCCAGAGCCGGTACCTGCCCCGGAGCCGGAAGAGGAACCTCTCCCAGAACCGAAGCCTCCTGAGTTCGACGTTATTAACATCATGGAGAATCTGGTGGAGCTGAAAGCCCCCCGGTATATCAATATGTTTGGTCTCTGCTCCTGTCCACGCTGTGTGGCCGACGTAAAGGCGTTGACTCTCACAAATCTCCAGCCCTCTTATATCGTGGTTCCACGGAATGAGGCCAGAGGAATGCTTACCGTATATGAGAGCCGTTATAACAGCACTATTTTCGCCCAACTGACCCGGGCCTGCAAGGTGGTCATGGATAACCCAAGGCATGACCGCTGAATATGATAAAGAAGACCGGACCAGCCGTCAAGTATCGGTTGGTCCGGTCCTTTGTCAGTACCTACATATCAATATATCAGGATTGGGCGGATTCCGCAGTCGCAGAACCAGCCTCATGGGTCAGCTGCTGCCAAATCCCATTCACTTCCTCCAGACACTGGAAGTAGGTGTTGGTCAGCAGGTTCAGCGGAATCCCCAGTTCCTCCGCCAGACGGCTGATCTCAGGCCAGTCCGCCCGCTCATAGCAGAGCACCAAGTCATACAGCAGGCCGCAGCGTCCCTCGTGGAGCAGCAAAGCCGCCTTGACATCCATAGAAATCGGGATTTCCGCCAGAATCTCCTCTAACGGCGCGGCGATTAAATAGTTCAGCGTGGAGAACATGCCCATCAGGTAGGCGTCGTTGCGGGAAATGGGCATATCCTTTGCCAGCTTTATCAATTCGCTGGAAAATGTGGCCCGCATGAAGGAGGTCTTCAAAAACTCCTCATGGGTGGCGTCCATATCCCCCTCCGTGTTGGTGGAGCCCATCAGGTAAATCCACTGCCGCAGCTGCCCAAGACCTAGGATGATAATAGCCTGACTGACGTCTGTAGCGCGGTTGCGCAGGGCAAAGTAGGCGGAGTTGACAATTTTCAGCAGGCTATAGGTCAGCATGGCATCCATAGAGATAATCTGCTCAATTTCCGTCACATCCGGTTCGTCCTTGGTAATGGCCACCAGCAGCTGGAAGAAATTGCTCTGCAAATAGCTGCTGCTATGGACGGTAGTGAACATCTGCTCCGCCACGTAGGTACCCTCCATAGCATCCACCTCCATAATGAACGCCTTCTGGTAGAGGTCCTCGTCATCCACGTGGGTGGCGATGCATTTTTTGTTCATACTTCGGGCCATTTCCACAATATTGCGGATGCTGGTGTCGCCAGTCTCTTTGAAATTGATTTTAATATAGTCAAAGCGGTCCAAAAGGGAAATATACCTCTGGGTAAATTGGAACTCGTTGGCCGCGACCTGATACCCCTCTTTGGAATACCGCTCCACAAACCGCATTGCCAGGGGATGGATAATCACGCTGTCGTCCACCTGGATAACCAGATCGCTAGGCCTGAAGAGCTTCGGGGTCTGCTTCATCAGCAGATTTGTGGTGAACGTCATAAAACTCATAGTACCCTTCAGGGAGCGGTCCGTATTCTGTGTCAGGAAATTATAGATTGTATCCGCTGCGGCAAAATCCTGCCCGCCGCCGCTCTCGCCGGAGTCATAGGCGCTGTCCTCGCCGGCGTAACGAATCTCGTAGGCCAAGGTTTTCCCTTTCAAATTCTTGATCGGCTGGCGGACGATATATTTGCTGGTATTCATCGCCATGGCTTCCTCCTCTTACTGCTGTCCCTGCCCAGAACGGACCAGCAGATGGTCCATTACGTCCACAAGGTGACCGATTTCCGGCTTGGTCAGCTGCTCGTCCGCGCCCAGCTGGCGGCCCTTAATCCGCATCTCGTCGCTGATAAGAGAGGAGAAGATAATCAGCGGAATCTTTTTAAACCGCTCGTTATCCTTTACCAGCTTCGTCAACCGATGTCCATCCATCTGAGGCATCTCAATATCCGTAATAATCAATGCAACCTGATCGTAGATATCTCCCTGTCCCGGCAGAGCGTTAAGGGCGTCCCACAGCGCGCGTCCATCCGGGAAGGCCCGCAGGTTGACATACCCCGCCTTCCGCAGGGCGTCGTCAATGAGCTTGGAGAGCAGGATGGAATCTTCCGCCATCCAGATAGGTTTTTCGTTGCGGCTGCGGGGTCCCAGGGTATCAATCTCCTCCAGCTGGATGGAGGTCTCCGGGGCGATTTCCGCCACAATTTTTTCAAAGTCCAGAATCGTCACCAAGTCGTCGCCGCACTGGGCAATACCGGTAGCCACGCCCTCCGCGCCGCCGGAAACCGCCTTATCCGGCTTCTGGATATCCGTCCAGGAAATCCGGCTGATCTGCACCACGGAGTGGACGCGGAAGGCAATAAACATCTTGTTGAAATTGGTGATAATGAAGATATCCCGTTCGCCCTTTTCGCCGTTGCTGCCATTGAGGTACTTTGGCAGATCCACCACCGTCAGAACCTCGTCCCGGGGCTTAAAAATCCCTTCCACCGCCGGGTGGGCGTGGGGCATAGGCTTGACGGGCTCGGCAATCATAATCTCCTTGACCTTCGCCACGTTGATGCCATACAGGTTCCCCTCGATGGTAAACTCCATGATCTCGATTTCATTGGTTCCGGACTCCAGCAGAATCCCTGTGTTATGCATCTCAGCCATGTTTGACACTCCTATCTGTTATAAATTTCGTCTGAGGGGTTAGAAAACAATGTCCTGTTTCCCGTAGGACCGGATACAGGCCTGGCCGGTATCCACGTCAAAAAGCATCGTGCGGGCCACATTTCCGCCCACATATTCGCCCAGCAGCCGGATGCCCTCTTTGCGCAAAATGGTATGAACGCTCTCAATATTTCTCTGTCCGATGTTGCCCAGGTTCCCGCCGTTGACCTCAAACATCTTTGCTCCGCCGGCAATCTTAACTGTAATTCTGCTGCGCAGACCCCCCTGGGCCTCCATCTGCCGCAGCGTCTCCCGAATACCAGTATCCGCGTATTTCAGCGGATTTTTCCTCCCCGCCTCCATATTCAAAGGAAGCATAACGTGCAGCAGCGCGCCAAGCTTCAACCGCGGGTCCTCAAAGCACAGGCCGATACAGGATCCCAGCGCGTAGGTAATCAGGATGCCGGACCCCTTGGCCATCTTCATATCTGCAATTCCAACGGTAATTTTGTCATTCATTCTGCAACGCCTAGTTTCTTCAGTAAGAAATTTAAGGACCTAATGTCCGGCGAAAGCAGCAGGCGGCACGGTACCTGCTTATTATCGCAGACAAAGTTCCCTCCAATCGTCATCAGATAGTCACTCATGCCGCCGTATTCTGCCATGGGCACGGCCAGGATTGCGCCCTGCATATCCACCGCAAAGGCAGGCACAGTCAGGTCAACGGAGATCCCAGAGAGCCCGGCCAAGGCGTTAATGAAGGTAGCGATTGCGATATTGCCCACCTCCACCAAGGTCGATTTGCCGAGTTCGTCCAGCTCCTCATAGTCGCGAACCGTCAGGCCCAGCATACTGTGCATCACCAAGTTCACAAACTCCAGCTGCTGGCAGGAAAGCATAATGCCGTTCATCTGACCGCTCATCTTTACAAGCACACCGGCTGTCACCGCCTCCGGACCGCCAATCCACTCGATCGCCTCGTTGTAGCCCATGATGCGCACCTCGGGCAGCGTGATGCGCACCTCCTTACCCAACATAGTGGAGAGCGCCGTCGCGGCATTTCCGGTGCCAATGCTGCCGATTTCCCGCAAGGTGTCAATCTCCATTGATGTCAGTTCATCAAAACTGTGTATCGCCATAATCCTACCCCCTTATCCCCTCAATTGATTAAATGTAGTCTCTATTTCATCCGAGGTGGTCACCATCTTCAGGTTGTAGCTGAAAGCCCTCTGCGCTTCGATAACCTTAATAAACTCGTGAGCCAAATCTGTGTTGGACTGCTCCAGCAGCCCTCTTTTCACGGTTCCGGTGCCCAAATACAGCTGGCCGTTTCTCTCTGTCGGCACAAACCGGGAACTGTTGGTGTGCTGCATTCCGTCGTGGATGGCAAAGTCAAACACGCCCAGCGTAAAATCCTCGCTCTCCGCGTCCACGTTGTCCGGCTCCAGAACGATAAAATTGCCTTGGGGGTCCAGCACACAGCGGCCCTCGTTATCGCTGAGCCGCCACACTGAGATGGGTTCCAAAGGCTGGCCCGCCTCGTCCACGCCGTCGGGCTGTATCCAGAACTGAGCCTTCATGAACGCGCCGTCCCGGGTGTAGGACACCTCGCCGCTGGCGGGGTCGTACAGGGCGAAAAAGCCGTCCCCCGCGATGGCGAAATCGTAGGGCATATCTGTCTCTATGTAGCCCCTGGTCGCGAAGTCCACCGTTGACTGAATAATCCGGGTACCGGTGCCCTTAGGCAGATTCTCGTCGTTAATTCCCAGCACGTCCCGGTTCATCAGGTCGCCGAAGGTCACCTGCTCCGCCCGAAAGCCGTGGGTATTGACGTTGGCGATATTGTTGGCCTGCACGTTCATGCGCAGCTGCTGCTGGTACGCGCCCACCGCAGCGCTGTAAAAAGACATATTCATAGCTTCATCACGCCTTTCTTTCCACTGGGCGGAGGACCGCCCCCTCACTGGAGTTACGCACGGCCAAGCTCTGTGGAGTCCTTGGTCATGATTTGGTCAAAAATTTTGCTCATCTGGGCCGCGCTCTGCAACGCGCGCTGGCTGGTCATCATGTAGACCATCTCCTGCACCATATTCACGTTGGAACGCTCCACCCGTCCCTGATAAATCACGGAATTTTCACTGAGCTGCGCACCCTCGCCCACAAAGAGGCCCCGGTCATTGCGCTCCAGCTCTCCCGTATCCGGGAAAGCGTATATCCCCAGGCTGCCCAGGTAGTTACGGCCCCGCTCTGTATACAGCGCGCCGGTACTGTCCGCGTAGATGTCGTCAGTCGTCAGCTGGATGGGCTGGCCCTCGCGGTCCAGCACCTGGCCTTGTCCAGCCAGGCACAGCATACCGTTGTCGTCCAGCACGAAGCTGCCCGAACGGGTGTAGCCCACTTCGCCGTCCCGCTGAACGGCAAAGAAACCGTCCCCCCAAATGGCAAAATCGAGAGGCAGTCCCGTCTCCTCCAGAGAGCCCTGGGTGAAGTCCGTATAGAGCTCACTGGGGGCCAGAATATAGGTCTCATTTCCCATCTCCGTGGAGACGGCCTTATTCTTGTTTCCCACCCGGCTGATGAGCACGTCCTGGAAGGTACTGTCCGTGTACCGGTCTCCCCGGAAGCCCGCAGTAGAGATGTTGGTCATGTTGTGGGCTACCACGTCCAGACGCCGGCCCTGGCTCAGCATGGCGGAAGTTAAATTATAAAAGCCTTTATACATATTGCTGCTCCTCTCGTTTCAGGGTACTCTCACGCTTCCCCGTTCATATAGCGTTTCATATACAGCTTCAGCTTCTGGATGGCCCGGGAGTGGATTTGAGAAATCCGCGGCTCGCTTACCTCCATCACCTGGGCGATTTCCTTCATGCTGAGATTTTTTCGATAGTACAGGGAGACTACTAACTGCTCGTTCTCCCGCAAAGATGTAATGCCCTTTGTCAGCGTATCCAGCAGCTCCTGGCGAAGCAGGGAATCCTCCGGACGGCTGACGGAGTCCTGGTCCGCCACGTCCAGACCGCCGCCCTGCTCCCGGTCCTCAAAAATGGAGTCGAGGGAAAGGACGTTGCAAAGGGACGAATCCGCCAAATCCTCCTGGTACTGCTCCTGGCTGATGCCCAGACGTTTGGCCACCTCCTCGTCCGTGGGGTAGCGGCCCAGCTCCGAGTAAAGCTGCAAGCTTGCCTGGTCAATCTCCCTGGCCTTGCGCCGCACGCTTCGGGGCACCCAATCCTGCCGCCGGGCCAAATCAATGACCGCCCCCCGGATACGCTTAGAGACAAAGGTCTCAAATTTGATGCCCTTGTCGGGGTCGAATTTATCTACCGCCCCCACCAGGGCGAGAACGCCCTCATTAATAATATCATCCACCTGAGCGAAGCTGGAGTAAACGCCCCGCACCTGTAAAGCGATACTCTTAACCAATCCCACATACCGCAGCGCCAGAGGCCATTTCAGCTCCTCGCAGCCGCTGCTCTTGTAAAGCAGAAGCAAATCCTCCTTGCTCATGGCGTCGATTTCCGCCTGGTTGTAGGGCAGTTCCATGGCGGCCGGCCGGTTCACCGGGCCGCTCATACCACCGCCGCCCTTCTCTCTGGCCTGCCTTGGGCCTCCCGGGGCAGCGCAACGTTACCCAGGGATTGGATTTGTACGTCACTGGTAATTTCGTTGAAGGCCAGGACATACAGGTTGGGATAAAACTGCGCCAGCATCCGGCTGAGGTAAATACGGATAACCTGGCTGGTAAGCACAATCGGCGTCTGGCTGAGGTCGTTGAACTTCTTGATGTGCTCCGCCAGCTGCGTAACAATCTGCTGCATCAAATCCGGGCCCATAGCCAGATAAATACCCTGTTCGTTCTTGCTGAGGGAGGAGATAACCCGCTTTTCCACCTCGGCGTCCAGGGTAACCACCCGCAGCTGGCCGTGCTCGCAGAAACGGCGGGTGATGGTACGGCTGAGAGCGGCGCGGATGTTCTCCGTGACCATATCCAAATCCTTGGTGTTGCTCAGAGCCTCCATCGCGGTCTCCAAAATCGTAGCCAAATCTCGGATAGGAACGCCCTCCCGCAGGAGGTTCTTCAAAATACGCTCCAGATGGGCGTAGGTAAGGACATTGGGTATAGCCTCCTCCACCACCTCCGGCGCGGTCCGCTTGAGGTTTTCCACCAGCTGGATGACCTCCGCCCGGCCTAACAACTCATAGGCATGGCTGCGGATGACCTCGCTCAGGTGGGTCTGCATGACGGACAGCGGGTCGATGACGGTATAGCCATAGATTTCCGCCATCTCCTTGTTTTCCGGCAGAATCCACCGGGACGGAATGCCGTAGGCGGGCTCCACGGTTTCGATGCCGTCAATCTCGCCTGTGGGATTAGCGGGCTCCAAGGCCAAGTAGTAATCTACCAGGATTTCGCCCCGGGCCACCTCCTCGCCCTTGATTTTCACCGAATACTGGTTCGGTCCCAGGGAAGAGGCGTCATGGAAGCGGATGGAAGGAATCACGAAGCCCATCTCCTGGGCGTACTGCCGCCGGAAAATGACAATGCGGCTAATCAGCTTGCCGCCGCTGCTCTCATCCACCATGGGGATGAGGCTGTATCCAAACTCCATCTCAATGGGTTCCACTGTCAGGAGGCTGTAGACATTGTTGATATCCTTGTAGTAGTCATTGGGGTTGGTCTGCACCTGCTGCTCCGCCGCCGGGGCCGCAGCGGCGGCCTCCGCCGCCAGGACCTCCGCCTTCTGGCGCTCCAGGCGGTTGGACATCCACCAGCCCGACGCAATCAGCCCGATGCCCACAATCAGCAGCGCCATATGCGGCGTGCCGGGGATCAGGCCTAAGAGAGTAATCACCATACCGGCGGTAAAGATTGCCCGGGGCTGGTTCGAGAACTGGTTGACCACGTCGTCGTTCAGACTGCCCTCGGAGACAGTCCGGGTAACAATCATGGCGGTAGCTGTGGAGATCATCAGGGAGGGGATCTGGGAAACCAGACCGTCACCGATGGTAGCGATAGAATATGTCGAAAGCGCGGTGCTCATATCCATGCCGCCCATGGACACACCCAGAATCAGACCGCCAATAAAGTTAATGGCGGTGATAATGATACTCATGGTGGCGTCGCCCTTGACGAACTTGGTAGCACCGTCCATTGCGCCGTAGAAGTCGGCCTCGCTCTGAATCTTGGCCCGGCGGATTTTTGCGCCCTGTTCGTCAATGAGGCCGGAGCTCAAATCCGCGTCGATGGCCATCTGTTTACCGGGCATAGCGTCCAAGGTGAAGCGGGCAGCTACCTCGGAGACGCGTTCCGCGCCCTTGGTCACCACGATCATCTGCACCAGGACAATAATCAGAAAGATAATAACGCCCAGGACGATGTTTCCCTGGGTAATCATCGTACCGAAGGACAAAATAACGTTGCCCGCGTCACCGTTCCTGCCAAGAATCTGCCGGGTGGTGGAGACGTTCAGTCCCAATCGGAACAGCGTCGTAATCAGCAATAAGGACGGGAAAATGGAAAAATCCAACGCGTCCGAAACGGTCATCGTAATCACCAGAATCAGCATGGACAGGGAGATATTGACGACCAACAGCACATCCAGCAGCTGGGTGGGCAGGGGGACGATGATAAAGAGCACGATGACGACCACTGCGATTGCTATGCTGTTTTGGAGAATTCGCTTCATGGCCCGTGTCCTTTCTTTCAACGGTTGGGTTTACAGTTTATAATCAAACGCCTGAAACAGGGCGGATTTTTCTTTCTTAATGAGCGGCGGGGGGCTGCTGATCCAGTTTCAGCACGTAGACCAGTATTTCCGCCACGGGGCCGTAAAATTCCGGAGGAATCTCCCGGTCCAGGTCTGTGGCGGCGTACAGGGAACGGGCCAGGGAAACATTTTCCACCACCGCCACGTTATTTTCCTCGGCAACCGCCACAATTCGCAGGGCCAGCTCATCCAGTCCCATAGCCACCACTACCGGCGCGTTGTCCTGGTCCGGTTTGTACCGCAGGGCTACCGCCACGTGGGTCGGGTTACGGATAACCACGTCTGCCCGAGGCACCTGCTGCATCATACGCTGCTGGGCCCGTCTGCGCTGGATTTCCTTGATTTTACCTTTAACCTTGGGGTCGCCCTCCATCTGTTTGTACTCTTCTTTGATTTCCTGCTTGGACATCCGCAGGTCCTTTTCATAACTCCACCATTGATAGAGGTAGTCGAAAAAAGCTACTACAGTAAAGGCAACCACCACTTGAAGCAGCAGTTGAAAAATGTGGTCGAAAAGGATCTTGCAGGCCGCGCTGAGCTCCATATCCAGGAAGCGGTAAAAATCCAGCGCAGCCTCATTGAAATAGCGGTAAATCAGAAATAGCAGCACGCTGATCTTCAGCAGGTTTTTTACCAGCTCCACCAGGCTCTTAAGGGAAAAGAGACGCTTGATTCCCTGTAAGGGGTTGAGCTTGCTGAGCTTTGGCTTCAAGGGTTCCGTCGAAATAAGAAGCTTTGTTTGAGAAAAGGTGGCGATACTGTTCATCAGAATGGTTACGATCAAAAACGGACCCGCCACCACCGCTACAATAGATATGCAGCTGTAAATCAACTCCTGGGAAATGTCCGGCAGCATACCGGGGTAGCTGTTTCTAATATAGAAAAAGCAGATTTCAAAAAGGTTTCCCGCCTCTTGCAGCACCGTATTGGACATTAAGCGCAGCATCACCAGCGTTCCCACCAGCGTAGCTACCGCGACGACATCCCGACTCATGACGACGTGGCCTTTTTTTCGTTCATCACGCCGTCGTTTCGCAGTCGGTTTTTCGGTTTTAGACGAGTCGGCCACCGCTTGATCCCCCCTTTGCCAGCCGTCCAGCCCCAAAACGGGGCGCTATCCCGCCATCATTGCCAGCAAATCCTGAACCGACTGGAGCATTTTTACCTCAACACCCATCAAAAACTCACTGAAGGGCACAATCAGCAGAAACTCCAGACCTAGGCCAATAATCACCTTTAAGTCAATATTGATGACAAAAACATTAATCTGCGGGATCACTTTCATAAGGATGCCCATACTGATCTGACCTAACAGCTCCGCCGCCAGAACCGGCATACAAAGCTTAATTGCCAGTATCGTACACTCCACAAACAGCTCCGCCACGGCCCAGTAGAGGTCCCTTCCCAAGGTCACCTGACCGAAAGGAACAATGCGGCCGGAAACCAGAAAAATCCTCATCAGAGTATGATGCCCGTTCGCCAGAAAGAACAGGAGCATCATCATGGTATTCAGCATGGTGGCGGAAACAGACACCGAGGACTGGCTGCCGGGATCGTAGGTTTTCCCCATGGACATACCCATCTGCATGTCGATGGTTTCGCCTCCCAGCAACGGGATATAGAAAAACATATTCATCGCCAGCCCCAGAATATATCCTACAGCCAGCTCTAAAAGGATAATTACCGCCATTTCCAGAATAGTGTCCGGAACTGCCGGGCGGTCGCTTGTAATGGTAAAGGCCGTGAGGGCCATCAGTAGAACCAGGCCGCTCTTGAATCTGCCCGGAACGCCCCGCCGCACTAACAGCGGATTAAACAGGATACAGCCGCTCATCCGGGCGAGGATCACAAAAAACAGGTTTAATTCCGCCCAATCCAAGCCGCGCCTCCTAACCGCCCATCAGCATCAGCTGGAAAAGCTTTCTGGCGTATTCCAACAAATTCTCCATCATCCAGCCGCCGCCAATGAGCAGCACGCCGCCCACGATAACGACCTTGAAAATGAACTGGAGGGTCTGCTCATGAATCTGCGTGACAGCCTGGAAAAGCGCGAGGAAGATGCCTACCACCATACTAAGGAGCAGCATGGGGCCGCTGACTTTCACAACTACCCAAATACCCTCCCGGAAGGCCTCCGCTACCGTATCGACACTCATCTCTCCGCTCCTCTCCTCAGTACCGGATACCGCTGACCAAGGTTTCAAAGAGCAGCGGCCAGCCGTCCAGCATGATAAACAGCAGAATCTTGAAGGGCGTGGAAATCATGGAAGGCGGCAGCATCACCATGCCCATACTCATAAGGGTAGAGGACACGATAATGTCAATGAGCAGGAATGGGATATACAGCAGGAATCCAATCGTAAAGGCTGTTTTCAGCTCCGTGGTCACATAGGCGGGCATGATTACCCGCATAGGCAGCTGCCTGGCCTCGTCCTGACTTTGAGGGACAGGCTCGCCGGCGATGTTGCAGTACATCTCCATACTGGGGATTTCCGTCTGGTTGAGCATATACTCCTTCAACGGCACCTGAGCCCGTTCAAAAAACTCCTCCTGCGTAATATCCCCAGACGTATAGGGGTCGAAAGCGTCGTTTTTAATGGAATCCAACGTTGGCGTCATACTGAACAGTGTCAAAATCATCGCCATTCCCACCAGCACCATATTGGGCGGGTTCTGCTGGGTACCCATGGCGGTGCGCAGGAAGGAGAAGACCATCACATATCTAGTAAAGGAGGTCATCATCACCACCAACGACGGCAGCAGTGTAACAACCGTCATCAGCAGCATGATATCCAATGCCTGCACATTGGAGCCGTTGACGTTAATTAACGCGTCGGTCATGCTCCCGTACCTCCTCTCGCCCTCATTTCTTCTCCCGCGCCCGCCTGAGCAGCGCACGGAAATCCGGGGGTTTTCCGGACGCCGGTCCGTCCGAGGGGGGAGGGGCGCTCCACAGCTCTCCCTCCTCCTCTGTCAGTTCGGCCAACAGGGAGAATCCAGAGGGAGAACTGCCAAGTAAAAAGTATCTGTTTGCAGCCTGAACAACCAGCAGAGACTGGTCCCTGCCCAGAGAAACCCGCTCCAGCACGCGTATGCGGCCCGCTCCTGACAGTCCAAAGCGGCCGGCCAGCCCCATCCCCGCCCAGCGGGTGAAGAGGTAGCTGCCGCCCAGGACAAGCAGGAGCACTAGCAGGATACCGAGCAAGGAGAATACCCCCTGCATCAGGGTTCGCCCACAATAGAGGTAACTGTTTTCAGAACGCGCTCAATTTTAAAAGGCTTAACGATAAAGTCCTTCGCACCGGAACGGATCGCGTCGATAACCATCGTCTCCTGGCCCATAGCGGAGCACATCACCACGTTGGCGTTGCCGTCAGCGGCACGGATGGCCTTGAGGGCCTCCAGGCCGTCCATATTGGGCATAGTAATGTCCATAAGGACCAGATCCGGCTTCAGCTCATTGAACTTCTCCACGGCGTCCGCGCCGTCCACAGCCTCGTGCAGATCAGTATAACCAGCCTTACTGAGACCGTCCTTGACTACCTTGCGCATAAAAGCGGCATCGTCAACCAAAAGAATTCTAGCCATTATAATCCACCTTTTCTTGTAATTTGTTATAAATCCAGCCGGGACCCTCAGGGGTTCGCCAGCTCATTGATGTCGGGTTTCTGCAAAATCTCGGTAATGCGGATGCCGAAGTTATCGTCGATGACCACCACATCGCCTCTGGCAATGCATTGGCCGTTGACCAACAGGTCCACCTGGTCGCCCGCCAGCTTGTCAAGGACCACCAGGGAGCCCTTGGAAAAGGCGATAATGTCCTGGATTTTCCGCCGGGTGCGGCCAATCTCCACCGCCACCTCCAGGGATACGGACATAATAAGGTCCAGATTCTGCTGCTGCTCCTCGTTCAGACGGTTTTCGTCATCCAGCTCCTGCATCTTCGGGGCTTTTGCGTTGATAACCTTGGGTTCAGGCGGCTGAGGCTGGGCCATCTGTTGGGGCGGGTACATGTAGTAAGGATACGGGGGATATGGATAGCCGCCGGGGGCCTGGGGCGGATACGCGGGATAGCCGCCCGGCATCTGCTGCGGATAGCCAGGGACCTGCTCCGCTCCCATGGGGGCCGCCTGCGGCGGCATCTGCGAAGACGTCACCGGCTGCTGGGGCGGGGTCTGAGGCTGCTGGACAGGGGCCGGTTCGGAACCGCCGCCGCCCGACAGGAGGCGTTCAATTTCCTCCTGACTCATCACGCCGCCGCTGGACTCCGCCGCCGGGGCGGGAGCCGGGGCCGGTTCAGAACCGCCGCCTGACAGAAGGCGTTCAATTTCCTCCTGGCTCATCACGCCGCCGCTGGATTCCGCCGCCGGGGCGGGAGCCGGAGCCGGTTCCGGCTCTGCGGAGACCGGCACATCCATCTCCAGACCAAAGCCCTTTACCATATCCCTGGCCAGCTCCACGCTCATGACGTTCATGAACTCGCTCTCCAGGACGCCCTCGATAGCCAGCTTAAAGCTGACCACCACTACGGGTCCCTTTTCCACCGGGAAGTGTTCCCGCCGGACCGTATCCAAATCTTCCAGCTCAAAGGACTCCGGGGTGGAGATGTTGACCATCATTCCCAGAAAATCGCTCATGGCGGTGGAAGCCGCGCCCATCATCTGGTTCATCAGCTCGCATACGCAGCTGATGCTCAGCTCGTCCAGGACGAACTCCTCGTCCGGCGTCTCCGAGCCAAGCAGGATGTCCACGATTGCCTTTACGTCGCTGCGCTTAAGCAGCATGATATTGCTGCCGTCCAGGCCGCAGACGTATTTGATTTCCACGCCCACAGCCGGGTCCACATCTCCCAGCTCAAAATCCTCCGCGTTGATGACTCTAACGGTAGGCGTCGTGATATCCACCCGGTGATCCAGCATATTAGAGACCGCCGTAGCGGAGGAACCCAGGCTGATATTCATGATCTCACCGATGGCGTCGATAACCATCGGGCTAAAAATACTCTCTCCCATCGGGATTCGCTCCTTTAAGCCTTAATGTAAGTCTCACCGATCTTCACGGCCTTCTGCTTGTTGTGAACCCCCATACGGCCATCGAACCACCGCCGCCCGCCAATGTTCAAATAAACGGGGGCATCCTTCGGCCGGTTGATGTTCACCACGTCGCCCACACTCAAGTGGTAAATATCGCTCAACAGCAGTGTCGTCCGGGCCAATTCCGCCACGATCTCCAGGTCGCTCTCCCGCAGGGAGCCGAAAATCTCGTCGGATTTGTCCTCACCGATGGTATGTCTGGTTGTGCTCTTTCCAATTTCGGCAAAGATGTTGGTAAGCATCCCGCCGGGCAGGACCAAGCTCAGCTGTCCCTCGCTGTTAGGGAACTTGATATTGAGGCCCACCAACACCACAGTCTCATCAAATCCGATGAGCTGCACCAAGGTGGGGTTCACCTCCGTGCGCACATAGTCAAACTGGAGGGTAATATAGTTTTCCCAGCTCCCGCCAAGCACCCGGATCATGTCGCTGATAAGGTCCTCATACATGTTCAGCTCCAAGTCCGTCAGCTTGTAATTGGAAGGCAGCTCCGGCTCGGGCTCCCCGCTGCCGCCCATCATGCGGTCCATCATAGTTAGAGCCACCCCCGTATCCAGATGGACCAGTATGGGCGTCTCCTCCTGAAGCTTCTCCAGGTCAATCTTGGCCAGAGCCAGCACATCACTCTCCGTCAATGCGTTAGAAAACTCGTTATAGCGCTGCTCCTCAATAGACTCCACCTCGATTTCGCAGGTGGTATGGAGGAGGGCGTTAATCCGGGAGTTGATGACGCGGGCATACCCCTCGAAGATGCTGTTGAGCATCTTCAGGCGCTCCTTTGTAAACTTCCTGGGACTATAAAAGTCGTATTTCTTATATTTTTTTTCCGGCTGCTCTTCAGCCGGAGCGTCCAGATTCATTTCCCCGCTGCGGGCCGCGTTGAGCAGGGCGTCGATCTGGCTTTGTGATAAGACTTCCGCCATACTGTTTCCTCACCTCGGGACTGGTTTCCCTCTCATACTATCACAAAACGTGCCACAATGCAAGCCTTTGCCGCAGAGAGCGGCACATGAACATACAAATTGTACAAATCGCTGGTCCTACGCATGGTTCTTTCCAGAAAAACCGTTCATTACACGAACATAGAGGAAGACGTTTCCTCTCTTCCAGCGGCAGGCTTGCTGATGGGCTCTTCTCACTCGTCCTCGTCCGAGGGCTCGATCGCGGAGGATGCGCCTCCATCAGGACCCAGCAGGTCCAGAACGTTATGGTCAATCTCCGGGATATCGGTGTCTTCCCCGGGTTCCGCTGTGGTTGGGTCCGCTGTGGTTGAATCCCCTGTGCTGGGGGGCGTCACGCCAGTCTGGACTCCATCGAGCTCCGGCTGGTCCTGTTTTGTCTCGGAATAATACTTTGCAATGGAATCCTCCATCCGGTTTTCGATGTCCTTACCGCTGATGGTCAGCTCCACGCGCCGGTTCTGGGCTCTGCCCTCCGCTGTGTCGTTGGGGGCGATGGGCCGCCACTGTCCGTAGCCTCTGCTGGTCATCCGTGCCGGGTCCAGCACCCGGGAGTCGCTGTTCTCCTGGAGATATATCAGCACCTCGTTGGCGCGGTTGCTGGAGATGGTCCGGTCTCCCCGGACGGTGTTGGGGGAATCTTCCCGGGCCTGGGCGGTGTGCCCGGAGATTTCAATGGAATCAATGTAGGGGCCTGCAATCTCCAATGCCGGAATAATGGCGTCCAGGGAGGCTTTTCCCTGCTCCTGAAGGTCCCACTTGTCACCCTCAAAGAACACAGCGTCATCAAAGCGGATAAAAATGAGGCCGTCGCCCTTGCTGACGCTCATGGTTGTCTCGGTGGAGGGCGCCGCGGCAGCTTCCTTCAGATACTCAAAGAGCACATCCATCTGCTCGTTGACTTCCTCCTGGGTCATGGGCATGTCGTCGCCCCCCTGGTTGCTGTTGTCGCCCTCCGGCCCTCGGGGGGTCTCGTCGGTGCTGACAATGGCGTCCTTATTGAAGCTCTGAACAATAATCATCCACTTTGCCTCGTCGATGGTAGACATGGAGTACAGTAGCACGAAGAAGCACAGCAGCAAAGTCACCATGTCGCCGTAGGTATCCATCCAGTTAGCGCCGCCACCGCCGCTGCTCTTCTTTTTAATAGAAGCCACAGAAGCTCACCTCGTTCCTTCTCATAAAAGCCATCGCCGGTTATTCCTTCTTGCCGCTGTCCTCGGTGCGCTTCTTGGACTCCATGAAGGTCATCAGCTTCTCCCGCAGGAACTTCGGGTTCGCACCCGCCTGAATAGACATAATGCCCTCCACGATGATGAGCTTACAGAGCACTTCCTCCTCGTCCCGCTTGCGCAGCTGCTGGGCAATGGGTCCAAAAATCATGTGGGCCAGTACGCATCCGTACAGGGTCGTAATCAGGGCCGTACCCATGGCGTTACCGATATTGCTGGAGCCGCTGGAGTCGGACATATCCATACTTTTCAGCATGTTGATAAGACCCACCAGCGTACCTACCATACCGAAGGCCGGGGCCACGGCGGAACCCTTGTCGTACATCCCCGCGATGCCCTCGTGCCGTCCGGAGGACTGCTCAATGTCGTTCATCATGATTTCCTTCACCTGATCGGCGTCGTTGTTGTCCACGATGAGCATAATACATTGCTTAAAGAAGGGGTCCTCCTGCTGATTGCCCTGTTCCTCCAAGGCCAGAAGGCCGTTTTTACGGGCAATCTGGGCCAGCTCCACCAGCTGTTCAATAATGGCGTTAGGATTAAACCGCTTGGTATTCATCAGGATGCCAATATGCTTGGGAATGGCGGCCAGCTGGCTGGGGGGGAAGCTGGCGATCAGCACCATGACGGTACAGCCGATGGTGATGAACACGCTGGCTCCGTCCACAAAACGTCCCACCTGACTGGGTGTCAGGAAGGTATCGCCGCCCTGCATCATACCGATGACCATGATGAGGAACGCGCCTACAACGCCAATAATGTACGTAATATTCATAGGAAAAAATCACACCCATTTTTACTCCCGGAGGAGGTTTTTTCTGAATCCTGCAACGCAGGCCTGGGCGGCCTGCCGGAACCCATCTGAAAAACGCCGAAAACCGGCTTCGGCGCGAAGCTCTGCCGCTTCGGCGCCCCTCAGACGCGTCCCCGCGCCTACCGCTTGTCCACTACCGCCACTTCCCGGCGCACATCCTGCACCTTGGCGTTGTACTCTGTGATAAGCCGGATAATATCCTCCGGCGTCTCCATGACGATGTAGAAATCCCGGTTCATCATGGTAATCTTGGACTCCGGGATCATCTCGATGCACTCAATCTGGTTGTGATTGACCAGGAACTTTTCTTTGTTTCGTTTTGTCAGGACGATCATAGCCAGCCTCCTTTCTTCCCCCCGGACCGCCGGGACGGACCCGGCAGTCCGGAGAGGGGTTGGTTTACGCGCTCAGCCCCGCTCAGGTTTAACGCTTAATGTTCACCAGCTCCTCCAGCATGGAGTCGGTGACAGTAACGATACGGGTGTTAGCCTGGTAACCGCGCTGGGTAAGAATCAGGTTGGAGAACTCGGTCGCCACGTCGGCAGTGGACTTTTCCAGACCGCCGTTGCGGATTTCGTTGGTGCCGCCCTGGAGAATGGCGTCGTTTGCCGGGGGCTGAATGTTTACCTGGGCAATCTGGCCGTTGCCGTCGTCTTCAAAGTCGATGGTCAGCATATTGTTCATATACCGGCCCTTCAGCGTACCCTTCAGGGCGGCTACGCGCATATCGCCCGCGCCTTCCTGGCACTTGTAGTAGGGGCCGTCCACGTGGGTAACGCCGTCGTTGGAGGCGCAGCTGCCCACCGCAAGGTAGCCGATGATAACGGTCTGGCCGTTGTCGTTCTGGCAGACGATGGCGCCCTCTTTGCTGATGCTCATGCTCACCGGCTCGATAGGCGCAACTTCCTTGTTGGGCAGGGGGCCGTTGTAGGTCCAGAACGTCGTGGGTGCGGTTGCGCCGTTAGGAGGCGTTACGCCGGGCTTCGCCGCAGCGGTAATTGTGGGAGCCTGCCCTGCTGCAAAGGTCCAGGTGTAGTTGTAGTTGCTGGCCAAGTCGCCGGTAGTGGCATCAATTCCACCGTTGGCCGTTCCCGTTCCGTCGGCGAAGTACATGCCCAGAATATTTTTGTTTGCATCCAGCTTTACCGCGTAGGCGCCGCCCTCGGGGACGTAATACCAGGTGTCTGGTGTACCGGCAGCCGCATCGCCAGCGACATAATGGGTGGTAGAACCGTCAGTAGGATTGGTAGCATTGGCTTTCTGGTCCGTAAGCGCGTTGGTCACCACGTTGGAGACGAGATCCGCCATGGAGACGGTAGAGCGGTAAAGCTTTCCATCCGCGTTGCGCTGTACGGGGCCCATCAGGTCATAGACCGGGTCGCCGGTCTGCCACTGCTCTTCGTCGCCATTGAGGCCGCCGTTCTCCTTGGTGGGCTTAGCGGCGGACAGGGGCAGGCGCAGAGGGCCAAGCCCGCTGCTGGTAATGGTATTGCAGTCCTGGCTGGTAACAGTCTTCAGGGTCTCCTGGTCAAATCCCAGCCAGGACGCCTCGGTACCTGCATCCTTGTAGGGGTTGTATACGGTGCCGAAGCCATACGCTATGCTGCCCTGACGGTCAGCGATAAAGCCGTTGGGGTCCTTCCAGAAGTCGCCCTTGCGGGTCAGGCTGAACTTCGTCAGGTCAGCCGCGCCGCCGGTCGTGACGACTCCCTTGTCACCCACCAGGAAGAAGCCCTCGCCCATCATCATACAGTCCAGACCAAGGCCAGTGGGGGCGTAGGTTCCGGGGTTCATGTTCAGGTCGATGGAGCCCACGCTGGAGCCGTAACCAATCTGAGAGGGGTTGTTACCGCCGGCGGTGACGCCGCCGTTGCTGCCGGAGCGGCTGGTGGTGTAGATGGACTCCTGGAAGGTCATACGCTGCGCCTTGTACGCCTCGGTATTGACGTTCGCGATGTTGTTACCGATGACGTTGAGGTTATTCATATGGGTTTTAAGGCCGCCGATTGCGGCATACATTGCACCTGTCATGTAATCAAAAATCTCCTTTTCGCGTTTTAGCGCCGCCGGCCCCCGTCATTCGGACGGAAAGGCCAAAGCATCCTGAAAAGGTCCTGCCCTTTCTCATTTGAGAAGCACGGCGCCGTCAATATTGGTGAAGATATTTTCCTCCATCTCCTGTTGGGACATGGTGGTAATAACGCGCCCATTGGGCACATTGATGATAAAAGCGCGGTTGGCGTCAAAGGCCAAAATATTGGTGGCCCCTTTTGCATGGGCCTTCTCCACGGAGTCCGCCAGCTGGCCCATCAGCGCGGGCGTGACCTCAATGCCCCGCTCCTCGGCCCGGCTCATAGCGTGCTTGGAGAAAGCGATAGAAAAGGCTTCTCCTCCGGACCTGCCGGTTTCTCTTTGCAGCAGCGTTCCGAACCGGCCCCCGGCATCCTTCCGGCCAACCGGCTGTACGCGCTCAATCTGCTCTATTGCCCGCACGGGCTCAACGGGTGAGATTCGCTCAATCATGATGTCCTCTCCCTCTGTTCCGGCGGCTTCCATTCCGCCGTACGCTTAACTTTCGTTGTTTCAGGATTCAGGGTCCGGGTTGGTATTTTCGCCGGGCGCGCCGGAATTCTCCACATCGCCGGTATTATCTCCGCCGCTCTCGCCGGGCTCCTGGGGCTTATCCGTTCCCTCGCCGCCCTCTACGTTGTCCCCGCCTTCTACCTTATCGCCGTCTTCCTCTTTATCGCCGTCCCCAGTGCCCTCGTCCTTATCAATCGGCGGGAGGCGTCCTACGCCCATAATGCTGCTGAGGAAGTAGCTCTCTCCGTCAACGAAGATAACCTGATTGCCGTCGAAGGTACCGGTACCCTCCACAACGCCTACCTTTTCCTTGACTTCGCCGTTTTCATCGTACACGCCCAGAGTAACCTCTTTGCCCACCAGGGACGCGGCGTAGCTCATGACATTGGCGGTAGTCAGCTCCTCCATCTGCGTGCTCATATGGGTCATAGCCTGCATGACGGTCATCTGGATGAGCTGGTTCATCATGTCGTTGGTATCGGCCTGATTGTCGATGGTCTGATTCTGGAACTGGGTGACCATCAGAAGCAGCATGTCCTGGAAACTTAGACTGGTTGCTTCGCTGGAATCTTCCCTCTTTTCGTTACTGGCCCAGCTCTGGTCGGTTTGCTTGGCCCCAGTAGTCCGGGTTGTCAGGTCCATCAGGGTGTTGTAGTCGTTATTGACACTGCTCATATTCCGCGGTTCACTCCTTTCGCTTATATGGTCTCATCCGCAGGAAGCAGGCCCAGCCGCAGCTTCTGGATAAAATCTTCGGTCTGCTCATTGTGCCGCTGTTCCTGTTGGGGTTGACGGCGGCCCTGCTGGTTGTGGCCATCGGGATTTGTCTGCTGTTGGTTTTGCTGCTGTTGAGGGGTCTCCTGGCTGCGCTGGACCTCCAGCCGGACCTCCTGGCCCTGACTGTAGCTCTGGAGCGCGGCGTGCAGGCCGTCCAGATGCTGGCTGAGCAGGGATTCCGCCTTTCCGGTCACCACATGAAGCGCAACTTGCAGCGCGCCGCTGCTGTCCCGGGTCATCTCAATTGTCACCTGTCCCAGATTGGCGGGATTCAAGCGAATCTCAATTTTCTGGGCTCCGCCGTCCACCGCCTGACGAATCATGTTCGCCAGCTTCTCGTCCATGTCCGGCTCCTGGGTGTCAACGGACTTATAGGTCTCGCCAACCTTGACGGGAGCGGCTTCCACATCGCGGAACACAGGCTGCTGGTTTGCCTCGGCCTTCCCATCCTGGGACTGCTCTCCGCCATTGTCTTCCTGGCGGGTCTCTCTGGCCTCCGGAACATCCCTAACCTTAGTCTCTACGGTCTCCGCTGTCTGTTCAGGCTGGGCATCCTTCGCCTCCGGAGCCTCCTTGGGCGTTTCCGGCTGCTCTGTCTGCTGGACCTGAACCTTTTCCGGCTGAACAGTTTCCTGCGCTTTCTCCTGAACAACAGGCTCCGCCGTCTGCTGGACGGGTTCCTCCACCTGCTGAACCGGGGCGTTTTCCACAGACTCCGCCGCAGGCATCTCAACCGGAACCTCCGCCGTAGGTATCTCCTGTCCAACCACAGTTGGCTCAACTACCACCTGGACCTCCGTCACGCCCTCAACCGGGACCTCTATCACCGCCTCCGTTTGGGAAACGTCGATAATCTCCGGACGGAACATATCCATCACGGCCTGCATGGCGTTCGGGTCTCCATGGAGCTGCTGGGAAACGGCGGGGTCCTCCTCCCCGTCCGTCTTTTGGACAGGGGTCTCGTTTTCCTTGTTTCCCGTGCCGCTGGGCTTCTCCGGGGAGGGCTGGTCCTTGACAGGCTCATCCTTGCCCATTTCCGCAGTGTCTTTGCCCGTCTGGTCCATCATGTCCTGAAAACTGGCCTGGTCCTTGTTCCCGCCAGTCTGAGGCAGGCTGTTGGCCATAGACGCCGCTATCTGCTGCATTTGTTGGAGCATCAGGTTTTCCGCTACATTCAAACGCTCTCCACCTCCTTATTTCATTTAGGGTTAGATTGCTGGTTCTCCGCTCTGAAGGACTCCATTTGGCTGAGGACGCTCAACAAATCTTGAAAGCCATTGTTTGAGCCGCCAAACTGCGCCCAGGCCAGAACGTCTCCCTTCATGCTGTGTTCTCCAAAGAGGAAGGGAATCATGTCAGCCGGCGGCGATTCGCTGTCTCTCCACCGCAGAGGCTCTATCATGCTTCCGTGACGGTCCTGCACAGTAATGACCCACTGCCCAATGTTCTTAATTCCTTCCGCGTCCTTGGAATCCAGCACACCATCCGCCGCCAGGGTATCCATAAAATCCCTAAACTCATTGGCAGCCATTTCCCGGGGATCGTATTTCTCTGCCAGTTCCGCGATTTCCTCCTCAGACAGTACGCGCCGCTCCTCGCCGCTTTCCCGAACCTTTTCAGCTTCGGTCTCGGTTTCGCTCTCCGTCAAGCGGAAAGTTCCCCGGTCCGCCAGGGCCGCCGCGAACGCCTGCATCTCCGCTGTTTTCATGGGATCCCAAGGAAATCCCCCCAGCTCCTCCGGTTCCTCCGGCTCAACCGTCTGGATACCCAGCTCAATGCCGGCCCGCTCCACATCCTGACCGGCTTCGGTCTGGCTGCTCCGGGCCATACTGTCCAGAATTGCTGCGAGGGCGTCAACAACAGCCTCTTCTTTCCGCCGTTCGTCGTTCTCCTTGACAGTCCGCAGCATGGCTGCTTTTGTCTCCCGGTAAAAGTCGCTGCCGGGGTCTGCCAGCTGCCTTCTCATATCCGCCATAGAGGAGAAAAAGCTGTCGCCAGTCCGGGACCTCTCCATTGCTGCTTTTGTCCCGCCATAGACAGGGACGGCAGCGGAGTAGTTCCCCATCACATTCATAACTCTCTCATTCACCACCTTTCCCTACAGTATATATATTTGAGAAACACCTAACAGGTGCAGCTCACCAAATCACACGGCCTACGCGCTCTGAGCGGCCATAACCCGGGTCGTGGAGACAAACTCGTCAATCATGGCCTCCTCGCTCTTCTGGACGGCCTTATTGTAGAGGTCCAATTTTTTCTCCCGGAGCTTTTCCAGGGAAGAGGTGTCCTGCTTAGCGGCCACCACCTGGGCCCGCTTGGCCTCCTCCTCCTGCCGCAGCTTTTCCAGCTCCAGCACAGCCTCCTGAATCTCTCGTTCCATCGCCCGCAGGTACTGTTCGTACTGCATAGCGTCCAGAATCGAGATGCCCTCCATCTTACGCTGGGTAAACTCCTGGTCCAATTCGTAGTAGTTCGCCTCCAGGCGTTCCAGCAGTTCCTCCTGGGCGCGAACCTGGGCCAGAATCGCCCCGTGCTCCGCCTGCAAGGCATCCAGAACCTGCTGCTTATAATCCAGCACAGTCTCCAAAGAAAAACGGAATTTTTTCATATATCAAATTCCCTTCTATCGTTCTCTTTCGCGTCAGCGCATAATCTGCCTCAGCTCGTTCAAGCTCTCCTCGTAGGAAAACGCCTCGTCGGTACCTTGTGTCAAAAATGAATTGATGGCGTCCATTTTTTTCAGCGCGTGGTCCAGCTTAGGATTGGTTCCCGCCTTGTACGCGCCGATAGAAACCAGGTCCGCGTTTTTCTCGTAGACACCCATGATATCCCGCAGCTTGCTGGCCAGCTGCCGGTGCTCTGGGGAAACAATCTCCACCATCAGACGGGAGATGCTGGCGCCTACGTCAATAGCGGGGAAGTGGTTGCTGTTCGCCAGCTTCCGGGAGAGGACAATATGTCCGTCCAGAATACCGCGGACGGTGTCCGCAATAGGCTCGTTGGTGTCGTCGCCTTCTACCAGCACCGTGTAAACGCCGGTAATAGAGCCCCTCTCAAAGTTTCCGCTCCGCTCCAAAAGCTTCGGCATCTCCGCGTACATGGAGGGAGTGTAGCCTCTCGCTACCGGCGGTTCGCCGATTGCAAGACCGATTTCACGCTGAGCCATGGCGAAACGGGTCAGAGAATCCATCATCAACAATACGTCGTACCCCTGGTCCCGGAAATACTCCGCAATACTGGTTGCCACGCTGGGGCATTTCATCCGCAGCATGGCGGGCTGGTCGGAGGTGGCCACCACCAGCACACTGCGGCGCATTCCCTCCTCCCCCAGGTCCTTCTGCATGAATTCCAGAACCTCGCGGCCACGTTCACCCACCAGGGCAATCACATTGATGTCGGCCTTCACGTTTTTCGCAATCATGCCCATGAGGGTGGATTTACCCACGCCGGAACCGGCAAAGATGCCGATACGCTGGCCCTTGCCGATGGTCAAAAGGCTGTCGATGGCCTTGACCCCGAACTCCATCCGTTCCCGAATGGGGGGGCGGGTCATAGGGTTTATATAGCCAGAATCAATGGAGAAGGAATCCGCACGCTCAAAGGGCTCCAGCCCGTCGATAGGCTGGCCGAGAGCGTTAATGACCCTTCCCCGCAGAAACGGCCCAACCGGCAGCGTCAGCCGCTTGCCGGTGTTCCGTACAAAGTTGCCCGCAGAAATGCCGCTCATGTTGGCATAAGGCATGAGCAAAATGTGGTCATTTTTGAACCCCACCACCTCGGCAGGCACCTGGCCTCCGGACTCGCCGGAGTAAATCCGGCAGATGTCACCGATAGCGGCCCTGCCGCCGGAGGCCTCAATGGACATTCCCACGATATTTTCTATTTTACCTGTCCGGCTCATGGTTTCCGCGTTCCGGACGCTTGGGATCATCTCGCGGAACATATCCATCCTTTCTCCACAGTCAGGGACGTCCTCTCTCCGTTACCGTGCGGCTTTTTTGGTCCAGATTGGCAGCAAAGAGCGGAATAAAAGTTCTTTTTGGATACTTTTTCTTTCAAGAAAAAGTATCAGAACTGCGTCCCCAGTTGTTCATGCAAAATATCCCGGATAGTAGACATCTGGGTAGAAACACTAGCGTCCACAATCTCCTCCGGCGTCTCCACGATACAGGTGCCGTCCTCGCCGTCGCCCATGGGCACCACCTTGATGTGCTGGGACAGCGCGCCCAGAGCAAGCGTCAAGGCGGGGGAAATCTGGGCCACGCCCTTGGTGTCGCAGCCGGAGATGTAAATATGGACCCATTCCTGCCGCTTCATCCGCTCGGTAGCGGCCTGAATCATGCGCACAATTACCTCGCTGCTGCTCTTCAAGCTGACCCGGACCACCTTTTCCGCCACGGCGATAACGAGATCCAGCAGTTCCGCCTGCGTATGGTTCAGCATCTCGTCCCGGGCCAGGGATGCCTTCTCCAGGAACGCCGCCACATCGGCCTCCAGGCGCTGGGCTACAACCTCCCGGTCGCGTACCGCGTCCTCCATGGCTTTAGCGGTACCCTGCGCGTAGCCGTCCCGGTAGCCCTCGTCCCGGGCTCCGGCACGAATCTGCTCCTGTTCCTGCTTGGCGGCGGCGCGGGCATCCACAACAATGCGCTCCGCCTCCTCCCGGGCCTCTTTCAGGATAAGCTCGGCTTGGAGCTGGGCGTACTGCACCGGCGTCTCCTCCGGGTCGGGGGGCGTCGGTGCTGGAGGTTCCGGCGGGGCATCCTCCTCCTGGGGAGGCTCCCCGCCCTCTTCCACTTCGGGGAGGGGCTGGCTGGCTTCCCCATCGCCGGCGTCCAGCTCCTCCTCCAGCTCCTCAAGAGGCGCCTTTTCCCCCATCTCAATGGTATCGGTATCCGGGAATTCGTACTCCTTAACCGTTGGGTTTAGGAACCCCTTGAAAATATTACGCAATGATATCGTCCTTTCCGCCCTTCAGGATCACAATCTCGCCCTTTTCCTCCAAATCGCGGATAATACCCACAATTCTCTGCTGAGCGTCCTCCACGTCCTTCATGCGGACATTGCTGGTGATCTCCAGGTCGTCCCTGACGCTTTCCGCCATACGGGCGGACATGTTGGTAAAGAGCTTGTTGGCCACCTCGGTATTGGCTGTCTTGAGGGAGAGCACCAGATCCCGCTGGTCGCAGTCGCGGATAAAACGCTGGATGGAGCGGTCGTCCATGGTGACGATATCCTCAAAGACGAACATGCGCTTGCGGATTTCGTCGGCCAGCTCCGCGTTGTTGACGGACAGTCCGTCGAAGATGCTCTTCTCGCTGGAGCGGTCCAAATTGTTCATGATGCTGGCTACGTAGTCGATACCGCCAACCTTCACGTTGCTGCTGGTAACAATACTGGAGAACTTTCTTTCCATTTCCTTCTCGATAATCTTGATGGCGGCGGGAGAGGCGCTCTCCATAGTGGCGATAGCCTCCACCACCCGGATTTGACGCTCCGGCGGCAGCTGTTCGATAACCCCGGCCGCCTTGTCCGGGTCCACATAGCTGAGGACCAGGGCCATGGTCTGGGGCCGCTCGCTCTGGAGGGCGGAGAAAAGGCTCTTGACCTCCGCCTTGTTGAGGAACGCGAACTCCCGGTTCTTCAGGGACTTGGTCACCTTCTCCAGCAGGCTGATAGCCGCCTGCTGGCCAAAGGCCTTCTCCAGGACGGTCTTGGCGTACTCCAGGCCGCCCTCCGTGACCGCCTTGTTGGTCATGCAGGCCTGATAGAACTCCGTCAGCACCGCCTCGGTGACCTCGGCGTCCAGCATACCCAGCCGGGCCACCTCCAGGGTAAGCGCCTCCAGGTCCTCGGGCTCCATGTACTGGTAGAGCAGCGACGCTTTATCCGCGCCCAGGGATACAATGACCGCAGCCGCCTTCTGGGCATAGGTAAGTTCAGTTTTTGCGGTTGCTGTCTCAGCCATTGTCGTCCTCCCCTCTCAGCCATGCCTTGACCATCTGCGCCGCGATCTCCGGGTTGTTCTGGGCGAACTGCCGGACCATCTTGCGCAGCTCCATGCTCTTCTCCGTGTTTAGTTCCATTATATCCGCGCCTGTAGCCGGTTGTTCGCCAGGGGCGCCAGGTACGCCAGGCATACCGGCGAGAACCATCTCGTCGGGCAGCGGCTCTCCGTCGGGACCGATAAGACCCAATTGGGCGTCGATAGCGGCCTGTTCCGCTTCCTTCTTCTTTTTCTTTCTTCTGCTGACGCTCAGAATCACAATCAACATAATCAGGAGGACCAGCAGCACTGCGCCAGCAATGATCATCAGCGCAATGGTCTCCTGTGTAGGCACAAAGCCGTCGGGATTGACATCGTCGGGCACCTCATAGAAGGGTGCAATCAACACGGACACCCGGCTTTCCGGATCCTCTCCGCCGATACCGGCCCCGGTAGCCACATGGCGGGCCAGCGGCCTCGCCTCCACGGACGTGCCGTTGGGGCTGTTAGCGTTGATGGTTACGGAAACCTGGATATCGGTCACCGTACCGGCGACAACCTCCATCTGTTCCGTGGTCTTGTTCATATTGGCAACAAAATTGCGGTACCACTGTCCATAGGTGCCGTCTCCCGCCGCCTGCATGAGGTCTTCCATATAGGTCGGGATATCGATATCAGAGTTTGTCGTGGTGCCGGGGATTCCGCCCACGGTCTCCACGCCGTCGGCGCTGACGATACCGAGGATGGTATCCGTGCCAATCAGTCCGCTGTTTTCAGCGGACCCCTCCGGCTGGCTGAACTCCTCCGACTCCACCATGCGGCGGTTCACATCGACGGTACAGGAAACCGCCGCCTGAACGTTGCCCGCACCATAAATAGGTGTCAAAAGGTTCACAATGTTGGTGCGGACCTGGTTTGCGTAGTACTCCTGCAAGGCCAGCTTCAGCTCGCTGTTGTCGCCCAGATTCGCGACTGTATCGGCAGTATATGTATTGCCAATAGTATCCTCAATGCTCACATCGTCAAGGGACAGGTCCCGGACACTGTGGCTGACCAGGTTGCGGATTGCCGCGGCCTGCTCAGGCGTCAGCATTTCGCCTTCCCTCATAACAAGCACAACGGACGCCTCGCTGCTGGTCTGCACGTCCTCCAGGACATAGGTCTGGTCCTTCCCCGGAGTAATGGTGACGAAAGCCTCCTGTACGCCGGGGAAGTTTCGGATAATAGCTCCCAGCCTCTCCTGCAAGGCAATTTGCAGGTTGGTATTTCGCTCTGTATTGGTGGTGGTCAGCCCCGATTTCTCGAAGTACGTATCATAGAGGTAGCCCTCCTTGGGGTAACCGGCCTGCACCAGCCGGGCCACCATCACGTCCTGCTGGTCCGCCCGGACATAGATGGTATCTCCCTCCAGGCGGTAGTCCGTGAAGCCGTTCTCCTGCAAATAATCTATAATCGCGCCGGCCTCAGAACTGGAGAGATTGGTAAAGAGCGTCGCGTAGGGCTGGTTATTGGACATGACCACCAGCACCGCAATGAGGGCCACAATTACCACCACCACGGTACACAATATGATGCGCACCTTTGTGCTCATATTTTTGAAGAAGTCCTTGACCTTTTCCCAAAGCTCCTTCAGCTTCGTCGTATTCACGCAGAATCCCTCCGGCCTCTCATCTCAAATGACGTATCTACCCGCACGGTGCTTATGCGCTGATACGACTGAGTTCGTTGTAAGCGTCCAGCGCCTTCTGGCGCAGCTGGGACAGCAGCGTCACGGCGGTGTTGGCCTTATAGAGCTCCAGGCTCAGCTGGGCGGGATTATCCAGCTGGCCCGTGGCAAGCTGATACTCCGCCTTGGCAACTACGTCCTCCGCGTTGCGCACGTTCTCAATGGCGGACTTGAAAATATCGGCAAACATAGAGCCGCCCGAGGTCTTTGCGGGCTCCTGCACCTTGCTGGTGGGAAACGTCTCCCACAGAGGCTGAATAGGCTGAAAATTCGTATTCACAGGCAAATCCTCCAAGATTTCTTAAAAATTCCAAAAACTGCATATAGGTCCCCATAATACGGGGAATAGGGCCAGCCCAATCAGACAGCATGTCCCCTTGATCAACTGGCCCACCCTTATTTATGATTTATCTCCCGATCTCCAAACCAGCGGAGATGACGTTTTTCAGGATATTAAACGCGGTCACGTCAGCGTTGTACGCCTGGCTTGCCGCCATACCGTCCGTGATCTCCTTCACCAGGTCCACGTTCGGCAGCTCCACATACCCCTCCTCGTTAGCGTCCGGGTCTGTGGGGTCGTACTTGAGCTTGAAATCGGAGTCATCCTCAATAATCCCCGCCACCCTCACGCCGGCGGTACGTCCGTAACGGGCGTTGCTGGGCATACGAAGCCTGTCGTCGTTGACGATAGTCGCGGCGGCGGCCAAAGCGTCCCGGAAGGTGTTGCGGCCCGTCTCCGCCTCGAAGACCACACATTTGCGGCGGTACGCGCCCCCCTCGCCATCCTGGGTACGGGTGGTATTGATGTTGGTAATGTTCTCGCTGATAACGTCCAGGCGAAGATGCTGGGCCGTAATCCCGGAACCAATAATATTGATAGAGCTGAGAAAAGCCATAAAAAACCTCCTGTCTGTTACCGTTCCGGCCAGCCGGTTACTGGTTGCGGATTGCCGTCATCAACCGGCTGATATCGCTGCTCAGCGCACGGTACACGTGTTGGAGCTGATAGGAATTGCGGACCATTTCGATTTGCTGCTCCGCCATGTTGACGCCGTTGCCGTCCATACGGGCGGTCTCGTCATCCGCCGTATGTACCACCGGCGAAGACGCCTCCAGAGCGGAACGCATGGAGGCCACCGGCTTTTCCCCCATATGAGCTCTCCGCAGGCTGGAATCCAGCGCCTCCTCGAAAGTGACATACTTCGCCTTATAGCCAGGCGTGTCTCCGTTGACGATGTTATCGAGCATCGCGGTTTGCTTGGTCCAGCCAAACTGCATAGAACGCTCCAGCATCAGCTGCGTGTTAGAAGAAGTAAAATCGATCATTGGCAGGCCCTCCGTCAAACCGGAGAGACGTACCATCATACTATGATAGCACATCTTCCGGAAAAATCAAGTTGTTTTTTCATTGGGCGTTATTCTTTATTTTTTCTTCACATAAATATACGCCATGTAACGACATTATAATACATTTTTTTCACAGGCGCAAGATAAAACTCGAAAATTGTCAAACTTGTACATATTCGTCTATTGGCATGCTTTAGTTTTTGACAACATGCGGTCTTGTTCGACATTTTGTGACATTTTACCCAATTTTTGGACCATTTTCAGGGCTTTATTCACACAAGAAAACACCCACAGGCTATATATGCTGCCCGTGGGTGTTCTATTCCAATTTTCTCATTTACTCCATTCTCTGGCCGCCGTCCCCCTCCAGGAACACGTCCAGCAAACTCAGGGGCGGCACTTCCTCGTCCGCCGCCTCGCGGTTGGTTTCCGCGGCGGTACGCAGCTCGCTGCGGAGGATCGGCACGCTCTTGGGAGCCTGAATAGCCAGCCGTACCCGGCCAGCCTCCACGGAGAGGATGGAAACCTCAATATCCTCCCCAATCAGCACGGACTCCCCCGCTTTGCGCTGGAGAATCAGCATACCTGCTCCCCTCCTTTTTTCCGCGCGAACTCCGAAAGGAGGTGGTGCATCTGGTACTCCTCCGTATCCAGAATCACCTGCATAGCCTGCCGGGTCTGGTCGTTGATGACCACCGGACAGCGGAGATTCACCGTGCTGCCGGCCACCGGGTTCCGAGCCACGCACAGGGCGTAGAAGCACAGCTCCTCGCTGCGCTCTACCCCCAGCTCCTCCAGCTCCTCCCGGGTCAGAACCGGCGCGTAATCCGGCTTCAAAAAGAATGGATTCACCGCCACGAAGGCCAGAGCCGGGGTGGCTACGCTCTGGAAGCAGAGGAGACTCCCGGAGCTCCCCTCGAAGGGGAGGAGGAAAAAACGCTTCTCCTCCTCAAAGCCGAACAGCCCTTTCGGGAACTGGAGGACCTGCTCCTCCGGGCAGTCCAGCTGGCCGAAATACTTGGTTTGCAGCAGCACGATTCAACCTCCCGTCAGGCTCTTACATCCACGGACTCGTAGTTGGGATCCGCAGACGGCGGAACATAAATGGGTCCGCCCACGTACTTGATAATGACTTCCGGCTTCTGGGTGACGGTGAACTCAATATCCCCGGGGGTAAACTGGAAATCGCCCTTGTTAATCTTCCAGTCAAAGTTCAGCTTATCCATCTCGTACCGGATGTTCATCTCGCCCGGGTCCCAGGTAATCTCCGGACCCACCTTGGGCAGGAAGTCCATTCCCACCCCCAGTTTGACGTTTTTCATCATAGCCTGTTCGGCAAACTGGGTGATAACCTCCTCGCCCCACTTGGTCTTCATCATCATCTGCCCCTGGTCCACGTAGGTGGAGGTGGCCTGATAGGCCGCCTGCTGGCCCTTCTGGGCGTCCTGCTCCAGGCGGCGGGCCAGGGTGGGACTGACCGAATTGCGGGCTTCGTAGGTGTCGATATTAATCCGGGTGGACCGGCTCTTGATGCTCAGGCCCCCTTCATCCCGGCTGATCTCCATTTCAGCTGTGCCCCGCGCGTACTCCAGCCTTGCGTTGGTGGTCTTCATCTCAATCTGGATCGGGATCGTGGTGATTTCAATCAGCGGCTTCATTGTGTGACTGCGCTCCCTTCATTTATATTTTCACGGGCGTCCATGCCCTATCGCACACAATTATTAACGCATGTAATCGATCAAAGACTGACTGAGCAGCTGGGTGCCGATTTTCAGCGCGGAGCTGTAGCAGTAGTATGCCCAGGAGAAGTCCAGAAGAGCATCCGCCAAATCCACCTGCTCTACGTCGGCAATCTGCTCCTTAAGGTTATATTCCTGGTCCTTCAGCCGGGTGCCGTTGGACTGGAGGAACGCTCCCTTCGTATCCACATCCGTGTAGGCGGAATTGAACCTGTCATGCGCCTGATTAAATTTATCCAGCAGGCGGTAGGACTCCTCCCGCTCCTCATCGGTGGCGAAATCGCCGCTCTCCTCATCGCAGTTGGCGTAAATCTCGGACAGCCGCATCATAATGGAAACCAGATTCTGGGGGTCGCCGTCCGCGTCCACGCCGTAGCCCAGCATGGCGATGCCCGGCAGGGCCCGGTTAAAGGCGGTGGTCTGGATGAGGTCGCGCTCTCCGGTGTCCTCCTGGAAGCCCATGCCCAAGTCCATGACCTTGGTTTCGCTCATCATGGCTTCCAGTTTTTTCAGGTCCCGCTGGTCGTGGCAATACGACAGCCAGGCCCGCTCAGATCGGAAGAGCGTCGTGTAGGGAAAGAGTGTCCGCGGTTGTGTA